>JALZJP010000237.1 GCA_030859715.1 Chloroflexota bacterium
ACACCGTGATCGGCCTCTTGCGCGCTCATGGTCACACCGCCATCGCCACGGCGCGGCGTGCCCTGGCGCGTGACCCCGTCGCCACCCTCGCCCTCCTCGGGCTGTAGGAGAATGAAAAGACCCTGTCAAAGCACACGGGGCTTTGAAGAAAATCGGGCAAATTCCTTCAAAGAATCGGCGCAACAAGTGTCAGCGTGTTGGAGGGCGTAACATTCTGGAGCCCGTTCTGCTCAGGACCGTCAAGATCAATCGGCCGGGAGCGGCGCGGGACGCTGGCGGAGATGGAGACCTGACGGCTTGCCGGGGATTGCGTATCCTTGCACCCCGACGCGCCCCGCACGGCGTAACGACATGAGGCACGGGGCTTGGCGCCGGCCTCGGGTGGACAGCGGTGAGGCTCATCGATCGACCCGGACCATTGGTCGCCGCCCGCCGCCGGCGGTCGGCCACCATTCGGATCTTGCTCTTCGTCCTGGTCGTGATCGTGGTCGCGACCGCGATCGTGTGGGGCCTGAACAGCGCGAACCGCACCCCGCCGGGCGGGACGATGCCGGCCGGCCCGGCCCCGCCCACCAGCACCGTAGCCGTCGCCGCGAGCACCCCGCGCCCGGCCTCGCGCCAGATCGCGGTCCGCACCGCGACGCCGTTGCCGACCGCCACCCCCTCACCGACGCCGCCGCCAACGCCGACCCCGACCGCGATCCCGACGGAAACCCCGTTGCCGACCGCGACCCCGTTGCCGACGATGACCCCCACCCCGGTCGTCGTCACCGGCTGCGCCGAGCCGGCGGCGTTGCCCGCGGTGTCCGGCCCGTCCTTCTTCGTGGCGGAGGCCGGGATCAACCTGCGTGAGCAGCCGGGGCTCGGTTGCCCCGTCGTGGTGCAAGTTCAACAGTTCACCGAGATGATCGCGCTCAGCGGCCCCGTCCAGGCCGACGGGCTCGACTGGATCATGGTCGAGGTGGCCGGCTTCACCGGCTGGGTGGCCACCGACAACATCCGCGAGCCCGCCAACGGCTGATCCCGGCTTCGGCTCAGACACAACCACGGGCGCCGGGAAATGTCAGCCGCCGGCACCGTCCGGGGTGAGATCGATCCGGCGCAAGAGCTGGGCATTCAGGGCGACAACGATGGTGGAAACGCTCATCAGGACCGCGCCCATCGCCGGCGGCAAGACGAAGCCGATGGGGGCGAGCACGCCCGCCGCCAAGGGGATCGCCACCACGTTGTAGCCGGCGGCCCAGACCAAGTTCTCGATCATCTTCCGGTAGCTGGTACGCGATAAGGTAATGATCCCGACCACGGCGCGGGGGTCGCTCGTCGCCAGGATGACCCCGGCCGATTCGATCGCGACGTCGGTGCCGGCCCCGATCGCGATGCCGACATCGGCCCGGGCCAGGGCCGGGGCGTCGTTGACCCCGTCGCCGACCATCGCCACCCGCTCGCCCCGCTGTTGCAGGGTTGCCACGGCGGTGTCCTTCTCCTCCGGCAGCACCTCGGCGAAGACCTCATCCACGCCAAGATCGGCGGCGACCGCTTCCGCCACCGAGCGGGCATCGCCGGTAATCATCACCACCCGGATCCCAAGGTCGTGAAGCAGCTCGACCGCTTGCCGCGACTCGGGCCGGATCTGGTCTTCGAGGGCAAAGGCGCCAAGCACGCGATTATCCGGCTCCGTCACGACATGGAGGATGGCCGCGCCGCGGGTGGCCCATTGCTCAGTTTGGGAGGCCAGCGCCGGCGGCGGGGTGAGGCCGCGCTCCCGCAACATGGTTGGGCCGCCGATCGCGATCTGTTCACCATCCACCGTGGCCTCCACACCCCGCCCGGCAATGGCCCGGAAGCCGGTCGCTTTGGGAATGGGAAGTCCCCGCTCCGTCGCCAGGCGGACGATGGCGCGGGCCAGCGGATGCTCGCTGTCGGCTTCGACCGCCGCCGCCAGAGCCAGCAGCTCGGCCTCGGTCCCGGCCACCGGGATCACGGCGGATACGACATGCTCGCCGCGGGTAAGGGTGCCGGTCTTATCGAAGAGAACGGTGTCAACCTGGCGCATCCGTTCGAGCGCGAGCCGGTCCTTGATCAGAATCCCGTTGCGGGCGGCGATCGCGGTCGAGAGCGCGATCACGAGCGGGATCGCCAGCCCCAGGGCATGGGGGCAGGAGATGACGAGGACCGTCACCGTGCGCGTCACCGCGTCGTCCGGCTGGCCCAGCAGGTTCCAGACGATAAAGGTGAGGAGCCCGGCTCCGACCGCGACGTAGAAGAGGAGGGCGGCGAAGCGATCGGCCAGGGCCTGGGCGCGGGAGCGCGAGGTTTGAGCCTGTTCGACCAGCCGCTGAATCCCGGCCAGGGCGGTATCAGCCCCGGTGGCGAGCACCCGGACCCGGATCGCGGCCCCGGCCACCACGGTGCCGGCCACGACCCGCCCGCCCACGCCTTTCTCGATCGGGCGAGACTCGCCGGTGATCATCGACTCGTCGAGCTCGGCTTCCCCGTCGGTAATTTCGCCATCAGCGGGGACGCGGCCGCCGGGCCGGACCAGGACGACATCGCCGGGCCGCAGGGAGGCGATGGGGACGGTCTCGGTCCCGCTGGCGGTGATCCGTTCCGCCTCGTCGGGGAGGAGCGCGGCCAGCGCATCGAGCGCCCCCCGCGCCTGCCCGATCGCCCGCATCTCCTGCCAGTGACCAAGGAGCATGATGTCGATCAGGAGGGCCAACTCCCACCAGAAGTCGAGGTTGAACCAGCCGAGGCTGGTCGCCAGGCTGGCGGCGAAGGCGACCCCGATCGCGAGCGAGATCAGCAGCATCATCCCCGGCTTGCGGGCGCGCAGCTCGCTCCAGCCGCCGCTGAGGAAGACGGCGCCGCCGTAGACGAAGATGACGGTGCCCAGTCCGGGGCCGATGAGATTGCTGCCGGGGAACATCGGCATCGAAAAGCCGAACCATTCCTGGATCATGTGGCTGTAGAGGATGATCGGGATGGTCAGGATCAGGCTGATCCAGAACCGGCGTTGGAACACGTCGGCGTGCCCGGCATGCCCACCGTCGCCATGACCGGCATGCGCCTCGTGCCCGCCGTGTTCGCCGTGCCCGCCGTCCGCCATCGCTTGATGATCTAGGTCCCGCGGGTCGCCGAGGTCGCCCCGGTGGATCGGGGTCGCCGGCTCCGGCGCGTGCTCCGGGCCGGCCTGATGACTCCCCTGGTGGCCAGCCGGATGCGCCGATGGTCGTGGATCAGGATTGGTTCGTGTGGAATGGCCGTTCATCGCGTCCTTATATCCCCCGTGGAATGGATGTTCACCGGGTTCTTATACCCCCCTTGGGTATTAAGTGTATGACCATTGGGCGGCTTTGTCTACCCCGGCATCGAGAATCGCCAGGATCCGGGAGCATGAGTCCAGCCCCGGCGTCGCGCTATCCGCTCGTTTCTGGTGGCCGCCGCCGGGCGACGGTGCCGCGGGCCCGGATCGCTCGCCCGAAGGAAGCGCCCGGTTTGCCTGATTGACAGCGGGGGAGAGCCGTCTATGATCGACGGGACAGCGCCCTGCCGAGTGTCTTGGAGATTGGACCGCGTCATGTTTCGGCCAAGATCAGCCCACCGCGCGCGGGCCGGGGACGGGCCGATCCGCGCTCCGGGCGTGCCGGCTGGCGGCGGGAGATCACCGGCCCCACCGGCGCCGCCCATGATCCGGATTGGGCCGGGGCTTCCGGCGCCCCTAACGCCCTTGATTGGACGCCGGCGCGAGGTGGCGGTGGTGCGCGAGCTGCTGATAGACCCCGGCGTCCGCCTGGTGACGCTGACCGGCCCCGGCGGCGTCGGCAAGACGCGGCTGGCGCTCCAAGCCGCGACCGATGCGGTCGGGGCCTTCCCCGACGGCGTCTGGTTCGTACCGCTCGCCGCGATCACTGACCCCGGGCTGATCGTGTCCGCCATCGTCCCGGTGGTGGGGGTGCGCGAGGCCGGCGATGGGCTCCTCGTCGACCGCCTCACCGGGTTCCTGCGGCCCAAGCGGCTGCTGCTGGTCCTGGACAACTTCGAGCAGGTCGTCGTCGCGGCGCCGGTGGTGGCCCAGCTCCTCGCCGCCTGCCCGCTGCTCTCGGTGCTGGTCACCAGCCGGTCGCGGATGCGGATCTACGGTGAGCGGGAATATGAGGTGCCGCCGCTCCGGCTCGAGGCCGAGGCGGCGGCGACATCCCCGGAGCTCCCGATTTCCGAAGCGGGCCGCTTGTTCCTGGAACGGGCCCAAGCCGTGCAGGCGGGTTTTGCCCTGACGGCGGAGAACGCGCCGGTAGTGACGGAGATTTGCCGGCGGCTGGACGGCCTGCCGCTGGCCATCGAGCTCGGCGCCGCTCGCTGCCGGGTCCTCTCACCGGCGGCGCTGCTGTCGCGCTTGGAACGGCGGTTGTCGCTGTTGACCGCCGCCTCGCCCGCCCTTCCGGAGCGACAGCGCACGATGCGCGACGCGATCGCTTGGTCCTACGACCTGCTCGAGCCGGCGCAGCAAACGCTCTTTTGCCAATTAGCCGTCTTCGTCGGCGGCTTCACCCTGGAAGCCGCCGAGGAGCTGGCCGGCGGGCCCGAGGACGATCGTGGTGACGTGTTTGACGGGATTGCCGCCCTCGCCGATAGCAGCCTGCTGCGGCTGACACTGGGGCCGAACGGCGAGCCCCGGTTCGGCATGTTCGAGACGATTCGCGAGTACGCGCTGGAGCGGTTGGCCGCCGGCGGCCGGGAAGACCCGACCCGGCAGCAGCATGCCGCCTACGTTCTCTCGCTGCTCGAGCGGGCCGAGCCAAACCTGGTTGGGCCCGAGGCACGAACCTGGTTTGCTGCCCTGGATGCCGAGATCGACAACATCCGGGCCGCCTTGACGTGGCTATCTCGCGCTGGCGACCATGCCGCGCTGCTCCGCGCGGCCGGCGCCTTGTGGCGATTCTGGTACGCCCATGGCGACCATGCCGAGGGTCGGACCTGGCTGCGGCAGGCCCTGGCGGGGCCGGACGATGGAGCGGACGATCAGCGGGTGAAGGCGTTGACGGGCGCCGCCCTCTTGGAGCACTGCGGCGGCAACGATGCCGCCGCAATCGCGCATGGCGAAGCCGGCTTGGCGCGGGCCCGAGCCCTGGCTGACCCGGACGGGACGGCGGTGGCGCTCTATATCCTGGGCAAGATCGCGGCCGATGCCGGGCACTACGAGCGGGCCGAGGACCGGTTCGACGAGGCACTCCGTCTCTTCCGGGGCCAAGACAATCAGGTATGGGCCGGGCACACCCTCGGTCAACTGGGCTGCGTCGCCTATGGCCGCGAGGAGCATGGGCCGGCGCGAGCCATGCTCGAGGAGGCGCTGGCCTTGCAGCGCGTCACCGGCCATGGCTATGGAGCGGCAGTGTCGCTGCTCTACCTCGGGCACCTCGCGCTCGCCGCCGGTGACGGCTCGGCCGCCGCTCGCTACGAGGAAAGCCTCGGCCGGTGGCGGGATGAAGCATTCCGGCCGGGGATTGCCGAAGCGCTCTCCGGGGTGGCCGCGGTCGCCGGTGCCCGCGGGCAACCGACCCGTGCCGCCAGGCTGTTCGGGGCCGCCGAATCAATGCGCCAGGCGATCGGCTTGCCGGCGTGGCTGCCGGAGCGGGCCCTCTATGAT
>JALZJP010000128.1 GCA_030859715.1 Chloroflexota bacterium
CCGCTCCCCATTGTGGCGACGACGTGCTCCTCGCTTAGACCACCGTGAACGGCATCAGCATGCCGAGCGCGAAATGGGGCGCCCCGCCCATGGCCGGGCTGGGGACGAAGCAGATCGCGAAATATTCGCCGGGTGCTAGATCAAGCACCAGCCAGTTCGTGAAGCCGGGATTCATTGGCGCGATGCCGGCGACGGTGACGAACGGCGGCCCCATCGCCGCTGGTGACGCGGCCATCCCGGCGGCCGGAGACGCCTCGTCCATTTCATGCGACTCCGACTCGTCGTGGCCGGGCGTTGAAGCCGGAGCTGGGGCGCCACCGAAGATCCCCTCGATGACCGCGAAGGGGACGCCCGGGGCGATTTGGAACACGATCAGCTCGTGCGGCTCCTGGCCGACATTGATGACTTCCCAGACCTGCTGGCGGCTTGGGATCTCCGCCGGCAGGTGATCGAAGTCGAAATCGACCAACTCGACCGTCAGCGCCGAATCCGGCGCCTCGAGGGCCGAAGCCGATTCGGTCACGGTCAGGGGCGCGATCATGCCATGGACGTAGTGCGGTATGCCGTCGGCGTCGGGGATCACACAGACGACGACATAGTCGCCGGGCGCCAGATCGAGGATGGCCGTGCTCCTGCCGCCGCCCGGCGCGGCGCCGTTTGGACCGCCCAGGATATCGCCCAGCCCGATCATCGGGCCAAAATCAGGGTTCGCCGCCGCGGCGTCAACGTCTTCCGCGGTCACCGAATCGCCGAGCCGGATGAAAATGGCGTGATGATCTTCATCCCCATCGTTCACCAGGGTGACGCGAGTCAGCCCGCCCTCGAACTCGGTTGGCATGGCAAAGGAATAGTCGTCGCCAATGATTTCGAGCTCGGGATAGGCATCGAGATCCGCGGCCTCCGGCGAGTCGGATTGGGCTTGGGCCGGGTGCGGCCGGGCGAAACTCACGAGCGAAACGACGCCGGCCGCCCCCAGACCTTTCAGCGCGGTCCGCCGGGAGAGACCAGGACCGATGTCAGCGAGCATCAACTCGCCAGACTGTCGCGGAGGAGCCATAGGATTCACGTCCTTTCACGATTGACACGCATCGCCGACAATCATCGGCCGCCGGCAACTCACCATAGGCGTGGGCGCCGAGCCGCGCATGGGGAAAATTACGCATTTCACCTGGTCAACGTGTGGCCGAGCGTCGGCCGGAAACAGCGGCCGCCGGCAAACGGCCAGCGCATTACGCCTCCGTGGCGGTCCGGCGGCACAACCCGACGCGGACCAGGTTAGACCGGAGCAAACGCCGCCGCTTGACGACCTCACGGTTCGGATCGGGACCTTCATGTACCTCGGGGTGTATTGTATACTACAAATCAATGCAACAGGCGAAAACGCCCGTCATCGCCACTGGTCAGGGAACCGCCGACGGCAAGTCCCCTAAACCCGCGAGTTGACGGACGTTTTCGCCTGTTACTCGATCTTCTGAGCGACGCGCTAGACGGGTTCGGCGGTGTCCCGCTTCCGGCGCAACGCGAGCCGCAGCACGGAGCTGACGCTCGGCTTGGGCGAATCAGCGACCGGCTGACGCGGCGTCTCGCCGCGCGATAGATCAGACCTGGCCGGCTGCCGCGTCACCGGGACGCCGCGCACGACTGGCTGATCCTCGGCCTTAACGATGTAGTAACGCATGTGCTTCGACATCGGTTGCCGCCCTTTCCGGTCAGACCGTTGGTCTGACCCGTGTTGCCCCGGACGACATCCGGGGCGGGCGGCCCCACGGTGGATGGGGAACGGATCCGCTAGACCGGTGCGTCCAATGGCGCCTCGACGATTCGACGTTTATGACTATCCGCGTCCAACAGATCTCCCTTCGCGGGACCATGCGCGGGCCAAGCCGGCTCCAGTCGCTCGCGAGCCGAGCGCGCTCCGCACAAGACAAGGAACGTGACCGGGTCACCGTTCCTCTCACGAAATTTTAGCGAACGGCCGCCAAGCGGTCAACCCCTGTCGCGGCCCTACACCGGTTCCGACGCTGCCGCCTGACCTAGCCAAGGAGCAAGAAGCCTCGATCCGTCACCCGTGCCTCGGGGATCACCGATAGTGCCATGAATGCCAAGATACCGAATGGTGAATGCAGAGTGCTCCCCAGCCCGCGGGCCGCCGCTTCGACCCGCGCGTAGGCGGCGGCGACCTCCGCCAGCGGCTGGTCGGACAAGATGCCGGCGATCGGCAACGGCAGCACCGCCACCACCCGTCCGCCTTCGACGACGGCCAGACCGCCTTGATGGTCAGCGACCGCGAGGATGGCGGCCAGGATATCGGCATCGTCGACGCCGACCGCCACGATGTTGTGGGCGTCGTGGGCGATGCTCGACGCCAGGGCGCCGCGTCGGAGGTTGAAGCCGCGGACATAGCCGACGCCGACCCGGCCGGTGGCGTGATGCCGCTCGACGCAGACCAATTTAAGCAGGTCACGCTCCGGGCCCGGCGCGCTGACCGCCCAGCCTCGCTCGATCTCCGGCGTGACTTCGACCGCGCGGGTCACGATCTGGCCCGGTATCAGCTCGACCGCCACTCTGGCATCGGCTGGCGACAGGCGAAGCTCCTCTAGCCCGATTGGGGCCAGGCGCATCGTCTGCCGGAGTTCGGCCGGGATCACGGCGGGCGGTACCGGGTCGCCCACCAGCCTGCCGTCTCGCGCCACGACCCGGCCCTGATAGAGGGTCAGGCCGACCTCGACCCGCGGCAGGTCGTTGAGCACCACCAGGTTCGCGGTGTACCCGGGAGCGACGGCGCCCAGGCCGGCGATGCGCCAGAAATCGGCCGGGTTCCAGGTCGCCATCCGGATCGCCCGCACCGGATCGAGCCCTTCGGCAATCGCGAGGCGCAGCACGATGTCGAGGTGGCCGTCGGCGAGCAGCGTGTGGCAGTCACGATCATCCGAGCCGAAGCAACAGCGGCCGTAGGTCTCATCCGTCACGATCGGCAGCAGCTCGTGTAAGTTGCGCTCGGTCGAGCCTTCCCGGATCACGATCACCATTCCGGCCCGCAGCTTCTCCCGCGCCTCGGCGAGCAGGGTTGACTCGTGGTCGGAACTGGGGCCGGCCCCGGCATACGCCTGGATCTCGGCGCCGCGTAGTCCCGGCGCGTGGCCGTCGACCCGGCGTCCATGAGCGGCGGCCAGCTTCGCCGCGATCCCGGCCTCCCCGGCCAGGAGGCCGGGGAAGTTCATCAGCTCACCCAAGCCCACGGTCTCCGGCCAGGCCAACATCTCCCGGATCTCGGCCACATCGAAGGTGGCGCCGGGACTCTCACGGGGGCTGGCGGGAACGCAGGACGGGGCCGTGAAGGAGACCCGTAGCGGGAGGCCGGCGGCGGCTTCCCGCAGCACGGCGACGCCGGGCAGCCCCGCCACGTTCGCCATCTCATGGGGATCGGTCACGATCGCGCCGGTGCCGCGGGGCAGGACGGCGCGGGCAAACTCAGTGATCCAAACCAGCGCGCTCTCGGTGTGGACATGGGCGTCGATGAAGGAGGGGGCGATCGTTTTGCCGCTGACATCGATGGCCTGGCGTGCCAGCGGATAGTGACCAACGCCGGCGATGACGCCATCGACGATGGCGACATCACCGCGGTACACCTCGCCGGCAAAGACATCGACCACCTCTCCCCCACCAAGGACCAGGTCGGCCGGCTCGTTGCCCATCGCGACCCGCAACCGGCGCCGCCAGCGGTCACCATCGAATCCGGTCCCGCCGGCCCCGGCATCATGCCCTTCTCCCGCCATCCGATCACCTTTCCCCGTTTCTCATTCCACGCTGACGAGCAGTGTAGCGTGTGCCGCTCGCTCGCTGGTGAGCGAAACTTGCGATACCGGACCTGGGACGTGCCGCCCCGGAACCTTTGGGAGGGATTCTTGCACCACAATACGGATCTGATCGCCACCATCGCCGTCGGGCTGCTTGCCGCCTTTGCCGGTGGTCTCCTTGCCAACCGGTTGCGCCTGCCGCTGATCGTTGGCTACTTGCTGGCCGGGGTCGCGGTCGGTCCCTTCACCCCGGGGTTCGTGGCCGATGCCGACCTGGCCCCCCAACTGGCCGAGATTGGGGTCATCCTGCTCATGTTTGGCGTCGGCATCCACTTCTCGATCAACGACCTGCTCGCGGTCCGTCGTCTGGCGCTGCCCGGCGCCATTGGTCAGGTTGCCGTCGCCTCGCTGCTTGGCATTGGTCTCGCCTCATGGTGGGGCTGGAGCCTGGGCGAAGGGATCGTGTTCGGCCTGGCTCTCTCCGTCGCCAGCACGGTCGTCCTCCTCCGGGCGCTCGACAGCCGGCACGCCATCGACTCGGCCGAGGGCCGGGTCGCGGTCGGCTGGCTGGTGGTGGAAGACCTGATCATGGTCCTCGCCCTCGTCTTGATTCCCGCCGTCGCTGGTCCGTTGGGCGGGGCCAGCGTCGCGAACGGCGAGGGAGGCTCGCTGGCGGTGACGTTGATCGTCACCCTGGGCAAGGTGGCGCTCTTCGTCGCCGTGATGCTCATCGCCGGTATCCGGTTCATTCCCTGGCTGATGCTGCGGGTCAGCCGCACCGGCTCGCGGGAGCTGTTTATCCTGACCGTGCTGGCCGCGGCCCTCGGCATCGCCTATGTCGCGGCCGAGCTGTTCGGCGCCTCGTTCGCGCTGGGGGCCTTTCTGGCCGGGGTGGTGGTCAACGAGTCCGAGCTCAGCCATCGGGCGGCGGAAGAAGCTCTTCCGCTGCGGGAAGCGTTCTCGGTCCTCTTCTTCGTTTCGGTCGGGATGCTGATTGATCCCCACTTCCTGATTGAGCATCTGGCGGAGATCGCGGCGGTGGTCGCGATCATCATGGTCGGCAAGTCGCTGGCGGCGCTGCTGCTGGTGCGGCTGCTCGGCGGCACGGTGCTGACCGGGCTCACGGTCGCCGCCGGCCTGTCGCAGATCGGAGAGTTCTCGTTCATTCTGGCTGAGGTAGGCCGCTCCGTCTCATTGCTTTCCGAGGAGGGAGCAAATCTCATCCTGGCCGGGGCCCTGATCTCGATCACGCTCAACCCGGCGCTCTTCGCGCTCATCAAGCCGCTCAGGCGGCGGTTCGTCGCGCCGTCACCGTCGTCGACCGGGTGAGCGGGCGGCATAGAAATCCAATTTGGACCGGTCGTCGTAGAGAGAGATAGCACGGCATCAACCCCTACCCGGATGCCTGCACCAAGACCCACGTGAAGCGCTGCACAACGCTTCACCCCTCCCCTTCCCGCACGGACCCGGCCCTTGGTGGCCGGGTCCGTGTTTTTGCGTCAATGCCAGGCGGTCGGATCAGTCGCGCGGGCAATCCGCACCGGTGGTGTTCGAAGCATTCACTGGTCAGCGAATTGACGCCACTCTGACAGCACTCGTCGCTTGTTCAGGCGCTAGCTGGTAACTCGCCGCTCAACGAAGGTGAGCAGATCATCCAGCTCCGGCAGTCGGTCGCGGACGAAATCGCCGATTTGGTCGGCCCGGGTGAACGGCAGGTCGTAGGCGATGCGGACCACGACCCCGTGCTCGACCTCGTCCCATTCGGCGCTCTGATGCGGTTCGAGCAGCCCCTGGACGATCCGCGGCAACGTCATTCGAGCCACCCGCTCCAGGACCCGTTGGCGGAACTCGTTCTCCTCGTCGGCGAAGAGGCCGGGCGACGAGTTCCAGAGCTCGACCGTGAACCCGTCCGCCCCCACCCGGACATCGACGTGACCATGCTCGCTATCCGAGGCGATGGACCACCGGTTCTGCTCATCCACCGTGGCATAAGCGTAGAATCCGGCCGCGCTGAGCGCCGACTGCACCGGCGCCAGGGCAAGCTTGGCCCGCGCGATCACATCCGCCGGGCCTGGCTCAATCTCATGTTGCTCATCGTGGTCGGACACGGTCTGATTATTCTCCATCGGACTCCCTCCAGCGCGCGGCCGCGACGCGAAACCTTCGTTCGCTGGGCATATCCTGTACTGGGAATGATGCCGCATGCAGCGGCGCGGTGAGCACCACCGGAGGTCTACCCTTATTGGGCAACCCGTTGGTTGCATGTTGACGACGTGCCTGCTATCATATACGCAACCGATTAGTTGCGAGTTAGCGGACGGAGCGTAGCATGTCAGTCCAAGATCAGATCGAACGAGTAATGGTGTTGCGAGCGCCGCGGGAACGGGTCTGGGCGGCGCTGACAGAGGCCGCCGAGCTCAGCCGGTGGTTTGGCGATACGGCCGAGATCGACCTCCGTCCCGGCGGCGAGCTGGTTCTCGGCTGGGAAGAGAATGGGGTGGGACGGTGCCGGATCGAGGTCGTCGAGCCGCCCCACCGGTTCGCCTATCGCTGGCACGCGCCTGGCGCCGATGAGGACGCCCCGGTCGAGGCCGGCCCCAACACGCTGGTCGAGTTCACGCTGGACGAGGTGCCGGAAGGGACCAGGCTGACTCTGGTCGAATCGGGCTTCGCCTCGCTGCCAACCGACGTCGCGGCCAAGGCGTTCGATGACAACACCGGGGGCTGGGCCAGTGAGCTCGGGGAGCTGGCCGCCTATATCGAAGCGGCGCCGGTGCCGGCGGGCAGCGGTTGAGGACGGCGGCATACCGTGACTGATCCCGCCCGTGACGCTGGGTCCGATGCCATCTTCGCCGCCCTAGCCGACCCCACGCGGCGGATGATGATCGCGCGCTTGCTCACCGAGGACACGGTCACCGCCACCCGGTTCGCCAGTGACCTGCCGATCAGCCGGCAGGCGGTGAGCAAGCATCTGACTGCCTTGGCGGAAGCGGGACTAGTCCGCTCCGAGCGAGTGGGCCGCGAAACCCGCTACGCGCTGACGCCGGAGCCATTGGCCGATGTCGTGTCCTGGCTAGCCCGGATCGAAGCCGCTTGGGACCGGCGCCTGGCCGCCTTGAAGCGCCAAGTTGAGGCCGACCCCGACACCATAGACTGATCTGCTCCGACGCGGAGAGGGGAAACCATGAGTCCGAGCTTCGCGGGAGGTCGAAATATCGCGATGAAGACACCGCCTCATACGACTTTCGGCTGGTTCCTTCGGGTGTCGAACGGCCCTTACTCCAAGACCCCCACTTTCAAACCGTGGACGAGGGAAGCCGCGGGATCGGTCATGGCATTCACCCTATGTCCGGGTAAACCGTCAAACCGCGACGTGGGTGTCGCCCCGCAGCGCGTTGGTGACGGCGATCGCGACCCGATAAAAGTATCGGTCGAGGCGGATAACGAAATCGGCGACGCCAAACAGCTGCTCCGAGATCTGGTCGGAGCCGACGGTCAGCACGGCGCCGGATAGGGATGATGCCTCCCCGGCGAGCAGGGGCAGCAGGTCGGCCAGCCGGAACCGGACCAACCCGGCAAGCTCCGCCGGATGGGGCCGATAGGCGGTCAGCGGCCCGTTGTCGATAAGCAGAAAGATGTCTTGCAGCTCGCGGTCGATAATCCCAGGTTCCTGCTCACTGGCACAGATGCGCACCCCGAGCGGTCGCAGCGCCGCCAAGTCCGGCACGATCCCGATCTCTTCCTCGACCTCGCGGATCGCCTGTGCCAGTTGTTCCCCGGCGCGATAGTGGCCGCCCACGGTGGCGTCGAGACAGCCGGGAAAGGTGTCCTTGGCCAGCGATCGTCGTTGAAACAGGAGGAACGGATCACCCCGCTCGTCGTGACCGGCCACCCAAACGTGAACGGCGCGGTGCCAGTCGCCGTCGCGGTGGACCGCGGTCCGCGGCTTGGTGCGGCCGGTCGGGGTGCCGTCCGCCAACACCACATCGAATAGCTCTGCCGGGTCTTGCGCGTCATCCATGCGAGGTCGCCCATTCTTCCGCCAGCAGCCCGAAGAGGAGAACATCCTCGTAGCGGCCATCGAGGAACGCGGCCTGGCGCAGCGTGCCTTCCGGCCGGAAGCCGCACCGCTCGTACAGCCGGTGGGCGCGGACGTTCCAGGCTTCGCTGCGCAGCCAGACCCGGTGCAGGTTCCAGCCGCCGAAGCAGGCATCGATCACGGTATGGACCGCGTCGGTCCCCAGCCCTTGTCCCCAGCGCTCCGCGTCACCGATCAGCAACGACAGCTCCGCCCCCCGCGCTTCGAGCCGTTCCGCCCGCAGCACCACGAGTCCGACCGCTTCCGGCTCCGGGGTCGCGATAATCAGCGCCGCCGGCCGCCCCAGCATCGCTTCCTCCGCGATCCAACCTTCGATCTGGCGCTGCACCTCGGTTAGCGAGGTGGCGGGGGCCGACGCTCCCCAGCCGCGCATCACGGCCGGGTCGTTCAACCAGCCATGCACCACCACCGCATCCGTCCGTTCCACGGCCCGGAGATCGACCAGCTCACCCCGGATCATCGCCCGCTCATCCGAATTCCCTTGCCCGCGCGCTAGGCGCCACGTCGCTTCACCGCTCACGCTGTCCCGTTCACGTCATGGTAACGGATCATGCCGCTACGCTTGACCCCGTAACGTTTACGCTCAATGTGCGCACTACGCTGGGAGTCCAGCATCGCGCCGGCAAT
>JALZJP010000239.1 GCA_030859715.1 Chloroflexota bacterium
TCACGACTCACGACTCACAGCGGAGGAGTATCGAACGCGATGGGAAACTCAGAGCCAGGCGGGGTGCTGATCGCGGCCGAAGTCGGCGGCAACGGCGCATTGCGCCCGGTCTCGTTCGAGTTGGTCACCGCGGGGCGGCGGCTGGCGGACCAGCTCGGGGCCACGCTGAGCGTGGTGGTGATGGCGCCCCATGCCTCGGCGGTGGCGAGCGAGCTGGGAGCGACCGGGGTCGACCGGGTGCTGGCCGTCGACGACGAACGGCTGGCGGGGCTGCCGTCGGAGCCGGCGGCGACCGCGCTGGCGGCGGCGATCGAGTTGACGAAGCCAGCGGTGGTGTTGGCGCCGGGGACGACGGCGGGGCGCGACTACGCGCCGCGGGTCGCCGCCCGGCTGGGGCTCGGCAGCGCCGCCGACTGTATCGATCTCCAGATCGAGGACGGCACGCTGGTCGCCGTGCGCACCGTGCTCGGCGGCCGGCTGCAAACGCGGGTCAAGCTGCCGGCCGGGGCGCCGCGCATCGCCACGATCCGAGCCGGCAGCTTCGCCAGGGCGGAGGCCAACGGGTCCGCCTCCGAGGCGGAAACCCTCCCCGTCGAGTTTGGACCGCGGGATGGACGGGTGAGGATGGGAGCCACGGCGGAGAAGCCGAGCGGCCCCACCAATCTTGAAGCCGCGAAGATCGTGGTGGCCGGAGGCCGGGGCGTGAAGGAGCCGGATAAGTTTGTGGTGGTCGAGGAGCTGGCGGCGGCGCTGGGCGGCGCGGTCGGCGCCACCCGGGCCGTGGTCGATGCCGGGTGGCGGCCGCACCATGAGCAGATCGGGCAAACCGGGCGCACGGTCTCGCCCCGCTTGTACGTCGCGGTCGGGGTCAGCGGCGCGGTCCAACATAACGTCGGTATGCAGGGCTCGGACGTGATCGTGGCGATTAATCGCGACCCGGACGCGCCGATCTTCAAGATCGCCCAATTCGGCATCGTCGGTGATCTGTTCGAGGTGGTGCCGGCGGTGATCGCCGAGTTGGAGGGGACGGCGGGGTAACGGGTGAACCGGTTGATCGCCGGAGCTCCGCGGACCCGGTAGAGGTTTTTGCGATGAGCACTGATCCTCAACCACGTGGTCACCATCGGCTGTCCTGGCGATCGCCTTGCCGATCGTGCTCATTCCCTGCTCGCGCACGATCTGGATGGCGCTCGATCTCAGCTTCAACCCGCCGGGAGCGAACCACGAGCGGTATCTCCGCGGGCAAGAGACGCGGCGGTCGTCAAGCAAGCGGGAGTGAGCGCGGGCCGCGGGTCAGCTCGCCGGCGATGATACGCCGGGTCCGGCCCGAGGCGTCCACCAGCAGCAGCGCCCCGTCATGGTCGATCCCGGCAAACATCCCCAAGTGATCGGTGTCACCATCCTGGACGGAAACTGGTTCGCCCAGCAGCGCCGCCCGTTGTCGCCAGTCATCGAGGCCGGGGCGTCCGTTGCTGGCTCTGTAGGCATCGTAGGCGTGGTTGAGACGGTCGATCAACGAGGCTAAGAGGGTTTCCGGATCGATGTTCGTACCGGTTGCGGCACGCAGGCTCGTGGCTTCCGGCGGTAGCGCCTCGGGCCGCGCGTTCACGTTGATCCCAACGCCGGCGACGGCGTAGGCGATGCCGTGGGCGGTGAGGCGAGACGTCACGAGGATGCCGGATACTTTCCGCGCCGCGTCATCTTGGCCAAGCCAGATGTCATTTGGCCACTTCAAGTGGCAACTCAGTCCGGTCGTGGCCTCGATGGCCTCGGCCGTCGCCACCCCGATCACCAGCGACAGGACCGGCAACCGGGCGGGGGGCACGGCGGGCCGGAGGAGGACGGAACAGAGGAGCGCGGTGCGCGGCGGCGCCAACCAGGCCCGACCGCCGCGGCCGCGGCCGGCGCTTTGCTCGGCGGCGGTCACGATCGTGCCTTCCGGCTCGCCGTCGTCGCCGAGGCGAGCCGCTTCGTCCATCGTGCTGCCGATGGTGTCAAACCGAACGATCCGGCGGCCGATGATCCGTCGGCTCACGCCCGCGGCGGCGTCTGGTCGTCCGGGATGGGCTCCGTCGCCACGGGCTCATGCGCCCCGAGCGGCATCGGGCCCGGCGCCGCCTCGTCGCCGTCTTCGTCCTCGCGCCGGAAGCGGAGCTGGCGGACGCGGTGGCCCTCGACCGCGACGACTTCGATCTGGAGGCCGTCGGCCGCGAAGTGATCGCCTTCCACCGGCAGCCGGCCGAGGTGGCGATGGACGAAGCCAGCCACGGTGCCGTCACCCTCTCCCACGAACTGGATGCCAAACGCTTCGGCCACTTCGTCCAGCGGCAGGCGGCCGTCGGCGAGCAGCTCCCGCTCGCTCAGCTGCTCGAACAACGGCAGCTCGACGTCGTACTCGTCCTGAATCTCGCCGACGATCTCCTCCAAAATGTCTTCGATCGTGACCAGCCCGGCGGTGCCGCCGTACTCATCGACGACGATCGCGATGTGGATGCGATTGCGCCGCAGCTCGGTCAGCAGGTCGTCGATCCGCTTCGATTCGGGCACGATATGGGCGGGCCGGAGCAGCTCGATCAGGTTGGGTTGGACCGCGTTCCCGATGACGTAGGGGAGGAGGTCCTTGGCGTAGAGAATGCCGATGATGCGGTCAATCGATTCGCGGTAGACCGGCAGCCGGGAGTGGCCGGCCTCGATGATCCTCGCCAGGATCGCCCGGGTCGTCTCGTTGGCTTCGACGGCGACGATATCGACCCGCGGCACCATGATGTCGCGGGCCCGGGTCTCCTCCAAGCGCAACACGGCGTCGATCATCTGCCGCTCTTCCGCTTCGATGATGTCATCCTCGCCGCCGCCTTCACGGGTCAGTGATCGGAACTGCTCCTCATAATCGTCCGCGGCCACGATCACGGGATGGCCGGGCCAAGCATGCGCCAACCAGTCAACCACACGCTCCGTGACGAACGTGATCGGCCGGACCAACAGGGTAAAGAACCCGGCAAGGGCGAGAAGTAGGCCGATGGCGCGTTCCGGTTGCACGCTGGCGAGGGCGCGCGGGACGATCTGGCCGAGGATGAGGAACACGATCGTGACCGCCAGGATCGCGATCAGATGCTCGGCCGTGCCAAACTCGCGGAGGGCGACCGTGGTCAACAAGCTGGCGGCCACCGCGATCATGATCGCCTGGACGACCAGCAGGCTGGTGTGCAGGACGCGGTTGGGATCGAGCAGGCTCTGGACCGTGCGCAGGCGGTCGCGCCGCTCCGCCAACTGCCGGAGCTGGTGGCGGCTGACGATGTTCGCGGTGGCATCGACGGTCGCCGCCGCCGCCATCACCAGCAAGGCCACGATGCTGACCGATAGTTCCCACCAACTCTGACCGCTCATCGGTGGCGCTCGCGTTCACGCCTGGCGGGGCCGCATGGGATCGGACCTATGTCGTCCGCGGTCATGGTTGGTGTCCTTGCTCCGTCCTAGGTGAAGAGCGCGCTGATGCTCAAGTCCTTGTGGATGCGCATGATTGCTTCCGCCAGCAGTGGCGCCACGGTGATGACCTCGATCTTGTCGCGGGGGCCGAACTCCGGCATCGGCACCGTGTCAGTGACAATGACGCGATCGAGCGGGGAGCGGGCGATCAGCTCCAGGGCGTCGGCGGCGAAAATGCCGTGGGTGGCGGCGGCGATGACGGGGGAGGCGCCGCGTTCATGCAGGAGGCCGGCGGCCAGGGTCAGGGTGCCGCCGGTCGAGATCATATCATCGACGATGACCGCCGTGCAGCCATCGACATCACCCACCATCTCGAGCGTTTCCGAGACATCGGGGCCGGGGTGGCGCTTCGAGATGATCGCCAGCGAGCCGCCCATGCGGACCCGGAAATCCTCGGTCCGGGCCACGCCGCCGGCATCCGGGCTGACCGCGACGATGTCGTGCAGCCCCTCCCGCTTGCAGTGGCGGGCCAGCAACGGCGTGGCCCGGAGATGGTCGACCGGGATATCGAAAAAGCCCTCGATGGCGGGGGAGTGGAGATCGATGGTGAGGACCCGCGAGGCGCCGGCGGTGCGGATCAGGTTCGCCACCAGCTTGGCCGAGATCGGCTCCCGGCCCGACGTCTTCTTCTCCTGCTTGGCATAGGCGTAGTAGGGGATGACGGCCGTGATCCGGTCGGCCGAGGCGCGGCGCAGGGCGTCGATGATGAGCAGCAGCTCCATCAAGTGATGGTTGACCGGTTCGCAGATCGACTGGATGACGAAGACATCGGAGCCACGCACGTTCTCATCGAGCTTGACCCGTGATTCGCCATTCTTCCAGGTGCCGACGAGGGCTCGCCCCAGGGGCGCTTCGAGCTCGCGCATGATGTGCGCCGCGAGCTCTGGGTGCGAGTTTCCGGCGAAAACTTGGAGCCGGCCTTCCACTTATTCCTCCTCCGAGTGCGTCCGGTCAGATGTGGCGGCGGGATGGTCGCCGGGGTGTGCGGCCGGGCGCGCGGTGCGGACGATCCGGGCTGGCACGCCGACCGCGACGGCGTCGTCGGGCACATCCTTGGTGACCACCGAGCCGGCGCCGACGATGGCCCGGTCGCCGATCCGGAGCGGGGCCCGCAGGATCGCGTCGCTGCCGATGAAGGCGCCGGCGCCGATCGTGGTCTGATGCTTGGCGATGCCATCGAAGTTGGCGGTCACGGTACCGGCGCCGATATTGGTCTCCGCCCCGATCGTCGTATCACCAAGATAGCTGAAATGGCCCGATTTCACACCGTCGGCCAGGCGCGCGTTCTTCAGCTCCGCAAAATTGCCAATATGGACGCCGGTCCCCAACTCGGTACCGGGCCGGAGATGGGAGTAGGGGCCGACATCGGAGCCGGCGCCGATGATCGCCCCGGTTACGGTCGATGCCCGGACGGTGACGTTGTCGCCAAGCCGGCTGTCGGCGATCACCGCGTGTGGCCCGATCGTGCAACCGCCGCCGATCATGCTTCCGGCGTGAAGATAGCTAAAGGGATAGATCGTGGTATCGGGGCCAATCTCAACGCCGGTGTCGATGAAGATCGTGTCGGGGCCGATCATGGTGACGCCGTTGCGGAGATGATGGTCCCGGATACGGCCGCGGACGATGCCGTCGGCAAGGGCAAGGTCGTGCCGGTCGTTGATCCCGAGCGCCACCTCGGGGCTGCCAAGCACGGTGGCGACCGGCCAGCCGGACCCCGATGGCCGAATGTCCGCGATCGCCCGGGCCACCAGCCCGGTTAGATAGTATTCGCCGGTGGCGGGGCTGGGGGTGAGGCGGTCGAGCGCGGCGGGGGCCCAGGCGGCGTCCAGGATCATCATGCCGCTGTTGATCTCGACCGGGCCGAGGCGCGCCTCCGGTTGGTCGTCGGTGCGTTCGACGATGCCGACCACGCGATCATCGGCGTCGCGTTGGATGCGGCCGTAGCCCGCCGCGTCATCGACTCGGGCCGTGAGCACGGTCACCAAGGCTTTGCTCCGGGCCGCGCCGGCCACGAGATCGATCATCGTTTCCGCGGTCAGCAACGGGTGATCGGCAAACAGGACAGCGGCCGTTGTCGCCTCGGGACACCGCGTCAAGGCCAGCCGGACGGCGTCGCCGGTGCCGCGCGGCGACTCCTGGAGGACAGAGATGACGGTGGACGGTAGGCGAAGCTGGTCCGCGATGCCGGCCGTCTCGGTGTTGACGACCAGGATGATCGATGTGGGATTGACGGCGGCGCCGGCGAGCAGCACATGCGACACCATGGGCAGCCCGGCCACGGGGTGCAACGGCTTGGGGAGCCGCGACCGCATCCGGCGGCCCTGTCCAGCGGCAAGCACGATGAGCGCGAGGTGATCGGTCACGGCGCCCACACGGCTTGACCGGCAGCACGGCGATGCGGATTGCCCCGAACACGCATGGGAATGAGCGAACAATGGAGACGCATGGTGGCTAGGTGCCGGCTCCCCGGTGAACCGCGCATCAGCGCGTCACCGCGGCCGGGAGCGACGGCATGGCCAGCAGTGGCTGGCGGGCCAGGATTCGAACCTGGAACAAAGGTTCCAAAGACCCTTGTGATACCATTTCACTACCCGCCACCGGCACCTGCCTTCCAGCCGCCAAAGTATAGCAAGTATCGCCAGCGAATCACAGATCGCGCCTTACTTCGTGCGCGGACAATGACGACAGTATGATGGCGTTGGCCCGGTGGTTCGGCCAAAAAAAGAGAGGCTCGGGACCGCTTAGCAGTACCGAAACCTCTCCAGGGGACCGCCTAGCAGTACCCTTGCATGGGTAATATGACCCGCGGGCAACAAACTGTGTCAAGCCTGGAAGAGTTGGAGAGTTGACTCCATTTGGGGGGCTTTTGTAAACTGTAGTGGACGTTACCTGACCGTGGCCGGGCCACGCCAACACTCTTGCCCGGGATCGACGGACCCGTCGTTCTCGCGGGGGGGTATATGTACGCCCAGATTAGCCACGTTGTCGCTCGGTTGATGGCCGGCCTGCCTAAACGCCCGGGGACCGCTCCGCGTATCTGCTCTGGGATTCTTGCCGCGTTCCTGAGCATTAGCCCAGTACCGGTCATCGCCCAGGACGCCGTCTCCACGCCGGCCGCAATGGTGACCGCCGCGGAACCGGACCTCGCTTCCGTGATGTTGCTTCTCTTGGGGATCGGCGGTGTCGATTACAGCGTCCCGGAAGCGGACCTGAGGCAATGGCTCGGCGACAGGGAATTTACCCCGTATCCGGCGTTCGCCGATGCGCTGCTGATCGTGCTCGATGGGAAGCAACTCAGGCAGCCGGTTTACCTGGACGTCATCGTCTTTAAATACGAGCAGGCCGCGGGCGCCTCGTCGCCACGCGATATCTCAGAAGTCGATTTCGGGTTGCTCCGGGCCGCTATCGTCGAGGCCTACAACGAACGCTACGGTGAGACCGTGGGGGACTTTGAAAGCCTCCTGCAATGAAGAACATGGGTCCGTGCCGGCCGAAATGGATTTCGGAGACGCGAACGATGCCAACCAAAGGACGATTTGCTTGGACGGCCGCCGTGGTGGTTGCCTGGCTCATGCTCCTATCACCCACCGCGGCCGTGGCGCAGGATCAATTCGGAACGGGTACACGCTGGATAGAAATTCCGATCGACCAGCCTGCCGCGAGTGCGGCATCCCCGTTGTTTGGTCGGGTCAATAGCGACACTAGTGCCGATCTTGTACTCTACGACTATGCTCGAGGCCAAGCCTATGTAGCGATCTCTGATGGGACGCGGTTCGGTCGGCCAGCGCTCTATTCCTCCGGCCTCCCTCAATTCAGCGAGCTCACCTTTGAAACCGCGCTCACCGACGTGAACGGGGATGGTCTCGACGATCTCGTGATCATGAACCACGGCGCGGATGACGTGCCGGGTGCCGCGACCGCAATGGTGGCCCTCAACACCGGGTCCGGCTTTTCCTATCCGCCGCAGCCGACCTGGAACGCGAGTTGGTGCGCCAGTTATCAGCGCTGCCTCGCGGACGACATCAACGGCGATGGAATGGGAGATCTCGTCGCGTTCACGACTGACGGCGGCTCGGTCTGGGGAACCCTGTCCACCGGCACCAGCTTCGGCGCCAATGCGGTGTGGCTCAATTTCTATTGCATCCGGGGCGAGATCTGCGTGCTGGGTGATGTGAACGGCGATGGCCTGGCCGACGCGATTCTCTTCAAGCCGACTGACCCTGATCAGGGGGAGAAGGGGAACGTGCTGTGGGCGCGCTCGACCGGATCGGCGTTCGTCGACGTGCAGTATGGACACGGCTTCTTCTGTATTGAGGCCGAACGCTGTTTAGTCGGCGATGTGAATGGCGACGGCAGGTCGGACGTCGTGCTCGTAAAGGGTTTTGGATCGGGCTTGCCAACGCTGGAAGTCTTGGTGAGTCTTTCGAATGGTCAGCAGTTCATCAACGCCGAGCCGTTCGCCTGGGCGAATCCGCCGTCGTTCAACCCTGGCAGCACGAGCTTCGGCACCTTCGGGCTGGCGGACGTGACCGGCGATGGTCGGGCCGATCTGGTGGAATGGGGCCTCGCGAGCGCACCCACTCCGGGCGGGGGCAGCCAGACGACCGGCTTCGCCGTGGACGTCTTTCCAACGGGCCAGCCAGGCGTGCCGCCAGCCCCCGGCGCCCCGGTCTCGCCGCCTGAGCAACGAGGCTATAGTTCGGTCGCCATCTATAATTGCGAGACGGATCAGCACCAGCTCTTCTATTGGAACCTCGACTCGACGAGCGGTGCCGTGGAGCAATCAGGATTGACGGACGCCATGTACTCGGAGGCCGGGACCTGAACGATCCGCCCCAGACCTTCCAGCTCGAGGCGGGCCACGTGCATAGTTTGATCGCCGTCGACCCCCAGGGTATCGGTTGTGACGGGACCAACAATCCGGAGATGGTAAGCTGCGTGGAAGCGTCGATTACGGTCATCGGGGCGGCGAATGGGCCGACCTGTAATTGGATTATTGGTGCACAGCAGCCAGTTTGCGTGCCCTGATTGGGCTCAGTCTGCCGAACCGGCTCGGCAGGCACGGGGCCGTTGTGCCGCTCCGGGCGATCAGCCGGGGTGGTAACGGTTGCCGCGGGGGTCGGCTGGAAAGGGTCGCGAGCGGTGAGCCCGCGCGACGATTTCATTGCCGTCTAAGCGGGGGAAAGGCGATTTTCGAGGCAAAGTTGAAAAATCATCTTAACATCGTCTGATCGCCAAGAGCTTTCACCGCTGCTCGCGCTTGAGCAACCGTCGCGCTACAGAAGGAACGAGCTGATCGCGTCCCGGATCTTGCTGAAGAAGGAGGGGCGGTCTTCCGGTTGGTGGCGGATCGATTCGTCTCCCATGGTGGCCGCCAGGGCCTGGAACAGCTCGCGCTGCTCCGCGGTCAGGTGGCGGGGGGTGACGACGTGGACGGTGACGATTTGATCGCCGCGGTCGCCGCCCCGCAGGTCGGGGGCGCCGCGGCCGCGCAGGCGGAACTGCTGGGCCGACTGGGTGCCGGAGGGGAGCTTGAACTCGACCGGCCCATCGATCGTATCGATCTCCAGCTCATCCCCGAGCGCCGCCTGGGCCACGCTGACTCCGATCTCCGACTGGATCGTCTTGCCGGAGCGGGCAAAGAGAGCGTGGGGCCGGACCCGGATCTTGACATAGAGATTGCCCGCCGGCCCGCCCTCGGAGCTGGCTTCGCCCTGGCCGGTGAGCCGGAGCGTCGCGTTCTCGTCGATCCCGGTGGGAACGGTGACGCTGATCGTGCGGGCGCGAGTGACCCGGCCCCGGCCCCGGCAGTTCGGGCAGGGATCGGTGATGGTCACCCCGGCCCCGCCACAGGCCGAGCAGGGGCTGGACGTCATCAACTGGCCGAGGATCGTCTGCTGGACGCGGCGGACTTCGCCGCTGCCGCCACAGGTGGCGCACCGCGGCGGGGTCTGGCCGTCGCGCATCCGCGTGCCGTGGCAAGGCTCGCAGGTCTCCAGGCGGGTTAGCTCGACTTCCTTCTCAGCGCCAAAGACGGCCTCCTCGAAGTCGACGTCGAGCGTGACCTGGAGATCGACCCCGCGGGCCGGCGCGGCGCGGCGGCGGCCGGTGGTGGCGCCGCCGAAGAAGCTCTCGAAGATGTCGGTGAAGGGCGAGCCGGCGCCGCCGAAGCCGAAGGGATCGCCGCCCATGCCGGAGGCGGCGTGGCCGAAGCGATCGTAGCCGGCCCGGCGCTGCTCGTCGGCGAGCACCTCGTAGGCCTCGTTGATCTCTTTGAACCGGTCCTCGGCGCCGTTGTCACGATTGACATCGGGATGAAACTGCCGGGCCAGCTTGCGATAGGCACGCCGGATCTCATCGTTCGACGCCGATCGGCTGAGCCCGAGAACCTCGTAGTAGTCGCGTTTGTCGGCCATGGTGTCCTGATGCATGATTGCAAAATCTCGCGAGACATGGAAACGGCGAGGCAAGAGCCGGCCGTGGGCAAAGGCGGATGTGATCGGCTCCGCGCCCGGCGGAACAGATGGAAAGTATAGCGTGGGTGCGGTCCGCGTCAAGCGGAATTAGCACTCATGAGAACCGAGTGCTAGCCAGGCGGTTGAGCTGGCTCGCGCATCGAGCCACCTCTCGCCCCGATCATCGCCTGCTACCGCGGGTCTGTCGCCAAGCACGGCCGCCCCGGAGCGCGTGACCGGTTCGTATACTTGCCGACGATAGGCCCGATGTGACAATGGTTGCATCTGGAACCACGCTGGCGGTTGTGCCGGAAAGGACGACGTGGAACGAGCGCGAAGCAGGCGGGTGGTGCTGCCCAGCCGACAGGTTGAGCCTGATATTGCCGGCCGGTTGCCACCGGGCCAGGTGGTCGCCAAGCGGTGGCCCGTGTTGCACCATGGGCCGGTGCCGGAGTTCGATCCCGAGACGTGGGATCTGCGGGTCACTGGCTTAGTGGGCGCGCCATTTCGGCTCACCTGGGCCGAGTTTCGATTGCTGCCGCAAATGACGATTGAGAGTGATTTGCATTGCGTGACCCGCTGGAGCCTGCTTGCCAACCATTGGCGGGGCGTCCCGTTTCGGACGCTGCTGGCCCGCGCCGGAGTCTTGCCGGAGGCGAGGTTTGTCGTCCTGCGCGGTGAAGGTAATTACACCGCGAACCTTCCGCTCAGCGCGGTCCAGGATCCGTCGGCCATGCTGGCGGTCGCCAACCATGGAGACGTCTTGAGCCCGGAGCATGGCTTCCCGGTGCGGGCCGTGGTGCCGGGCCGCTACGCCTGGAAGAGCGTCAAATGGGTGCGGGCAATCGAGTTGGTGGCCGAAGACCGGCCCGGCTTCTGGGAGGAGTACGGGTATCACGACAATGCCGATCCCTGGCGGGAAGAGCGGTTTCGCGACGAGCCGCCACGAACCGGCGACTGACCCTCAGGATTGGGGGCTGGCGGCCGATTCGCGATCGTCAATCATATCGGTCGGTTCCGGGCGCTCGGAATACCCGTCAAGCGTTCGCTCCGCGGCGAGCGGATCCCGGCCGCGGCGGGACCGGCGGGGCCGGTTGGGGTCGCGCCGGCGGGGCCGGGGGCGTGGCGTCTCCTCGCCGTCAAGCTCGTCGGGAGGCTGCTCATCGGCCTGCTCCGGCGAACGCCCCTCGGGCAAGCGCCAGGCGCTGGCCGGCTTAATGATGTAGGGCATGACGAAGGTATCGACCGAGCGAATGCCGGGGATGTGGGCTAATCGTTTGGTCAGAAAGCGGACGAGCCCTTCCTGGGACCGGACCACGACATGGATCATGATGTCGAAGTTGCCGGTGAGGAAGGCGGCGAACGTCACCTCGTCCATGCCTTGGAGCGTGGCGGCGATCTCTTCCAACTGGTGCAGTTCGACTTTCAATCCGATCATCACCCGCAGGTCGTAGCCGAGGCGGGAGGGGTCGGCCAGCATCGCGAACTCGATCACGCCGCGTTGTTGCAAGCGGTCCATCCGCCGCCGCACGGTCGATTCCGGGATGTCCGTCGCCCGGCTGACTTCCGCGTAGGACATGCGGGCGTCCTGTTGGAGCAGGCGAATGATGAGGCGGTCGGTATCGTTAACGAGCCGGGCCATGCCGCGCTCTCTCCGTCTGGGTCATGCCGCCGGTCGTGGGCGACGCTGGGGCGAAGCCTACCAGATCAGATTGCGCGTGGAAGGCGGCGTTGTGACTCAGCGGTCATGCCCGGCCGGTGCGAGCCGCCGCCGCGTCGCCATTGTGATAGGATCAGCAACGGAGGGCTGCCCAAAGCCGACCGGTCATGGCACCGGGTTTTAGGGTGCCGGCGATGGTTCCGATGTGGACAGATGTGGGATGTCCAGCACGGCGGGTGACGCGCCTCGACGCCTGAGGCGCGTTCCGAGTGATGCCACAACGTTCGCGGTGCCACGGAAGCACGGGAGAGGACAATGCGGGGACGACGAGTCGCGCGGGCGATGGCGGTGTTGATCGCGGTGATGACGCCGCTCCTGGGGGTCGGCGTGGCCCCGGCCGAACCGGCCCTGGCGGCGCCCACGGCGCCGTTGGGAGCATCGAGCATCGAATCCGTGAGCGCGATCGCGGTGCCGAACTATTTCCAGCAACGGAACCTCAGTTGCGAATATGCATCCGCCGTGATGGCAATGGCCGCCTATGGGGTGTGGGTCTCGGAGTGGGACTTCGATGGCCTCGTCGGGTTGTCAGAGAATCCGCACTGGGGCTACCGGGGGAATATCCACGGCTCTTGGGGCAACACGGATGATTATGGCGTCTACGCGGCGGCCCTGGTGCCGGCGCTGAATGCCTTTGGCTTCTGGGGCGACGCCTTTTACGCCGGCGGCGATCCGTCGGCGCTGACCAGCCGCATCGACCAGGGGGCGCCCACGCTCGTCTGGATCGGGCTGTGGGGCAACACCGGGTACTACGAGCACACGGCGGATGGCACGCCGTTCAAGCTGGTGCCGGGCCTCCATGTGGTGGTCGCCTACGACTACGACGACAGCGGCGTCTACGTCTCCGATCCCGCCACCGGCGGCACCCGGTTCTACGACTGGGGGACCTTCATGTGGATGTGGAACGCGGTCGACGGGATGGGCCTGGCGGTCGGTCCCATGTAACGACCGCGCCGGCACATCTGGCGCGGCCGGGGCGGATGCGGAGAAAACGGGAGGGCGCATGTCCTCCCGTTCTTTGTTAACCTGGGGCGATGACGACGAAGGCAGGGGGCAATCGTGAAAGGCGTTCCAGGTGGCGGCGAAGCAGGCGGTCGGGTTGGTCTTCGATGATCGGTATTTGACCCACAATGCCGGACTGGCGCTGATTAATTACGACGACCCCTATCCCTTCGCCAGCCCGATCGCGCACGTCTCCAGCCCGGAGCTGGTGGGGCGGGCCAAGCATCTCCTCGACCTGGTTGGTCTGACCGACCGCATGGTTCGGATCGACCCGGAGCCGGTGCCGGATGATCTGCTCACGCTCTATCACACGGCGGAGCACATCGCGCGGGTGGGGCAGCTCTCGGCCGGGAGCGGCGGTGACACGGGCCGGGGAGCGCCGATCGGACCCGGCGGGGACCGAATTGCCCGGTTAGCTGTCGGCGGCACCGTGGCCGCGATGGCAGCGGTACTGTCTGGACAGGTACGCGGGGCATACGCGCTGGTGCGGCCGCCTGGTCACCACGCGATGGCCGATCACGGCATGGGCTTCTGCGTCTATGGCAACGTGGTCATCGCCGCCAAGCAGGCGCAACGGGCCCATGGCGCCGAACGAGTGCTGATCCTCGATTGGGACGTCCATCACGGCAACGGCACCCAGGACGCCTTTTGGGCCGATCCCTCCGTGCTCTTTGTCTCGGTCCATCAAGACAACCTGTTCCCGGTCGATTGGGGGGCGCCGGACCAGGTTGGGACCGGCGCCGGGAAAGGCTTCACGGTGAATGTGCCGCTGCCGGCGGGGACCGGCAACCGGGGCTACCTGGAGACGCTCGACCGGATCGTGGTCCCGATCGGGCGGCAGTTCAAACCCGACCTGATCTTCATCTCGGCCGGGCAGGACGCCAGCGTGATGGACCCCCTCGGTCGCATGTGCGTCACGGCCGATGGCTACCGGCTGATGATGGAGCGGATGCAAGCGCTCGCCGATGAGGTCTGCGAAGGCCGCATCGTCGTCACCCAAGAAGGCGGCTACGCGCCGACCTACGCCCCCTATTGCACCGCCGCGATCGCCCACGCGCTGGCGGGTGACCTGGCCGCCGGCCTCGATCAGTTGGCCGATCCATATGGGACGCGGGCGGTGACCATGTCGCCGTCGCTTGCGCTCGGCCTAGACGCGGAGCGGGCGTTGGATCAAGTGGTCGCTGTTCAGCGACGGTACTGGTCGCTGGTGTAATCCGTCGTAAACAGACGAGCTTCCCATCCGTGTTATTCAATGGACTTGGGTTTCTATCAGGGCCAGGGTACGACGATGGGCAGTACATTGGAAAACGAGGACCCATGCCGCAAGTCGGCTGAGTAGTTTCCTCCAGGAGTTGATTCTCAGAGACGAGACTGTTGAGATCGAGTGGTGCGACGGCCCGTCGCCACGGAGTTGACACCATGGTCGTTTCGTACCGGTCACGGGAGAGGCCGGAGGAGCGAACTGAGCGGCGATCCCCCTCGGGTACGTTAATGTATCATATACTACAGTCTCAGGCCGGACAGTTGGCGGAAATGGGTAATTTTCCCCATGTGCTTCGGATGTCCGCTTTCTATGATGACAAGGTCCGAACCAGCCTCAGCCGGCGGCGGCGGAGATGGACGAGGACCAGCGCGGCCGGGTGAATCGGTCGCTCTTCGCGGCTCGGACGCTCGCGGACCTCGCGGGCAAGCCTCGGCAACCCGTCAGCCGATTATCGTACCGGACATCGTCGTCATCGGAGAATCGCTATGAAACTGACCACCGCGTTGCGCCTCACTGCCGTCGCCGTCGCCGTCATCGTCGGGAGCTTGGTCCTGTCGGCGCCGTCGGCCGGTGCCACCGACTGTCCGGCGCCGCCGCGACGGACCGTCACGATCAACGGGGGCACCGCGCGCAACACAACCACGATCAACGCCAGCGCCAACGGCGGGGCGGCAATATCCGATGCCGCCGGCGGCGACGACAATATCGCCGAGGGGAATGGCGACGGCGACGCCGCGGCCGGCAATGGCGGCACCGCCACGGCGCGGGCCAACGGCGGCATCATCGACCTCGATGACGTCAACTCCGGCAACAACACCGGAAACACGATCCGCGTCGGGTCGACGGCGAAGCCGAAGACGGTGGCCTGCGTCAACCGGGGCGGCGCGGGTCTGGCCGGGAACGGCACGTCGCCGTCCGCTACCACCTCGCGGATCGTGATCAACGGCGGTTCCAGCAGCAATGTGACGACAATCAATGCCAGCGCCAACGGCGGCACCGCGATTTCCAACGCCCGCGGCGGCGACAACAATGACGCGCTCGCGGAGGGCGGCGACGCCAACGCCGGCAATGGCGGCACCGCCACGGCGCGGGCCAACGGCGACATCATCGACCTCGATGACGTCAACTCCGGCGGCAACACCGGGAACACCATCCGCACCGGCAACCTATCGGGCAGGGCCGACATCAATGGCGGCAGCAGCTCGAACGTGACGACGATCAACCCGAGCGCCAATGGCGGCACGGCGATCTCGAACGCCCAGGGCGGCGACGACAACGAGGCCATTGGCATCCTGGGCGGCGCGAACGCCGGCAACGGCGGCACCGCCACGTCGAGCGCGAACGGTGGCGAGATCACGCTCGGCGACATCAATTCCGGCGGCAACCGGGGCAACACGATTCAGACTGGCAATGTCTCCGGCAACGCCAACCTCAATGGCGGCACCAGCAGCAACCGCACCACGATCAACCCGAGCGCGAATGGCGGGACGGCGACAAGCAACGCCCGGGGTGGCGATGGAAACACGGCGGTGATCGAGCGGGTGGTCGATCAGGCAACCAAAGATGCCAACAATCCGCTCTTTCCGGATGACCCCAACGCGATCCTCCAGATCGCGTGCCCAGCAGACCTCCCCGCGAATACCGAATGTTTTATTCCGCCGAGTGCCCGCGGCATGGCGGACCAATTCCCGAAAAACCCCGGTGAAGTCGTCCAAATCGGGTGCCCGCCGGTCGTCCCCGCGAATTCGTTCTGTATGTTGCCGACGCGGGAGATGCTGGACGCGTTCGCTCCCGCCGAGGATGCCGTCGATGCGGACCAGATCGGCAACGGGACCGCCAATGCCGGCAACGGTGGCACTGCCAGCTCGAGTGCCAACGGCGGCGCGATCACACTGGGCGACATCAACTCGGGCAACAACACCGGCAACGTGATCAGCGTTGGCAACATCTCCGGCAATTCCTCGATCAATGGCGGCACGAGCACGAACACCACCAGCATCAGCCCAAGCGCCAATGGCGGAACCGCCACCTCCGACGCCTCGGGCGGCGATGACAACATCGCCGAGGGAACCGGCGGCGATGCCAATGCCGGCAACGGCGGCACGGCCGATTCGGCCGCCAACGGCGGCGTGATCGCGATTGGCGACGTCAACTCCGGAAACAACACCGGCAACGTGATCGAGACGGGCGACCTGTCGGGGAACGCCGACATCAATGGCGGCGCCTCAAGCAACACGACGAGCATCAATCCCAGCGCCGATGGTGGCACCGCCACCTCGGACGCCAGCGGCGGCGACGACAACGTCGCGATCGAGTCCGAGCCAGCCGCCGTCGAGGCCGACCCGGCACTGGTCGAGCCCGACACGACCAGTGCCGGCAATGGCGGCGACTCCGAGGCGGCGGCCAGCGGCGGCGCGATCGTGGTCGGCGATGTCAGCTCGGGTGAGAACACCGGAAACGTGATCGAGGTCGCCGAGTAGCGCGGATTTCGACTAGCTCGAACGGCGCCCACGGCCTGGCCGTGGG
>JALZJP010000005.1 GCA_030859715.1 Chloroflexota bacterium
AGGGAAGGATCTTGTTCACCCGAACACGGTCCGGCATGCGTTGGGAAACCCTGGCGTTGGTTGGACTTCTCATGGCCACGACTCTGGCACCGCTGCCCGCGCTGGCTCAAGACGCCACCTTAGCGCCTGGCACGGTTGCGACGAACGCCACGGTGGAAGCGGTTCTCATACGGTCCACGCCTGGCTATGCCGGCGAAGCGACCGGCGAAGTAAGCCCCGGCTCACAAGTCACGATCGCCGACGCGCCGGTGACGGCCGACGACGGCTCGCTCTGGTATCCCGTGGGCGGCGGCTTCGTCCCCGCCTCGGCGATGAGCGGCGGTGACGCCGCCGTTACCGACACCGCCGTTACCAACACCGCCGGTGATCCAAGCGGCGTCACCAACCAAGTCTCCGGCTACTACGACCAAAACGGCAACTGGGTCGAGGAGATGTCGGCTGATACGATGACTGAGGACGTCGCCCAAGAAGCGCCCGCCGACCAGGCCACCGGGTATGTCGATGAGAACGGCATGTGGGTGGATACCTCGGGTGAGGCCGCGGCCGCGGAACAGGCGTCTGGCTACCTCGATGAGAGCGGCATGTGGGTCGATACCTCCGGTGCCGCGGAATCGTCCGGCTATGTCGACCAGAACGGCAATTGGGTCGACACGACGGCCGCAATGGACGAGACCGCCACGGACACGACCGCCACGGACACCACTGCCATGGACACGACCGCCATGGACACGACCGCCCAGGAAGCCCCAGCCGCCGCCGCCACAAGCGGCTATTACGATCAGACCGGCGCCTGGGTCGATACCACCGGACAGAGCACGAATGCGTCCGGCGACACCATGGTCCTCAATGACGCCAGCGGGGCCTCGAACACCAATAACGCCACCGCTCCGCCGGCGGCGCCGATCGGCACCGCCTATATCGCCGGCACCAACGGTGACGGGGCGATCTGCCGCACCGCCGCCGACTGGTCATCCGCCGAGCTCGGCACGGTCACCGAGGGCTCCGCGGTCGAAGTGACCGGGGGCACGGTCGGCGAATGGCAGCCGGTGAACTGCAACGGCGTCAGCGGCTATGTCCACGCCTCATTCGTCTCCTGGGATGCGCCGGTCACGGGCGACACCACGCTCACCGCCACCGGTGAGCCGTTGGTGAGCGACACCGCCAGCGGCTATCAGAACAACCGGAACAACCGCCGCGGCGACGTGAACAACGGCGGCGGCTCGGGCCAGGCGATCGCGAACTTCGCCATGCAGTACCAGGGGTATCCCTACGTCTACGCGGGCGAGGGGCCGAATGCCTTCGACTGCTCGGGCTTCACGATGTTTGTGATTCGCAACACCGTGGGCCTCGAAATCACTCACGATATGTTCGTCCAGTACGACATGGGGACGAAGGTCGACCGCAACCAGCTCCAACCGGGCGATCTCGTCTTCTTCGAGAACACGTTCCGGCCGGGGATGTCCCACAACGGCATCTACATCGGCAACAATCAAATGATCCACGCTGAGAACGAATCGACCGGCGTCAAGATCAGCGACATTACGTCAGACTATTACGCGTCGCGCTATTACGGCGCGGTCCGCTTCTCGACGCGATAGCGACGCCCACGCTTGTTAGGACTCGTTGGAGCACGGAATCTCTGGCCACCTAAGCGCCACTGAACCCAGCGGAACGATTCCCGTTCCGCTGGGTTTTGCCCGGCTCTGGCACGTCAGGTTTGAATCTGACCGTCGGAGCCATCCGGTCATCACCTCGGAGGCAATGCAGGCATCGTCCACTCGCCCGGCCACCACGCCGGACAGCATGTACCGTTGCCGCAGCACGCATAGCCCGGAGCGCAGGACACGATCGCGTAGGCGCAGACCCCACCCTCACAGCGAGCGCCGGTACAGGGATCGCCGTCCGCAACCGCACAGTCAGTGTCCGCTATGCATGCGGCCGGCGCTGGGCAGCACTCGCCGTTGCCGCAGCAGGTGTAACCAGCCACGCACAGGACGGAGGAGACGGAGCACGTACCGTCGAGGCACTGCACGCCGGTGCAGGGATCGGCGTCCGGCATCGCGCAATCGCTAGCCTGCCCACACACCGCCATCGGTGCTTCGTGACTCGCGGCGCGGTTTGACCTGCCGAGGCCGACCACGCCCGCCGCGCCGATCCCGAGCGCGCGTAGTATCTGCCGCCGGTTTCCTCCGCTCGTCACGAGCCGCGCGATGTGATCAAAGCGATGTCCATCCATGCCCGAACTCCTTCCAAGGAGCGAACCGTGAAGCGTGACCCACGCTTTCCAAAACGCGGTTACCCGCCGTCGGGTTTCGTGTCAGCCCATCCCGACTCACTGGTCGCACCCATGCGATCGGACCACGACGCCCCGGTCCCCGTGTGCATGACATCGTGTGCCTGAACGCGCGCTTGCCAAAGACGAACCTGTGAACGCCAGATGGTCGCTATATGGGTAGCGCCTTGCGCTGAGCGCTGACCCCAGGCGCGGCGAGGTCGGTATTAGCGCTTCAACCGGGGATCGAGGGCATCCCGCAACCCGTCGCCGACCAGGTTGCAGCCGACCACGACGAGGGTGATCGCCAGCCCTGGGTAGAGCATCAGTTGCGGCGCCCGCTGGAAGAACAGGCGCCCATCGTTGAGCATCGTTCCCCACTCCGGCGTCGGCGGCTGGGCGCCAAGGCCGAGAAAGCTGAGGCCGGAGATCGCCAGCATCAGCCCGCCGAGCTCAAGCGTCGCCAACACGATCACCGAGGGGACCACGTTCGGCAGGATATGGCGCAGCATGACGCGCGGCGAGGAGGCCCCGAGGCAATGCGCGGCGGCAACGAACTCCCGCTCCCGGACCCCCACCGTCAGCCCCCGCATGACCCGAGCGTAGTCCACCCACCAGACCGCGACCATGCCGATCAGGACGTTGCGCAAACTCGGCCCCAGCGTGCCGACAATCGCCAGCGCCAGCACGAGGCTGGGAAAGGCGAGCAGCACGTCGACGAGGCGCATGAGAAGATCGTCGATCAGACCGCCAAAGTAGCCGGCGATCACGCCGAGCGTGACGCCGACCACGACAATTGCGGTCGCCGCCAGGACCGAGGCGCCGAGCGACCACCGAGCGCCGTACACCAGACGGCTGAAGATGTCCCGGCCGATGTTGTCGGTGCCGAGCCAGTGCTCGGGGCTCGGCGGGGCCAGGATCGCCAGGGCATCAACCTCGGTGGGATCGTGGGAGGTGATCAGGGGGGCCGCGAGCGCGGCGATGACAAAGGTCAGCACGATCAACGTCCCCGTCACCAGGGTTCGGTCACTGACGCACCGCCGGACGAAAATGAGGCGCCGACCGCGCGCGCTATCCGACTCGGGGCCGGGCAGAGCGATGGCCGTCTCGTTGCCGAAAAGCGTCGTCTGGGCCATGTCGCCCTTCCTACCGCTCACCGAGCCGGATGCGCGGATCGAGCCGGACATAGGCCAGATCGACCAGGAGGTTAATCAATAAAAAGACCGTGCCCATGAAGACGACGAAGCCTTGAATCACCGGATAGTCGCGATCGTAGATCGAGTCAACCACGAACTTCCCGATCCCCGGCCAAGCAAAGATGGACTCGACGATGATCGCCCCGCCCAGGAGTCCCGCGAAGCGCAATCCAGCCACCGTCAGGACAGGGATCAGGGCGTTCCGCAAGGCGTGGCCGACGATCACCGACCGCGCCCCCAATCCCTTTGCCCGACCGGTCCGGATGAAATCCTGACCGAGCACCTCCAGCATCTCCGAGCGGGTCAGCCGCATCAAGCTGGCGCAGGCGGCTAACCCGAGCGTCACCGAAGGCAAGACCAGATGTTGCCAGGTGCCGCGCCCCGCGACAGGGAGGACGTGGAGCTGGACCACAAAGAAGAAGATCAGCAGGTAGGCGACCCAATAGCTCGGCATCGCCGCGCCCAGCAGAGCCACGATCCGTGAGAAGTGGTCGAGGGGCGAATTGCGCCAGATCGCGGCGAAGATACCCAAGGGCAAGGCCAGGAGGATCGCCATGCCGATGCCGATGAGGGCGATTTGCAACGTGTTGGGGAAGCGCTCAAGGAGTGCTTCCAGGACGGGCTCGCCGGTGCGGTACGAGGTGCCCAGATCACCGGTGAGCGCATCGCCCAGCCAGCGCGCGTACCGGACCGGGTACGGATCGCCCAGGCCAAGCTCGGCCCGTGCCGCCACCACCTCCGCGCCCGTCGGCTGTCGCCCGAGCTGGCGTTGGAGCATCAGTCGCGCCGGGTCACCGGGCGTCAAGTTCGCCAGCACGAAGGCGACGGCCGAGACGCTGAGCCACACCGGCAGCAGGTAGACGAGGCGCCGCAGGAGATAACGCGGCACCGCTACTCCTGAACCGTCAAGGTTGACCAGCGCTGATTGATCCCCGACGGATGCGGTTCGAACTCACCAACCCTGGCACTCGCGCCATAGAGACCGAAGGTGCCGGCGAGCGGGATAACGACGTACTCCTCATCGACCAGTAACTTCATCGCGGCCGCGGCGGCGGTCTGGACCTCCTCCACCGAGACGGCCGTGCGGCAGGAGTCGATATGGACATCAAACGCTTCGCCGGGAGCGAAGGCGGTGCCGTACATCGCCGATTCCGGGTCTCCCTCGGGATCGGGGGTGTAGAACAGGAGGTCGGGCAGGAAGCACGGATTACCATCGTTCTGGGAGCCGGCTTCCGCCCAGAGATCACCTTCGAGGACCGCCAGCCTGGCCTCGTAGGTCGCGGTATCCGGCGTCTGCACGATCTCGACCTCGATTCCTACCTCGCGAAGCTGCGCCTGAACCAGCTCCGGCATCGGCCGATGCACGTCCGCATTCGGGAAGCCGACGACCATCGTCAACCGCAATCGGCGGCCGTCCTTCTCTCGGATACCATCACTGCCCGGCGCCCAACCGGCGTCGTCGAGGATCTGCTGTGCCCGCTCGGGGTCGAGCGTTGTGCCCTGGATCGTGTCGGCAGCGGAACCGAGAATCCCCGGTGGGATCATCGTACTGCTAACCTCGGCGTATCCTTGCCAGACACCGGTGACGATGGCCTCTTTGCTGATCGCATGGGCGAGGGCTTCTCGCACGGCGCGGTCCTGCCCCAAATCATACGGCTCCGCGCCGTGGATGTTGACATAGAGCGCCTCGTAGGCGCCAACAGGGGTCGTGACCAGGCGCAGGTCGCCGCCCAATTCGAGCTGTGAAGCCGACTCGCGGGGGACCTGGGTGATGAGGTCGACCTCGCCCGCTTGCAAGGCAAGCACACGGGTGGTCGCATCCGGGAAGAAGCGGAAGGTGATCCGCTGGACTCCCGGTTGCTCGGCGCCCCAGTAGCCGTCGAAGGCTTCGACGACGTAGCGGTCGTCCTTCACATACTCGACCTCACGAAACGGTCCGGTCCCAATCCGCTCCTCGACGGGGTTCGAGTTCGGGGCAATGATGCTTTCATTCGGATGGTTCAGTTGCTCGAGCAGGCGGAGATTCGGCCGGATCGGCGTGATCTCGACGGTGAGGTCGTCGATCACCGTCGTCGAATTCTCATCAATTCCCAGAATACCGCCCCCGGCCTGGGCGATGCGCCCCATCGACCACTGCACCGCCTCGGCGGCCAACGGCGTCCCATCATGGAACATGACGTCCGGCCGCAGCGTGAAGCGGTATGTATTTGGCTCGATGAACTCCCAGGATTCTGCTAACCATGGCTCAATCTGGTAGTCGGGCGTGAGCCGGACGAGTGACTCGAAGATGTTCGTGTTGAGGGGAAAGAATCCGATGTTGGCGCGCTCCGGCGGATCGACTCGGTAGTCATCCTGGGTCACGCCAATGACCAGCTCGCCGCCAGGCACCGCTTGGGTCGAGACGCCCCGAGACAATCTAGGCGCCGTCCCCACGTAGGCGGCAGTGCCAGCTACGCCAGCTATCTTAACCAAAGAACGGCGCGTTAGTGTCGATCGAAGGGGGTTGCGCTGGCTCATCCCGATTTCGCCCTCCCTAAGCTTTCCTGCATTCCTTTCGGATCTACGGTCGATCGCTATTGTACTCACATCAGAACACCGGTACACTACAGGCACGTCGTAGTGCAGTCAACAGCAGGATCACGAATGGGGTCGAGCCGAACCGGACATGACATAGACAGGGCCCGGTGAGCGTTGTACGACGTAGGTTACGGTCTTCGGCCGAGCGGAATCGAGATCCCCAGATCACTGGTTCCGAGAAAGTATATCGCTGACGATATGACTAGGAGAGCTCGGCAATCAGCGCACGCGATTCGGTGCCAACGGTGGTCGCTCTCATTTGTTTTCCTCCTCGTCCTATTTACCGGACATCTCACATTCGTTGCCGCGAACCCGAGCGGCAGCACACCAATCGCGGTCGCTTCCGAACTGCTGGAGTCTGATCGCGCGCCAGGGCACGGTATCGAATGCGGGATTGATCGCTCGCTGGTTTCGTCAGATCGTGGTCGCTTGGGACACATGGACATCGACCTGGCTGATGCCGGTATCCCTCGGCTCATTCCTCCCCGCACCTTCCAAATCTGCTTCGCCATCCAGGCGCCTCCCCTAACTTCAGATGCAAGACGAGCAATGCTTCAGATCTTCCTCATTTGATCGAATTCCAGCATTTCTCTGCTGATGGCCAGTCGGTCGTCAGCCTCGTGCTGGGCGCCTCTCGAGACAGCGCACCAGCGGAAGGACTGGTGCTGAATGAGACAGAGGAGGGTCGCTCCATGTGGTTGTTGGGGTTGAAGCTTGGTACGGACAAATTTACCCGGATCGTCACCCTTTTCGTTCTCTCCGCACTGATCTTCGTCGCCATTCCGGTGACTGCAACTGCCTATCCGGTTGATACGAACTGGTCGCCCCCGCCGACCGTCTACATTCCCGAGACGGGCCAAACCATCGACCGGTTGTTTCTCGACCTCTGGCGCGGCAGCGGGGGAACCGCCGCTTTTGGCTACCCAATCACACCGGAGCTTGCGGACGCCGACGGCCGTATCGTGCAGTACTACGAGTACGCACGGTTTGAATACTGGCCGAACGGGGATGAGAATGGGAATTTGGTCTCGCTTGGCACGATCGGTCAAGAGTTCGCACCGTTGATGCTGCCGCGGCGGCTCGGATTCCAGGCGTCAACGGTCGACCGCGACATGGCGCGGCTGGCCCGCGCCTGGTTGCCCCTCGATCAGGCTGACGCTGATGCGAAGCTAGCGGGCGAGCCCTCCTACCGGTTCGTCGCGGACAGCCGGCATGGGGTCTGGGGCGGGTTCCGCGCCTTCTGGGAAGCGACCGGTGAGGCGGCCCATCTAGGCAACCCGATCAGCGAGGAATATGTCCTCGACGGCACCAACTTCCAGGTCTTCGAACGCGGCAAGCTCCGCTGGCGTCCGGGTGAGGACGTGGCGTTGGTTCCCGTGGGCACAGTGTTGGCCGAGCGCTACCGACTTCCAACCGAGCCGCAAGCCCAAGGCGCCATCCCGGTCTACGACGAAAGCCTGTTCACGCCGCCGATCGCGGTGCCATCGCTTGGAACCGCTCCCCCGGCGCCGGGCGGCGGCAGAGCGGTGGTTGTCTCCCTCAGCCAGCAGGCTCTCTGGGCTTACGACGGCGGCGAAGTCGTGCGGAGTACGTACGTGAGCACGGGACGGGAAAAGTTCCGAACCCCGGCCGGTGTGTTTTACGTCAACACCAAGGTAGACATCCAGGATATGGAAGGCGTCATCGGCGGTGAGTACTACAACGTGAAAGACGTGCCATATGTGCTGTATTTCACCGACGTCGGCCACGCGATCCACGGCACCTATTGGCACGACAACTTCGGCACCCCGATGAGCCACGGCTGCATCAATCTGCCGATGGATGTCGCGGAGTGGATCTACGGGTGGGCGCCGATGGGGATGACCGTCCAGATCATCGAATGAACGCTGGAGCGCCACGCTCGCTAGCGTAGGCGGGCCGTCCCTATTGTTCACAACCCGATTTCGACGTCGGGGTGATTCGAGCAAAGGGTGAGCCAGGCGCTGGGGCCGGCGTCATCACGGATCGCCCGCATCTCCGGGCCGGTCGTTTTTTGCCTGATCCTGTCGCGGCTTCGGCCATCCAGGGTGGGCCCATCCAAAGAGTAGGGACTCATGACATCAATTCGGCGCCAGCGATGGCTCACGGTGATCTTCTTCGTCGTGATCAACATACCGTTTGCCTTCCCAATGGCAGTCGCCGCGGAGCCGGCATATGCAGTCGTCGTGGGTACGAACGAACTGGAAATCCGCACCTGCCCCGAGCCATCATGCGACGTGCTCGACACCGCGACGTTGGGCGCCAAGGTGGAGATCACCGGTGAGACCGCGAACGGATACGTTCCGGTGCGGTATCGTGAGATCGCTGGCGTTGTCCCAGCGGTGTTTGTCTCTGCCGATCCAGCAAATCCGCCTTACCTTGTTTCGGGAAGTCCGGGCTGCGATCGTGTTGCCCTGATCTTCAATATCGGGGTTGGCGCTGATCCGGCAACCGGAATACTCGACACGCTTCTCGCGGCGGATGTTCCGGCAACGATGTTCGTCATGGGCTGGTGGGCCGAGCAAGACCCGCCGGTGCTTGAACGCATGGTCCAGGAGGGATATCTCATTGGCAGTCATGGCTATGCCGCCAATGAGCTCCCCACGCTGACCGACGGCGACGTACTGCGCGATCTGGACCTCGCCGAGGCCGCGGTCATGGAGGCGACCGGAAGCCCGCCGGCGCCCTATTTCACGCCGTATGCCGCCGCGATCGATGCTCGGGTCCGTCATCTGGTCGCCGACCAGGGATACCTGTCGGTGGCTTGGGAGGTGCCCGCTGCCGACTATGGCGCGGATGCGACGGAGGAGTCTGTCTACGCGCGGGTGATGGACAATATCTATGACGGTGCGATCGTTGAGTTGCATCTCGACGGACCGGCCAGCGCCCAGTCGACCGGACGCGCCCTGCCGCGCCTGATCGACGATCTCCGGGCTCGTGGTTACCAGTTCGTCACGATTCCAGAGCTCTTGGAACCATGTTGAATGGTGGCGAGCCACCATGGCCGCGACCCATGCCTTGGCGCAGCCCAGGCGACCTTGTATGTGGGGAGGAAGCATCGTGAATCGACGTCAGTTGCTCATCGCGTCGCTGGGGGCATTGAGTCTGGAACGAGTGGAGCCGCGATCACAGCCGGGCCAGGTTGCGGCGGCCGCCAGTATGCTCACGGTACCGGCCTACGCGCAGCAGCGCAATCTCAGTTGCGAATACGCGTCAGCGGTTATCACCATGGCTTCATACGGATCGTGGGTGTCGGAATGGGCGTTCGATGAGCTTGTCGGCTGGTCGCCAAATCCGCATTGGGGATTCCGCGGTGACATCAACGGCGCCTGGGGAAACACTGTCGACTATGGCGTGTACGCCGAGCCCCTGGCCGCCGCGCTCCCGCACTTTGGGTTTGCCGGCGACGTTCACTATGCTCGCGGTGATGCCTCGATCCTGACGGCTCATCTCGATGCTGGCCAGCCGGTCATTGTGTGGCTCGGACTGTGGGGCGATCAGGGATTCTACGAGTACGCCGAGGATGGCACGTCGTACAAACTCATCCCCGGCTACCACGTCGTCGTGGCCTATGGCTACGACGAATCCGGCGTGTACGTCTCCGACCCCGCGCTCGGTGACTACAGCTCGTGGGCTTGGGGCGATTTCATGTGGATGTGGAACGCCGTTGACGGAATGGCATTGACGGTATTCCCCTCCTAAACGTCCAAGATCTGCCGTAAGTTGAGGATGTAAGCGCGAAGCGCGGGCAACCTTGATGAATGCCCAAGAGTACGTCGATCGACGAAACGAATCCATGTTCGACCGCAGTGTTGCGGCTGGTGTACCACATTGCCAGACAGGGGAAACTACCGGGACGGAACAAGACTTGATAGCCAGTGGTCACCAGCGGCGACTCGATCCGTCTCTTTCCCGGCGCTCTATCGTTACTGTCCTAGGTCTGGGTGCGGCAGCCATCGCCCTTCAAGGCTGCGGTGGGAATGCAGTCAATCCCGAACCCACCCCACGGGACTCCGAACCGAGCGGCGACGCTGCCGACTACTCGGCCCGATTTGCCGCGTTCGAGCCAGCGGATGAACCTATTGGTGATCTGTCGAAGGTGGTCTGGCCGGATTATGTTGTACGGGCAGGAGAGGATGCCCAGCGCCTTTACGAGTTCCAGGTGCTTAGCGGGGACCTGATGCGCTACATGCCCTGCTTTTGTGGGTGCTGTCAGTCCGTGGGGCACCAAAACTACCGCGACTGCTACGTCGAGTCGGTAAACGCTGAGTGAGTGGTGGTCTTCGATCCGATGGCCCCAATCTGAGACGTTTGCCTTGGGGTCACGAGTGCCGTGATCGACATGCTGCAGCAGGGCATCCGTCCGCGGGCGATGCGGGCCGCCATCGACGCAACCTATGCGGACCTAATTGAATTGGCGACACCAACGCCCTATCCACCGGAGTAACCATGCCCGAACAACAATCCACCGATTCGGCGGTTCCAGCGCACCCCAGCCTTATAACCGCGCAAAGTTCTTCCCGGCGGGCCCTCACCATCGGACTTGGCCTGGGGTTGGCCGGCGCGCTGAGCGGCGCCTGGCTGGTCGGCGGGCAGCAAGGGTTTGATCAGATTGACACCAGCGGAATCAACAGCCGGCTCCTGCCACGCGCTGGCGAGCCAGCGCCGGATGTAATCGCGCTGGTGGGCGAGAGCCAGTTCGTGCGTCTTTCCGACTTCCAGGGACGAGCCGTATGGCTCAACTTCTGGGGGTCGTGGTGCCCACCGTGCCGGAGTGAAGCGCCGGAGATGCAAGCCGCGCATGAGGAGTTAGCTCCCCGCGGCCTGATCCTGCTCGCTGTTTCGTTGGATGAGCCGCTATCGGTGGCAGCGGACTACGCTGAATTGAACGGGCTGACATACCTGATCGCGGGTGATCCCAGTCGTGAGCTGACCGGCGGGGCGTACCCCATTTATAACTTCCCAACGCACATTCTGATTGATAGCGATGGCATCGTGCGGCAGGTCGTGCTGGCCGAGTTGAATCGGGAACAATTCATTGAGCATGCTGAGACGATTCTATCGCCGCGCGCGGAAACCTAGGCAGGAAAGTTCGTGGGCTAGGTTTCTCGGTTGAGTTCGGGGCCCCGGTTGATCGGGAGGTTGCCATCTTGAACGCACTGAACCACGTCGCTACAACGCTTCAGGCGCGGTCGTCGGACTGTTGAAATCGGAGTGCCCTTCCTGCAGATCAGGACAAGCTTGGACGGTGGCTCCGCCAAAGTGAGGGACATGGTCGGCGAATGCTTGAACCGCATGATCGGAGATCGCCGGGACTCGGCCACCGATGAGATCTGGGGCGACCGCGAGGTGGAGCTCGGCCCGGACCTTTTGCCCAACCCAGCGAGCTCGTGCCTCATGCACTTCGCGGACGCCGTCGACATGGAGCGGGGCGTGCTCGACTTTGGCCAAGATCCACGACTCGATCCCGTCCAAGAGCCGCCGAAACACCGCCAAACCGGCATCCTTTAGGATCCAGAGGATCGTGATCAGGAAACCGATGATCGGATCGATGTCGAGGAGCCTGTCAATTTATCGAGGTAGACAGGTGGCCAATTGGCCAGGGAAGCCAGAAGTTTGCACGATCGGTTGAATTCTCAGATATTGAGAATCTTGATGAAATTTCTGGCACGCTGTGGGCTCGTATCGATCAACTCGTCGATCGCACCGTAAACCGCAGGGCATTGTGTTCAGTTGGGCGAGGACTTGTTGTGGCAGCAGCTGTTGGCGCCCGACCTGGCTCCCGTAACGCCAGTAAGCGGGATCAACACTAACTACTTTCGTCCGAAAACACCGACGGGCGTCCAGTGGCAACCATCCACCTGCTATACTTAAGTCGACAATCGATATTCCAGCACATGAGAGCGCAACGCGAATAGGCCAGAGCGCAAATTGCCCAAGAGCCACGAGAGCCATCGGCTGTAATGCCAAAGGGCCAATCGGCAGTAGACGGGCACAGAGTCGCCGGCAATCTACAGCCAGCAGGCGCCGTTGAGTGCGTGACAGGTCCTGAGGGTCGGGCCGCCGTCACCATTGACGGCGCTCGTTCTTGTCCCCCTCGGTGGCTCGGTTGTCTCGGCGTCGTCGTGGCACCCGAATATCGGGCGCCACGCAGTTGGGATGATGATCAATGCTTGCGCTTTGGTTCGGGGAGTGGCCACCGTCTGTTCTCTTTGTGGCCGTCAGCGTCGGAACTGGGCTCGTCGTGGCGTTTGGCCATGGGTTCGCGAACAAGCTGGGAGAGCAGGCCGCGACTGAGGCGTGGCGAAGCCTCCGCCAGCGGTTCGGAAAACGAGGCCCGGAAGGGAGCGCCGACGAGGAAAGCTGACCTACATTCATCGGGGCCGGCTAATCCGAAAGAGGCTGAGTCAATTATCATTGGGCACTTGTACTGGTGCTCGACGAGAGGGGACAGCAGAGATCCTGCGGCTGTGTCAGTTGCCTGTTAGGGCCAGAGTCGCTCGCCAACTGTATTGTTTGTTGTGCATTTCAGTTTAGAGACGCCCGCTCGTGCAAAGGTTTCCGCTGCTCGGGCCACCAGCCTGAATCTGCCTTAAGCGTCCTGGTCAGTCCATCGAAGCACAATAGGCAGATTGTGGACACAACTACGACGGCTACAGCCATGCCCACGCCCCCCGCCGCGGCCGCCACCGCCTGCCAAATGAAGATCATTAGCCAGAGCGACGACAACCGCGGTTGAGGAAAAAGGAGATCATCCACCGCGCGTACGTTCTGGCTCCCCGCACGGGCGAGACCCCCGGCCACCGCGACGGGACTCGGTACCGCCGACGCCGAAGCAACTGTTCATGCCGATGGCCCGTCACGTTGACCGGTGGGG
>JALZJP010000161.1 GCA_030859715.1 Chloroflexota bacterium
GGGCAACGGCGGCACGGCCAGCTCGCAAGCGAACGGCGGCAGCATCGAGGTGGGCGACATCAACTCCGGCAACAACACCGGCAACGTGATCACGGTCGGCAACTAACCAGCTCACTCCGAACCGGGCACCCTGGTCCCCCACACCCCACGAGCCGGCGGGATGATTCCCGCCGGCTCGTTCGCATGTCAACGAGACCGTGCAACGCAATCGCCGGTGGCGCGTTCGTGCTTGCTCCCAAAGATTGGGGGAGGGGTGGATTTCCGCGCCTACAATCGCGCGATCACCCGCAGCAGCAGGTCGGCCGAGCGCCGGCCGACCTCGTCCCACGGGAGCACGTCCTCGCCGCCGGTCAACTCCGACGAGGCGAGAAACTCGTTGTTCGAGATGTCTTTGATGGTGAGGAACGGCACCTGATGCCGCTGGCAGATTTGAGCGACGGCGGCCGCTTCCATGTCCTCACAGAGCGACTGGTGCCGCGCGTGCAGCCGATCAAGCCGGGCGTGTTCCTGGGTCCAGATGTCGGCCGAGGCGACCACCCCAATCTGCACAACCGGGTCGCGGTGCGGCGCCGGAGCCGGCCCGCCCAGGGCCGCCGGCCACGGATCCGGCGCCCAACCAGCGGCAGCGGCCCGCGCCACCGCGAGCAACGCCGGGTCCACCGGGATCTCACGGACGACATCGCCCGGCGTCGGAACCTCCGGCCGGGGAAAGAAATCTTCGCCGCTGGGTAAGACGTGGACCGCGCCGTGCGAGACGGTTCCGGTCCCGATGATGACATCGCCCGGCAGAATATCGCGCCGGTGCGCCCCGGCACAGCCGAAATTGAGTACCATCGCCGGTCGTTGGTTGGCGATCAGATGCTCGGTCGCGGCGGCGGCGTTGACCATCCCGATCCCGGAGCAGACCGCGATCAGCCGCCGGCTGTCGTGGCTGAGATGGAGATCGAGCCACGGCCCGGACGCTTCCTCCCGCTCGATCGTGACCCGCTCCCGCAGATGCCGCAGCTCCGAGGGCATCGCCACGATGACGCCGATGACGGCTTCGTGCCCGCTCATCGGGCCAGGGCCAGGGCGATGCTGAAGGCCAGCACGATGAGCACCAGGAGTGAGAGGAAGGCGTAGCGCCGCTCGCCGAGCCGGAGAAACCCCACGGCGACCGCTAGCACCACCAGGACCGGCGACGCCATCAGCCACAGGATCGCCAGATCGACGACCCCGGCCGCATCGCCCCGCCGCGCGCTCGGCAGCACCTCGCTAAATCCCCCGGCGACATGGTTCAGCGGCTGCCGCTGGAGGACGGCGAGCCCGATCCCCAGCAACAGCAGCCCGGCGCCGATCCGGAAGCTCCAAGTCAAGGCAAAGGTGGCGCTGGCATAGAGCGGTTGCAGCCGCTCGGTCCGCCGGGCGAAAAGCTGGGCCATCACGACCGGCTCCGGGGATTGAGTAGGTTGCCGTGGATTGCTCATTGCTGACCCGGCAGGGTGATATCGAAGGCGCGCAGGATCAAGGAGATGCCGAGATAGCCCAGGATGACGGCGAAGATCCAGGCCAGCCGCCGCGCCTTCAGCCGCCGCGTCAGCCGCGACCCGATCTGGCCCCCTAAGAAAACCCCGATCACCGCCGGCACCACCACCGTGGGATCAATCTTCCCCTGCGAGTAAAAGACGAACGCGGTCGCCACCGAGGTGATGCCGACCATCAGGGCCGAGGTTCCGACCGCCGCCTTGACCGGCACCCGCATGAGTAAATTCATCACCGGCACCATGATGACGCCGCCGCCGACCCCGAGCATGCCGGAGAGGACGCCGGCCCCGGTGCTGATCCCCAAACCGAGCGGGATCCGGCCCGGCACGTACCCGACCTCGGCCCCGATCGCCGGATCGCGGAAGCCGGCTCCCAAACCGAGCGGGTCCGGCGTGTCGTCAGCCAGCGGTTTCGGCGGCGCCTCGCGCCGGGCCACCATCGAGACCGCGGCATAGACTAGCACCGCCCCAAACACGCCGAAAATGATGCCGGGATTGGCCGAAACCCCGAACAGGGCGCCGGCGATGGCTCCCGCCGCCGTCGTCACCTGGAGCAGCATCGCCAGTTGGAGATTGGTGAACCGGCTCCGCAAGTGGACCGACGAACCAACGATCGAGTTGGTCACGATCACCACCGCGCTGGCCCCGATCGCGATCTTCTGATCGACCCCCATGAACAGCGTGTAGATCGGGACCAGGAACACTCCGCCCCCCAGGCCGAGCATCGATCCGAAGATCGCCGCCACGGCGGCGATCAGCCCCAGCCCGACAAGCTGCCCGACATCCAACCGATCCCTCCCCCGGCCGACCTCGCCAGTCCGCTCCGCGCCTTATAGCACTTGCCACCGGAATGGGCCAGATCGTGCCCGTGGGCCCACATGATCGGCCGCGGTGACGGGTCACCGATCAGGAGCCGGTCATCCTTGAGCCGTGATCCGGCACGAGGACGGGACACAAGCGCGGTCGCATGGATCACGGATTTCCGCTACGATATTCGATACCCGCGGCCATGGTCGGAGGTGCAATCCTTTGACCAACCCATAGTCGATCAAACCGGTGCAAACGGCGCGGGAAGCCGGGGCCGAGGAGCCATGAGCCGGCACCGCCAACGGCAAGCGAGTTGACGTATGGAGCAAGGCATGAGTACCGAGACCGCCCAGACCGGAGCCGCGCTCGAACGTAGCCTCCCCCGAGCCTCCTATGTGTCCCCGGAGGTCTACGAGCGGGAGCGGGAACGGATCTTTTTTCGTGAATGGTTCTGCGCCGGCCGAACCGAGGAGATCCCGCTGGCCGGTGATTACCTCGTGCGCGACGTTCTCGGCGAGAGTGTCCTGATCGTCCACGCTCGGGATGGCGCGCTCCGTGCCTTCTACAACGTCTGTCGCCATCGCGGGTGTCGTCTCGTGCTCGATGATGCGCCGGCGCCGCGCCCGGACGCCCCCCCGTGTGCCGACGGCAGGTTTCGCGGCGCGATTCGCTGTCCCTACCATTCATGGACATACGGACTGGACGGGGCGTTGCGCAACGCCCCGTTCCTGCACGAGACGGAACAGTTAACGAAGGCTGACTTCTCCCTTCATCCGGTGGCGCTCGATGTCTGGGGTGGATTCATCTTTGTCAACCTCGCGGCGGACGACGTGACCGCCGCCGGCCGGACCTTGGCCGACCAGCTTGCCGCGATTCCGGACCGATTCGCGCGCTATGGGCTGGCAAACCTGCGCATCGCCCAGCGGTTGGTCTACGAGGTGCAGGCGAACTGGAAGGTCATCATGGAGAACTACAATGAGTGCTACCACTGTGGCGGCGTTCATCCCGAGCTGTGCGAGGTGGTCCCTGCCTTTCGCCAGAACGGCGGGGGAAGCCTGGATTGGGAGCATGGCATCCCTCATCGCGACGGCGCCTTCACCTTCACGCGCAGTGGCACAACCAATCGCGCGCCCCTGCCCGACCTGAACGAGCACGAGCAAACTCGTCACTTCGGCGAGATCGCGTACCCGAACATGCTCATGAGCTTCGCCGCCGATCACGTCGCGGCCTTTACGCTGTGGCCGCGTGACCCGCAACACACGACCGTGGTGTGTGACTTCCTGTTCGATCGGACGGAGATCGAGCGGAGCGATTTCGACCCGTCGGACGCGGTCGAGTTCTGGGACTTGATCAACCGCCAAGATTGGACGATTTGCGCGGGCGTCCAACGCGGCATGTCCTCCCGGTCGTTCCAGGTTGGGTACTACGCGCCGATGGAGGATGACAGCTTGGACATTCGCCGGTACGTGACCGCGCGGCTGGAAGAGCAATGAGTGGCGGCCCGGCGGGGCGGCGATGATGGTGCGGGTGACGGACTTCGATGTGAGCGTCAAGCATGCCGGCGTGGAACACCTGTCGCGGCAGCCGGGACCCTGCCTCGCCAGCTCGTGGTCGGCGGCGATGCGCGGATCGCGGCTGCCGGTTGGCACACCGCGGCAGACAGCTCCTGGGCCGTAACGGCGGCGAGCCCCAAGAGCGGGCCTTCCCCTGAAGCGGAATGTCGCTCCGGCGGGAGAAAGCGCTCGGGCGCGCGACTGAATCAAGGACTACCAGCGGCGCCTTCCGGGAAACGTCGCGGACTGGGCGGGCCAGCATACAACCACGCGACGACGAGCGGTTTGGTTGAGGCGCGCGTAGAGACCGCCCCGCCAGACCCGAGCGATCTTGTGTACTCTTCCCGGTAGATTGCCGCGCCACGACCAAGCGGGGCGCGATGGCCCCGATCACCAGGAGGAGGAGTCTTGGCCGCCGATCGCCGATCCGACCGCGTCACCAAAACCGCTGTTGCACCGTATCTTCGCCTCCCCATCGCGAACACGCCGGCCTGGCTGTCCGACAACCGGCTCGCCTATCTCGACAATCGGACCGGGGTGCCCCAACTCTGGCAAACCGACCTCCGCGGCGGGCCGCCGGCCGCGCTGACCAGCTTCGAGGATCGGATCAGCGCCCTGCTGAGCGCCCCGGATGGCCGTCGCCTGGTCTTTGGCATGGATGCCAGTGGGGATGAGCGGGACCAGCTCTGGACACTGATCCCGGATGAGGCGGCGACACCGCTCACGACCGACCGGGCGGTGATGAACCGGCTCGGCGCCTTCAGCCCGGACGGGCGCCGGCTCGCCTACGCCAGCAATGCCCGCGGTGAGATCCCGTTCGACGTCTGGACGATGGGCCTCGATGACCCGGCGTCAGCCCGGATGATCCTCGCCACTGATGAGACGCTGCGCCCGATCGCCTGGTCGCCCGACGGCCAAACCCTCCTCGTCCACCGGTCGCGGACCATGCTCGATAACGACCTCTATCTGGTATCGGCGGCCGGCGGCGAGCCCGAACTACTGACGCCGCACGCCGGCGAGGCGGCGATCACCGCCGCCGAATTCGCGCCCGCTGGCGGCGCCGTCTACCTGCTGACGAACCAGGACCGCGAGTTTATCGCCCTGGCCCGGCTCGACCTGGTGACCCGGCGGCTCGACTTCCTCGTCACCCCGGAATGGGACGTTGAAGCCCTGGCCCTCTCCCCCGATGGGCGGTGGCTGGCCTATGCCGTCAACGAGGCCGGCATCTCCACCGTCACCCTACTTGAGACCGCCTCCGGCGACGAGCGCACCGTCTCGGCCCTGCCGGTAGGGGTCGTCAGCGGCCTAACCTGGTCGCCGGCGAGCGACCTGCTCGCCTTCGCCCTCAGCGGTCCGCGACATCCGTCCACGATCTGGCTGTGCGGCCTGGACGCCCTGGCCCGTCAGGTCAGCGGCGTCGGTCTGGACGGACTCGATCGTGACGCCTTTGTCGTGCCCGAGGCCATCACCTACCCGACCTTTGACGGCAGGCAGATACCCGCCTTCTGGTACCGGCCCGCCGGTGACGGGCCGTGGCCGGCAGTGGTCGATGTCCACGGTGGGCCGGAGGGGCAGCGCCGGGTCGAGTTCTCCCCGGTCGTCCAGTTCCTGTTGGCCCGCGGCTTCGCCGTCCTCTCGACCAATGTCCGCGGCAGCACCGGCTACGGCAAGACCTTCTGCCATCTGGACGATGTTGAGCTGCGGATGGATTCGGTGGCCGACCTGGACGCCGCCAATGCCTGGCTGCGGACCCAACCCGGCGTCGCCCCCGAGAAGCTCGTCGTGTTTGGCGGGTCGTACGGCGGGTTTATGGTGTTATCGTCACTGACGACCTACCCGGACCACTGGGCGGCGGGGGTCGATATCGTCGGCATCGCCAACTTCGTGACCTTCTTCGAGCAGACCGGGCCCTGGCGTCGCCATCTCCGCTCGCCCGAGTACGGCGACCCGGAGCGAGACCACGACCTGCTGGTCTCCCTCTCACCAATTCACCAGGCGGAAGCGATCACCGCTCCCCTGCTGGTGATCCATGGCCGGAACGACCCCCGCGTGCCGCTCGTGGAAGCGGAGCAGATCGTCTCCCGCCTCCAAGCGTTGGGCCGTGACGTCACCCTGCTCGTCTTCGACGACGAGGGGCACGGCCTGGTCAAGCTGGCAAACAAGATCGTGGGCTACGGCGCGATGGCCGATTTCCTCGATCGGGTGCTCGCGCCCAACTGAGGAGTTCCCCTTCGGCGGCTGACACGAATTGTCCCCGTCCTGCCGGTGCCATCCCCAGCCCAACTTCGATAGGCTGGGGTGGACCATCAGGAAACTCCCTGGCTGGCATGTGCCCGTCGACTACTCATGCCCAGTGCGTGACCCCCGATCGGAAAAATGAGTAATTCTCCTCATGTGACCGGGTCCAGAAACCCCTAATCTCAATCTCGGTGAACACATGGTTCATCACCCGCGGGTTCTCTGCCGCCCCTCATCGCGCCCCCTGGCGACGAGCCGAGGCGGAGACCCGCGAGCCCGGCGTCGGCGTGACGCCAGTCCGCCCGCCACCAGCGCCGGTGGTGGATCGAGGGAAAGGAACCGACATGCGTCGTCTCGCTCTCGCGTCCTTGCTTAGTGTCGCGTTCGTTTGTACGCTCGCCACCGGGATGACCGCGGCGGCAAAGTCGATCAAGCTCACCGTCAATCCCGTCGCGATCGAAGCGGCGGCCCATCCGCTCGTTGGCGACTGGCAGTTGACCACCACGGCCGGCACCGTGCCGGCCGTCTTTGGCGCGGACGGCACCGTCGTCCTGGAGTTCCCGCCGACCGCGTTCGGGACCGACGGCTTCGCCTTCGTCGATGCCGCAACCGGCACCTGGGAGCCGGTCGGCGCCCACGGCGCCAACTTCACCGCGGTGCAGACGATCTCGCACGCGAACGGGGTCTTTCTCGGCACATCGACCATCGTCGGCTATCTCACCGTCAGTGACGATGGGATGTCGTTGATCGACGGCCAATCGTGGGCCACGACCACGGTGCGCGACGCCAACAACGCTATCGTTTCGATGGTGGGGACGCCGCACATCCTGCCGGCGGTGTTCGGCGCCCGGTTCGTGCCCGAGATCGAGGCCGCGACGGTGGCCGGCGCCGGCGGCGGCGCCATCGACCCGGGGACGATCTTGGGCAATGGCGGCCGGGACTGCGCCGGGTGCATCGTTGTCTACGCTCCCGACAACGTGACGCCGATGACCATCGCGTACCCAGCGGCGACCACCGTTGACCAAGGCGCCATCCTTGGCAATGGCGGCCGCGACTGCATCTCGTGTGGCGCCCTGTACGCGCCCGTCGAGACGGCCGCTACCGGGCAGTTCGAAGCTCATGGCGCCAACCTATCGGAACCCGCCGCCGCGCCCAGCCGGGGTGGTGGCTGCAACACCTGTCGCTAAACAGGGGGCAACGCGACACCGACGACTGGGCCGCTCGCCAAGAGAGCGGCCCGTCAATCCAGGGCGGGGCCGCCGATGAGTCAAGACTGATCGGCCACGGGTCCCCCTGATTGCCGGTAGCGGATTGCTGGCACAAGAAGACGAAGCGCGACGCTCAAGTGACTG
>JALZJP010000173.1 GCA_030859715.1 Chloroflexota bacterium
GCGCTCAGCGGGATCACCGCTGGTCTCGGTCGCCGGCGGCGGCGGGACCTGCCGCCGGCCGCGCACTCGATGCTGTCGCTCGATCGCGGGACGAGGCAAGAGCGGCAGGGGAATGCTGGCGGCCGCCAGATCGGGCGGCAGGGCCGGCGTGTCGAGCTGAATTAGGGCGGGCGGAATCACGGCCGGACCGCGCGGCAGCAAGACGAGCCGGCGCATCCCCGGGCTTTCCGGATTGATCGCCAGGGCCCGGTTCAAGCAGTAGCGTTGTTCATGCGGATCCTCCACCACGGTGGCGAACCAGAGCCAGCCCAACTCGCTCTCGGGATCAGCCAAGAGGGCACGGGCGAACATCGCCCGGGCATCGTCCAGCCGTCCCTCGTGGTATGCCGCCGCCCCGAGATTGATCGCGCCGATCGCCGACGTTGCTTCACCATCCATGACCCGTCCGCCCTCTATGCGCCGGCAACATCGTGCCTATCGCCCCCCATGACCATGAGACCAAGGCGTCACGGCAGCCGGATGCGGCCAAGGCGCACCCGAACCGTCCGCCTCGGCACCACGCGCTGAGCGTCCTGAATTCATGACTCCATTGTAACGGAGCCCGTCACCCGCGCCGAGCAGCGCGAAGCCCGGTATCATCTCGACCCTGGAATCGCGCGGCAGGGAAAGGACGGACAATGGCGGCGACGACCGAATATCGCTACAACCGGCTGACGTGGGCGGAGCTCGACGAGGCGATCGGGCGGCAACCGGTGGTGATCCTGCCGACCGGCTCGACCGAGCAGCATGGCCGGCACCTCCCGCTCGACGTCGATCTGTTCCTGGCGGAATCGGTCTGCCTGGAGACCGCCAAGCGGGCCAACGGCAAAGCCCTGGTCCTCCCCCCCATCGGCTACGGGCTCAACCTGCACCACATCGACTTCCCCGGCACCATCCACATCGAGCCCGAGGTCTTCATCGCCTTTTGCCTCAACATCACGAAGAGTGTCGCCTATCACGGGTTCGAGAAGATCTTCCTCGTCAACGGTCACGGCTCGAACCAACCGCTAATCGACCTGATCGCTCGCCGCACCACGCTGGAAACCGGTTCGCTCTGTGCCGCCGCCGGCTACTTCCCGTTCGCCAGAGACGCCTTCGACGCCGTGAAGGAGACGGCGGTGATGGCGCATGCCGACGAGTTCGAGACCTCGCTCTACCTCCACCTGGCGCCGGAACGGGTGCAAATGGACCTGGCCGCGGCCGACGACGACGTGATGGGCGCCCACGTCAGCTCCGATAGCACCAACCCGCGTGTCCGGTTCAACGACTACTGGTCGCGCTGGACCGACCTCGGCGTCCACGGCGATGCCCGCCCCGCCACCGCCGAAAAGGGCCGGATCATCTTCGAGGCGGCCGTCACCGGCCTGCTCGAATTCATCGACGAATGGAGGGCCTGGCCCATTGCCGAGCGCCGCGATTTCCACACCCGCCCGGTCCAACGCGGCATCCAGTGGTAACCTTGAGCGAGTGGTTCGTGGTACGGCCCAAGGAGACACCGCCTCAGCATGGCTCTCGTGGCAACGGCACGCACGCGGACAATGACCGCTCTCCCGCCCGGCGCCGGTGTCCCGGCCCCGCCGCCGGGCGGAGTCCGTCATCGTGGCTCGGGGCCGCTTGGCGGGGCGGTGCCGCTGATCCATCAGTCGTCAACGGCCCGCCTCGCCACGCTCAGCAGCGCGGCCCCTCCCGGCCACGGGGCCCTCCCCGAGGGCCGAGCCCGACGGTCAACGCCGTGGCTGGCGGCCTCGACCGGTCGGGATGCTCAGACCCTCGCGACGGCCCACCCGAGGCTGGTCGAGACCGTCCGCGAGCCGGATCACCACCCATGACCCTGGAGGAGGGAAGGACATGACTCATTTCAGCCGGCGGACCGCTCTTTTCAGCGCCGCCGCCGTACTGGCAACGCGGCTGCTGCCAACGCGGCTGGCCGCGGCGATCGCCGCGAACGATTACTGCCCGTCGGCAAAGGAGCGACAGGTCCTCAAGCGCCTGAACGCGCTGCGCGCCAGGCATGGGCGCTCGAAGTTGAAAATGGACCGCGGGCTCGGGGCGGCGGCGCGTCACCACGCCAACGATATGGCGCAACGCGGCTATTTCAAGCACAAATCACCCAATGGCGATCAGGCCAGCGACCGGGCGCGGGACCACGGCTACCGGGGCCAGCGGGTGGGCGAAAACATCGCCCACGGGTACGGCACCCCCGAGCGGGTGATGGCCGCTTGGGCGAAGAGCTCTGGTCACCGGAACAACATGCTGAGTAGAGAGTATCGGGCGGTCGGCGTCGGGTTTGACCCCAAAGGCAACTACTGGGTACAAGTCTTCGGCGACGAGTTCAACGCCAAACCGTCCTGCAAGGGCAGGAGGTAGGGTCAGGGGCTGGCGGCGGCGACGCTGACCGTCCGGCCCGGCATCCCCGGCCGAGGTCCGCCGGTAGGAAGGGCGATATTCTTGAACACGGTCTACCTGCTCCTCAAGTTCCTGCACATCGCGGCGGCCATCGTCTGGATTGGCGGCACCTTCACCCTCGCCGTCCTCAACGCCCGGGTGGGCCGCACCGGTGACGCGGCGGCGATCGCCGCGCTCGGGCGCCAGAGCGAGTTTTTCGGCCGCGTCGCGATCGGGCCGGCCATGGCCGTCATCTTGATCGCCGGCCTGGTCATGGTCGCCCAGGGCCGGATCAGCTTCGGCTCCGTTTGGATCATTTGGGGGCTGGCCGGCGTCTTGGTCTCGGGCGCGATCAGCGGCGCCGGTATCGGCCGCGCCGCCGCCGCCCTAGCCGAGCTCAGGTCCAACGCCGGACCCGACGATCCGCGCGTCATCGCCCTGCAAGGACGGCTGATGACCCTGAACGTGATCAACCTGATCGTACTCCTGTCGGTCGTCTGGGCCATGGTCTTCAAGCCGACGCTCTGACGACCTCGGCCAATCGGGAAACAATGATGAGCCTGGCGCCCCACATCATCGACCACGACTGGGCAAACGACCCGGCCGCGATCCGTTTCGGCAACCCCTCGACCCGGCGCCTCCCGAGATCGTGACCGTCGCCCGGGTCTAGCGCCGACCCACGACGACCAGCGACCGCGCGCAAACGGATGGGAAAGCAGGTACCGATGAAGATTCGAGAGATTCGCGCGGTCGGGCTGGTCGGGGCGACGCCGGAGGGGGGCTGGAGCGCCGAGCTGCGGCCGGAGGACAGCGTTCATACGCTGATCTTTGTCGAGACCGACGCGGGGCTGACCGGGCTCGGCAGTGTGTTTACTAATGCCCGACTGGTCCGGGCGGCGCTGGCGGTGCTGGAACCGCTCTACCGTGGTGAGTCGGCGCTGGAGCCGGAGCGCGTCAGTGAAAAGCTCCACCAGCACACCTTCTGGCTGGGACGGGGCGGCAGCCTCACCCATACCATCAGCGGCATCGACATCGCCCTCTGGGATTTGCTTGGCCAGGCCACCGGGCAGCCCGTGGGACGCCTGCTGGGCGGCCGCTACCGGGAGCGGGTGCGCCCCTACGCCTCGATCTTGATGGACCAGCCGGAACCATTGGCCGACCACTTGCTCGCGCTGCGGGAGCAGGGCTTTCGCGCCTTCAAGATCGGTTGGGGGCCGTTTGGCCGGGTCTCGAACCGGCTGGACGAGGACATTGTCGCCGCCGCCCGCGCCGCGATCGGCCCCGACGATCAGCTCATGGTCGATGCCGGCGGTAGCGACGCCTTCTGGCCGCACGGCTACAAATGGGCGCTCCGCACCGCCCAGATGCTGGCCGCCCACGATGTCGCTTGGTTCGAGGAGGCGCTGCCGCCGGATAGCCTCGATGATTATGTCGCGCTGC
>JALZJP010000187.1 GCA_030859715.1 Chloroflexota bacterium
GGGCTCGGTCGTGGCGGTGGCGGTCGCCGCGGGCTCGGTGGTCGCGGTTGGCTCGGCGGTTGCCGTCGGTTCCGCTGTCGCCGTCGGCGTCACCGTTGGTTCTGGTGTTGCCGTCGCGGTCGGCTCCGGCGTCGCGGTCGGCTCCGGCGTTGGCGTCACGGTTGGTTCCGGGGTCGCGGTGGCGGTCGGCTCCGGGACCGCCGGGTTCACCAGTGTCGTCGTGGTCGTCTCCCCCGGCGCGATCGTGACCTGCTGATCGGGCGCCAGTTGGTGATCCGGCGCCGCCTGCTCTTGACGGATCACGTAGTCGCCCGGCGGCAGATCGGGGAAGTTGAGGATGCCGTCGTCCTGCGCGTCGCAGATGTCGGACAGGGTGTCGATGGCGTCGCTGGTCAGGGTGACGCAGGTCTCCGGCAGCAGATTGCCGTCCTCGTCCTCGACCCGGATCTCCAACCGGCCGGGCGCGGGCTCGAGCGTCAGATCAACCGCGGTCTCCTCGCCCGCCGTGATCGTCACCGCTTGCTCGCCCGGCGCCACGACGGCGGCCGGCAGCTCGCTCAGGCTCAGCGTGTAGTCGCCCGCCGCGATTTCGGTGATCGTGACGACGCCGTCGCCGCCGTCGTTGTCGCCCACCTGGTTGTCGCAGACCGGGCCGACCGGTGCCGGACCCGCCAGCGCGGCGCAGAAGGCAAGCGGATTCCCGCTCGTGTCCCGCACGGTGATGGTGAGCGAGCCCGGCGCCGCCTCCTGCTGGAAGGTCACCGTTTCGTCGCCGCCCGGTTCGAGGGTAATCGGTTGCTCGGCGGTCTCGACCTCGCCCCCCGTCGGCGGCACGCTCAGGATCACGGTGTAGTCGGCCGGGGGCACCTCTTGGAGGAGGACCTGGCCCTGATTGTCGTCGTCGCAGAAGGGGCCGAAGCGCTGGCCGTTGGTCGCCAGCTCGTAGCAGGCGCCGCCCAGCGGCTGCCCGGCGGCGTCCTCCGTGGTAAGGGTCAGGGTGCCGGTCTCCGGCGCCGTCGCGGTCAGCCCGATCGTGACTTGAGCCGTCTGATCCGGCGCCACCGTCACCGGCTGGTCGGGCGCCGCCTCGAAGCCCTCGGGCACGTCCACGGCGAGGGTGTAGTCGCCCGCCGGCACATCGAGCAGCAGGATCCGGCCGGGATCGCTATTCGCGTCCCCGGCCTGGTTGTCGCAGACCGGACCGAACGAGCTTGGGCCCGCCAGGGTGACGCAGGCATCGGCAACGGGCTCCCCCGTCTCCGTGGTCACGGCCACCGCCACGTCACCGGCGGCTGGCAGCGCCGTCGCGGTCGGCTCCGCGGTCGCCGTTGGTTCGCTGGTCGCCGTCGGCTCGAGCGGCGTTTCGGTCGGCGTCGCCGTGGGCTCAAGCGGCGTTTCCGTGGGCGCGATCGAGATTTCGGTCGGCTCCTCTTCGACCCCCTCGGCCGGGTTGCGGAGGGTGATCTCCTCGATCGCGCCGGGGGGCAGTTGCACCGTCTCCGGCTCGGCCAGCTCCCGGCCAGGCTCGGTCGCCACCTGGGTGATCTCGTACTCGCCCGAGGCGATGTCCGGCAGGTTGAGGATGCCGTCGTTCTGGGCGTCGCACAGGTTCTCGAACGTTTGGGGACCGGTGATCGTGAAGCAGGTTTGCGGCACCGGGTTGTCGTCGTCATCCAGTACCACGATCCGCAGGGTGCCGATGCCGCCCGGCTGGGCCGGCTCCTCCGGCTCGGCCGCCGTCTCGTTGACGATCGTCACGGACCCGGCCTGGTCCGGCTCCAGCCGCAGGTTTTGCGGCTCCGCCGGCTCCGCCCCGTCCGGGGCGGCCACCTGGGTCAGCCGGTAGCGTCCGGCCGCCAGGTCCGCGAACAGGATCTCGCCGTCATCGGCGCCATCCTCGTCATCGCAGCGTGCCGTCGTGGCGCCCGTATCCCGGTCGGCCACCTCGAAGCAGGAGCCGGGCAACGGGTTGTCGTCCTGGTCCCGGACCGAGATTTGGAGCGTGCCGGTGCCGGCGGCAGGCTGTTGCGGCTCGAGCGGCTCCTCCGGCTCCGCCGTTTGCTCTGGCTCAACCGGTTCTTCCGGCTCGTCCGCCGGCGCCGCCTGATGCGGCACCCGGAAGCGTTGCGGCTCGGCTTCTACGGTCGCCAGAAAATCGGGCGTCACCGCGAACCCGGCCGGGGCGACGGTCTCGGCGACCGTGTAGTCCCCCAGCGGCAGCTCGTCGAAGGTGGTGTCGCCATCGCCGTCGTCATCACACTGTTCGAGGTTCGCTTCCCGGACCAGGAAGCAAGCGCCAGGCAGGGGATCCCCCTGCTCGTCTGTCGCCCGTAGCACCAGGCGTCCCAGCTCGGCGCCGGGCTCGGGCACGATCGCCGCTTCGGTCGGCTCCTCGACCGGCTCCTCGTCGGAGGGGTCGATGCTCGGCTCCTCCGGCTCCTCCGGCTCGGTCGCCGCCGCCACGCTGACGGTCACCGCGGTCTCGCCCCGGCCCAGCTCCACCGGCTGATCGGCGGCCGGGGCGGCCTCGCCCGGCGTCACCTCGGCCAGCACGTATTGGTCGCGATCAAGGCCGTTCGGGAACCGGATCTCGGTCAGGCCGTCCGCCGCGCCGTCATCGCCATCGCAGGCCTGGCCGACAAACCGGCCGTTGCCGGTCTCGACCGCGAAGCAGGCGCCCGGCAGCGGCGCGTTGTCCGGCCCCAGCTTCGTCACCGCCAGCGTCGTGTCGTCCACGGTATCGAGGGTGGCGATGGTGCCCTGGTTATCGATCGCGACCTGGACCCGGAACGGGCTATCGAGGTTGATCGCATCTTGGGCGATCGGCTGGCCGTCGGCCAAGATTTGGAAACCGTAGTTGCCCGGCTCGGCATCGAAGAAGACCTCGTAGCCGCCCTGCCCGGCCGGCGCCATGGCGAAGGTTTGGCCGAGGTCCGTCACCAGCACCACCTGGTTGGCGACCGGCTCAATCGTGATCTCGCCGGTGACCGCGTCGTAGCCGACGAAGACGCCGGCCGCGTTGTCCGGGACGTTGAGCGGGATCTCGTTGCCGTCTGGAATCCCGCCCTCGCCCAGCCACCGCTGCTGATCGCTGGTGGCGACCACGAACAGCCCGTAGTTGCCGGGCGGGATCGCGAACACCCCGCCCCAGGTGCCGCCCCCGGCATCGGTCAGTTGCGTTTCAGCGCACGTCGGGTCGTAATCCCCGCCACAGCCAAGCGCGGTCTGGAACGAGCCGGCGATGGCGACCTGGCTCGGCGCCGGCAACGGCGGCGGCTGATTCCCCTGTTGCGCCGCCGCCGGCACAATCTGAGCCAGGGGCGCGAGGACGCTGACCACCAAGAACAACGCGGACAGCGTGTGGAACCAGGCATGGCCGCGGGATCGCGACCGACGATTCGGGGTGCGCATGCATCCTCTCCACCGGGGAAACCACCGACCAACCGCCACCGTCGATCGCCGTGGCGGCTCTGCCATTGTCGCCGAAGCTCTCACCAGCGGGCGCTTGCGCCCGCGCGTGCCCGTCTTACCTGTACCGTAGCACGCTTTAGCCGCGGGTCAATCGTCAGCAGTCTGACGCGAGAAGGGGATGGCGACGCCTGCTACCATCAATACGCCCGGCACCCTGCCGCCGTTTCCACGGTGTTCCATGGACGCGTGAGGGGAGGCTACTTGTACAGCGTTTCCAGTAGACGGCAGCTGAAGGTCTCTTAGCTTGTCGTCTGCTTCACAACCGCAGATATTTCTGTCGCGATTTCTTGGACTGTACGGTTAGACGTGCTTCGGGCAACTTTGTCCGCGAGAGGTGGACTATAAGCCAGCACCTGATCCTTTGAGATTCTGTGCCAGATTGGAAGAATATCCTGCTTGCCGGGAACGCTTCTGGCAACTATCCCATCGAGTTCGTGATTGGGCCAATCCTTATTGAAGAAATGCTCAGACAACACAATGATGCCAAAGCGACTGCTTGCGAGTCCTGTGTCAATCTTCCGCCGGAGGCTATTTCCGATCTTCAACTCAAATTCGTCATACCAAACACTGAGGTCTTCGGCAACAAGAGCATGAGCGAGCGGGCGCACAAGATCGTCCTTGTCTTCTGATGCATGGCAGATGAACACGTCGTACCGTCTGCGCGTTTTCCTGCCTTCTGTTTCGGTCAATGCCATCGGCGGTTGTACTAGCGAGGGCATTGCTGATAGAGGGATCTCGCGAACTGTCGAAAGATTCCCTATTGGTTGAAACTCGCCTGCGGCCCAGTAGATGCCGTGGGGTTCTGCCAAGCGCAGGACACCAAACTCCATGTCGCCACTCAAGATCTGCTCGACCAGTCTGCCAGACAAGAGCATGTTCGTTTCATGTCGAACCCGCTCCGGCGAGATACCAACTTCCTGTGCAACCTCATCAACGCGAAATTCTCGGTTGGGTCCGCCAACTTGTTTCTGTAGCCAGCGGCCAATGCGTTTCCGAACTTCATCAGGTTCTGGTCCGCCATGTTGATTGTGCCAAGAGAGCACATCGTCGGTAAAACCATACCAACCGTCAGGCTGGTTAGGAACTCGCGATCTCTCAGCAATTCCATGGAACAGTAAGAGAGGAACGATGTTGTTCGCCAGTCGTCGATTGTTTATGAACGGTGATGGACGACCGCCGCCGTGCAGGCCAAGAAAGTACGAGAACCCGGCCCCACGCTCGTTCTTGACCTGGAAGCTATTCACATGGATATCAGGATGCTCAACATAGGCAGCCAGCATCTCTTTGATGAGTGCTTTTGCGCCAGGCTCCCTATCAAGGACGTCGAGTGCGTACTTGTCCAGTGCCTCAACCATAAGGCCATTATAGGTGTCACGGGCCGACCAATGCGGAGGTGATATTTCAGTCTTGCCGACCATCGGGTTCCGTGACGATCCCTTTATACGGTCCGGATGTCACTTTCTGATCCATAAACTGACCGTTAGTGCGGTCACGCTTGATCCACCTGCCGTTCCCAGGGTGCTGAAACTGGGTGCGATTGGTGACCGACCCTCTGCGGCCGCCACCCTTCGGTCCGTTCTTCGCCATTGCCGTTCTCCTGCCGTGTCGTATCTTCGCCACTCAAAACTGTCAACCGAAAAGCGAAAAGCCAAGCAGCTTGCCAGGCTCTCGCGCTTGTGTTACATTATCACTAATCTAAAAACGTTTCAATGTAACTTCGGCCGCCGTGAGGCGAGCCACGAGGAGGAGGATGACGTGTCCGCTGTGACCGGCCTCGGCGCTCGATTGCGCCAAGCCCGCGAATGGGCCGGATTTAGCCAACAAGACGTTGCTGACGAGATCGGTGTCGCTCGGGAGGTGCTCTCCTACTGGGAGAACGAGCATCGAATACCGGGGCTAGGCCAACTCCGCGGACTTGCCGAGGTTTTCGGCGTTCCCGTCGAACGTCTGCTCGATGATGAGCTTGCACCCGTCCCCGACCAGGAGCACGCCCTCCTGTATCGCGACCTCGACCCCCGCGCCATCCGGACACGAGCTGGGGTGGGCCGCTGGCTGGCCTTCCTCGACGAGTGGGCCGACCTGCGCGAGGAGTGCGGCGATACGCTTGCGGGACGCGCCGCGCCGGCCAACCCGGCCTGGCGCACGCCCGCGGCCATCACCGATTCCCGCCGGGCCTCGACGCTGGCGGCGGAGGTTCGCGCCTACTACCGGCTGGGGTCCGACGCGATCCCCGACCTCGCCGCGTTCCTCGACCAGCAGGGTGTCCTCGTCTACCGGGCATGGCTCGACCGGCTTGAGGAAGGGGGCGTCTCCGGCGCCTTCTACAACCACCCCCGGCTCGGCCCCTGTGTGCTGGTTAATGCCAATACCACGCCAGGCCGCCAAGCGTTCACGCTCGCCCACGAATTCGCCCACGCCCTCTTCCATTACCAGGAGCGGGGATTGATCAGCCGGGCCGACGACCCGGACCGCAAGGAGCGTCTGGCAGACGAGTTCGCTTCCCACTTCCTCGTGCCGGGCGACAAGCTCCGTGATCTGGTTGTCCGACACGGCGACCAAGTCGTGAGCCCATTCGAGGTCATCCGCCTCCAGCGCTACTTTCGGGTTAGCTACGCGACGATGCTCATCCGTCTCCGCGGCACAGGGCTGCTGTCACCAGAGCAGTATGAGGAGTATCGACGGTACAGCCCGAGCGACCTTGCCAGCCGGCTGGGGTTTGATTGTGACGAGTACCGGCCGCCAACGGACCCACGCGGAGTAACGCTCGCCGCGTATCCCACCTCGGTGCTAGAGCGGATTCAGATCCTGGTGCGGGACGGAGATCTCGGCCTCGCCTCAGCCGCGAGCCTGCTCAACGTGTCGCAAGAGGAAGTCACCGAAGAGCTCTTAGCGGCGCCTAAACCGGCGAAATCCGAGGAAGAACGGGAGTTCGCCGAGCTGCCCCGGCCAGCGGTTCCTCGGACGCGCCGAAAGGAAGTCGTGACTCGGTGAGCGCGACCCGATTCCAGGGATTACCCGGCGTCGCCGATAACATGGTGCTGGGGCGCTTCGTCGATGCGGGCGTCGATTCGCTCCTCGCGGCGCTGAGCGGAGGGCGGGTCTTCGTGACGCCCACCATTCTTGATCCGCGGGAAGCTCCACCCTTCAGGCAGCAGCCAAGGGCGGAATTCGCCAAGGGCATCTTCGCGGCGCAGCGTGACCTCGCCCGGCCGTTTCACGACACGCGCGTGCGGCGGCGAACGGCCTTCTATGGGGCGTCGGGAAGCATCTGGCAGCCCGTCACCCTGTCCCCGACGGAGCTTGCCTTAGCGGCTCACTTCGCCGCACCGGCAACGCTACGGCAGGCAAGGACTATTCAACCGGCGATCAGGGCCAAGCGAATCGACGCCGGCGAGGCGGAGTGCGCCGCCGTCGCGGTCACCCGTGGCTGGGTGCTCTGGACCGATGACGCCGCCATCATCGACGCGCTCGCGGTGCTGCACCCGGGTCATCCGGTCGAACGAATCAGCCACCTGCTGGTTCGAGCGGTCCGGCAGGGGTTGATCGCCTGCCAGGACGCGGCCGATCTCTACAACGTCGAGTTCGTCGGTCAACTCGGCCTGTACTCAAGAGTCACACTCCATTGCCATGGTGAACGCATTGTAGTCCGGTGACCATTGTCGCGGACAACAGCCTTGTCAGGGGAAGTGTTGATCCTTGGCGACTGTCATCAGCCCCGGTGTTGTCTGAGCGCGAGCTACTGTCAATTGAGGCCGCGGCGCTCTCAACACTATCTGAAAGCCCGAATCTCGACATCATCCTGCGCCGCGCGCACCCAGCCTAGCTCCCGGGCGATCACTTGGCGGCGGTAGCGGAAGATGGCGAGCAACTGGCGGCGCACCACCAGGGCGTGGGTGAGCCGGCCCAGGGGGCCGAACGGGAGTTGGTAGAGGACGCGGTCCTGGCAGAGCACCCCGCCGGGCACTGGCTCGAAGGTGTGCTGATGATGCCAGAGGGCGTACGGGCCGTGAATTTGGAGGTCGATGAACTGCCGCGGCGGCGTGAAGTCGATGATCCGCGTCCGCCAGCGCACGGGGGCCCCGAGCCAGGTGATCGTGTACTCGAGCAGGGTGTCTCGCTCGATGACGATCGGCTCCGGCATGGTGGTCTGGAACGCCAGCCAGGGCGGCGTGATCAGCGGCAGGTTCTCGGCCGCGCTGAAAAAACGCCACGTCTCCGCCGCCGAGGCAGCCACCACGAACTGATCCGTCAGCTCATACAAACGTGACGGCCGGGCCAGGAGCCGGGTCGCGACCCGCCGCGTCAGGCTCGGCCCGCTGCCGGCCGCGTCTTCCCTCGCTGTCATCGTGGCAGCGGACGCTCCCCGATCAGACCATCCGTGGCCGGATGATCGCGTCGAGCCGCGCCGCGCTCCCTACCCCGGGGCCTCTGGCACATCGTCCGGCATCGTCGGCACCTCCGGCGCGTCCGCCGCCGAGCCCGGTTGCGGCGGCCGGGTGCCGGTATGGGCTGGATCGTGGGGCGACTCGGTGGCACCGTCGCCCGGAATCCCGGCGCTGACCGCGTCGTTCGCCACCGGCGCCCCGAGCGGCTCCGTGACCAGCGGATCGTCGGGGCCGATAGGCTCCCGCCGCGTCGACCTCACCTCCTCCGGTGGCGGCGGCGGCGGCAACGGCGCCTCGTCCGCCACGCCGGCATACTCCTCCGGCCGGCGGCCGGGCGGGGCGATCATCTTGTCGGGGTCGGACATCGAGTGGCTCCTTTGCTTGTTCTTGGCGACAAACCGGCGTCACGCTCGCGTCGCTCACTCCCTCTCCCGCCTGGCAACGCAAATCACGGTCCGCCACCGCACCCGGCGTTGTCGGCGCCCGAAACCAGCGACGAACGGATCGCGCCGAGAGGCCAGACGTGTCATCGCTAGAAATCACCATAGTCAACTTGGAAGCAGGGCAGATTGAGTTCCTTCCGCCACATGGCCACCACCTGATCGCGATCATCGAGTACGAGCAGCACGTCGTACGTGCCTTGGACCGTCCGCTCGTACATCTGCCGCTTGACGACGCTGTCCTTGCGGCGGTCGCCGGTCCGCCGCATGGTGAGGCTGTCGAACGGGATCTCGTTCGCCGCCAGCCAGGCGAGCGTCAGCTCCCGGGCGCTGTCGTCCCGGCCGGAGAAGAGGATGATGGCGTACCCCGCCCGGTGCAGGATACGGACCAGCTCGGCCGTGGCGTGCTTGACCGCATCCTGATCGACGGTGCCGAAATCGAACGGATGCCGCGTCCCCAAATCGGCCAGCGTCCCGTCAATGTCGCAAATGATCGCCCGCTGCATGTCGCCGCTCCTCCCGGTCAGGACGGACGTATCGACCCGCGGGGCATCCTCCGCGGCGCCAGCTCGGCGCCTCGGCCCCGTCGGGCATTTTGCTATACTCCATTCGTCTCTGGAAGGAGGTGAGCACCACATGGCGAAAGACGCTCCGCCGGACCCCGATCGCATCGTTCAAGATCCCGAGATCATGGTCGGCCAGCCGGTCGTCAAAGGCACTCGGATCCCGGCCGCGCTGGTGTTGGAGCAGTTGGCGGCAACCCCGGACCTGGATGAGCTCTTCGCCGCCTATCCTCGACTCACCGTGGAGGATGTACGAGCGGTCCTCGCCTATGCCCACGCCGCGGTGGAAAGCCAGCGCGAACGAACGAAATGGGAAGCGCCGAGGATTGTCGCTCCGACGGCCGGATGAGGTTCCTTCTCGACGAAAGTGCCGACGCGCGGCTTGCGATCTACCCGCGACGGCAGGGACACGACGTGACGATCATCGCGGTTGACTATCCCGCCGGTCTCGTCGACGATCACGTATTACGGCTCGCCTGGAGCGAACAGCGCATTCTCATCACGAACGATCGTGACTTTGGAGAGCTTATTGTCGCTCATCACCAGGCCCACTCAGGCGTGATTTTCCTTCGCCTCGGTCCTTACCCCAACCTAGCTACCAAGATCGAGCGGCTGGAGCATGTGCTGACTCACCACGCATCCCAGTTAGACCAGTTGCTCGTCGTGACCCGGGACCGGGTGCGCGTTCGTTGAATCGTCCAGTAGGGAGACCGATGCTGCTGACTCCGACCGGTCGCCCCGCTTGATGCCCGCGCCATGCAGTCCAGAACGCCGCAAGTGTGCCACGTCGCTCCTACTACCGATCATCCAACCTCCGTGTTGGGAGGACGGACGTTGGGTGATCGATCGGCGCTTGTTCCCCAATCAAGAGCCGCGGGCCATCGGTCTACCGTGCCGGCCGGCGGAAGGCATGCACCGACAGCGGGAAAAACACCAGGATCAGCAGCGCCGCCAGGCGATCGCCAGCTCGGTCGCGTGCCGGGCAATTCAGGAGTCACGGCCATAGCCAGGAGTGCATCTACTGTGGCCCTGGTCCGCCCGCGCCCGCCCCGGTCGATCCGGCCCCCCGCGGAGCGGTCCGACCGTGATGGGGATGGCCTCTATGACGACGACGAGCTGAACGTCTACGGCACCAATCCCGATCTCTGGGACACCGACGGCGATGGCGCCAACGACGGCGAGGAGGTCTACTACGGGACCAACCCCCTCGGTTAGGCTCCGCTGGCCGCCGGGAAAACTGATCCGTGCCGGATGGCGGGGTCGCCAGCGACCCCGCCCCCGGTGCTGTCACCCAGGCGGGGGGACGACAACGCCCATGATCCGAAACCTGGCTGACGGGCCTGGTATGTTCCCCCGGAACTGACCCGGCCCACCCCGCGGCGACTACACCCCCGCGCTCATCAGCGAGCGGTCCAGCAGGCCGAACGCCGTCGCCAGGCCGGTGATGGTCCGCACCCGATCCGCTTTGTCGGCCAGGAAGGTCGTCACCATCAGCTCGTCCACGTCCGCTTCGGCCGCCAGCGCCAGCAGCCGGGCGTGGACCGTCTCGATGTCGCCCACGATCGAGCGCATCGGCATCGCGTCGATCATCTGCTGCTCAGCCGGCGAAAACGCGTACGCCAGTGCTTCGTCCAGCGTCGGATAGAGCCGGTCGGTCTGGCCGGTGCGCAAACGGATCAACATCAGCTTGTTGATCTGGTTCAATTGCTCGGCGTGCTCCGCCGTCTCGCCCACCGTCACCGACACCGCCAGCATCGAGCGCGGCGCCGGATAGCGGTCGGACGGAACAAAGCTCGCCCGGTAGGAGCGTAAGGCGGACACCGCCCCCGCCCCGTTGATGTGCCCGGCAAAGGCGTAGGCCAGGCCGGCGCCGGCCGCCAGCTCGGCGCTGAAGGGCGAGGAGCCCAGCAGCCAGAGCCGCGGCAGCTTGACATCGAACGGGATCGCCTTGATCGCCCGGAACGGGTGATCGCCCGGAAAACTCTCGTCGTCATACGCGATCAGCTCGGCCAATTGCTCCGGGTAGTCGTCAGCGGTCATCGCCTCGCGGGAGCGTCGCATGGCGAAGGCGGTGATCCCGTCCGTCCCCGGCGCCCGGCCCAGCCCGAGGTCGATCCGGCCGGGGTGCAATGCCTCTAGTAGGCGGAAGGTCTCGATGATCTTCAACGGCGAGTGGTTCGGCAGCATGACGCCGCCGGAGCCGAGCCGCAAATGCTCGGTCTGAGCCGCGATATGGGCAATCATGATCTCGGGCGCGGCGCTGGCCAGGCTCCTGGTGTTGTGATGCTCGGCGAACCAATACCGGTGGTAGCCGAGCCGGTCGGCCAGCCGCGCCAGCTCCCCCGTCGTCGCCAGCGCCTGGGCCGAAGACGCGCCAGACGGGATCGGCGTCAAATCGAGGATCGACACGGGATAGGTCACCGGCAATACCTTTCTGCGACCCATGAGAACCATTCGGACGAGGATACGGCCCGGCGTTCACGTCGGGTCGGCGCAATTCGCTTACGAAGTGTAAGCCAACGGGCATTGATCGTGCGCCCTGCCGAGCGGAGGAAGCGATGTTGCAAGAGTCGCGAGACTTGCCTATTATTGCTCTTGCAGCCTAGCCTTCCCGAAATGGCGGCTGGGTTGAAAAAAAGAAGCATTCTTTTCCCCGTCGTGGAGTCGTCCCAGGCAGTGTGGGGCGGGCCGGTATCCAATCCGGATCAGCGGCGGGGTTTTCTTATTATCTCGCCACCCGCCTTCCTGATCGCTCCGGCAATGGGTACAATCGGCCCCGTGGCCGGTCGATTCCGAACGATTCCCCAAGAGGAGATGGTTCATGGACGGAGCCCGTATTGATCAGTTGGCCCGTTGGCTCAGCCGGGATGCATCGCGTCGCAAGATTACGAAGGCAACCGCCGGCAGCCTGCTCGCCGCCGTCACGCTCGGTCGCCTGCCGGTGGGATTGACCCAGGCTCAGCAGGCGACCCCCTGCCCCGCGCCAACTCCCGACGAACTGAGGGCCATTGCCGAGGCATACTTTGACGCCTTCAATACTGGTGACGCCGACGCCCTCGCCCGGTTGCTGGCGCCCACCTACACGCATCAGGGCGCCCTCGTCTCCGAGCAGGATCGCGAGCTGCACCAAGGGCGTTTGCGGCAGAACCGCGCCGCCTTCCCGGACGGGCGCTACGCGCTCGATCAGATCATCGCCCAAGACGACCTCGTCGCCATCCGCCATGTCTTCACCGGCACCCTGCAAGCCCCCTACGCCGGGGTCGAGCCGGCCGGCCAGGCGGTCGCCGTCCGCGGCGTCCATATCCACCGCGTCGCCTGCGGCCAGATCACGGAAACCTGGAACAACGGCGACGCCCTCGGCCTGCTCCGCCAGATCGGCGCCCTGCCCCCGGCCGGCCCCGCCCCCCGCACCCCGGAGGAAGCGGCGACCGGGCCCCAAGCCTCCCCCGTCGCTGATTGCCCGAGCACCACGGCCGCGGAGAACGCGGCGATCGGCCGCCGCTGGACCGAGGAGGCGCTCGACCAGCACGACCTCGACGTCATCGACGAGATCGTTGCCCCCGATGTCGTCCACCACTCCGGGGTCTTCGTCGACGAGATCGGCCGCGATGCCCTCAAAGCCAATATACAAGCGATTTTCGACGGCTTCCCCGATAGCCGGTTCACGGCCGACGTGGTCGTCGCCGAGGATGACGCGGTGGCCGTCCGCTGGACCGCCCGCGGCACCCACGAGGCCGAGTTCCTGGGGATCGCCCCGACCGGGATCCCGGTCGAATTCACCGGCACCAACGTCTACCGGATCGCCCGCGGCCTGATCGTCGAGAGCTGGTCCGAGCCCGACGCCCGCGGCCTCCTCACCCAGCTCGGCGCCCTCCCCGAGATCCCCCCGCCGGTGTCAACGCCAACCAGCTAATGGGATCCGCCTCGTTCGGCATGTCGACCGGCTCCCCTTCCCACGATTGGGAAAGAGGAGCCGATCTGATCGCCTCACTCACCCAACATGAATCGCCGGCCGCGGGGCCGGGTCCGGCTCCGCCTGGCGCAAGTTCTCCCGCGTGGTCGGCGCGATGTCGCCTTCGCCGAAGAGGACGAAGCGCGCCAGGTACTGGAGGGGGTTGCCCTCGATCCAGCCAAAGTAGGCATGCGGCTTCCGCCCCGTCTGGTCCCGGATCGCCAGCAGGACGGCCGCGATGGCCGGTTGATAGCCAAGGGTCGAGAAATAGTCGACCCCGGTCAGGCACATCACTTTCCACCAGGAGTGTTGGTGGTGGGGCCGTGCCGGCTGGTACGGTCCCTCGGTCTCCCGCGGCTGATACTTCAGCAACCAGCGCTCCAGCCGGCCCGGCGGCTTGGCCGGCCCGCTGGGCGCGATCCGCGTCGTCGTCGTCATGCACCCTCCGGCCACCACATCCCCGACAGGTGCCCAAGGTATTGCATTTGGCCGCTCGCCGTCCTAGCCGATTCGCACCGGCGCCACCGGGAAGCGCAGGCGGGACGGCCGTTGCCGCCGTTGCAGGGCGAAGACGACCGTCAGCGGTCCCAACCGGCCGAAGAACATCACGGCGCAGAGGATCAGCTTGCCCGCGTCGGTCAAGGTCGGCGTGATCCCGGTGGTGAGGCCGACCGCGGCCAGGGCGCTCATCGTCTCGAACATCAAGGCGATGAAGGTCACCTCCTCGCCCCGGAACCAGCCCTGGGTGGCGACCATGGCCGAGGTCGCCGCGAAGTGGACCAGGAGCATGATCGCGACCACCGCCATCGCCCGGAAGACCAAGGGCGTCGGCACCCGGCGGCCGAAGATCTGGGTCTCCTCCGAGCCTTTCAGGGTCGAGACCAGAGCGGACCCGATCACCGCGATCGTCGCCAGCTTGACCCCGCCGGCGGTCGAGCCGGAGGCGCCGCCGATGAACATCAGCGCCATCCAGGTGAAGAGCGTCACCGACCGCGCCTCACCGAGATCGACCGAGGCAAAGCCGGCGGTGCGGGCCGAGACGCTCTGGAACAGCGCCACCAGCGGCTTCCACCCATCTGCCGTGGCCGCCAGCGAGCCCCCCCATTCGACCGTGAGAAAAATGATCGTGCCAAAGAGGAGCAGCACGCCGTTGAGCAGCAGCACGAGCTTGGTATCGACCGCGAACCGTGACCACCGGCGACGCCGCACCGCATCCGCCAGCACCACGTACGACAGCGCCCCCGCCTGGATCAGCAACATCACCACGACATTGAGCTCGATCGCGGTCTGATAGGGGATCAGCGAGACGAAATCCCCTTGCAGATCGAAGCCGGCATTGCAAAATGCCGCCACGGAATAGAAAACGCCCGCCCACAGGGCCTGGGAGAACGGCATATCCTGCCAGAAGCGGAGGGTCAGCAGCAGCGCCCCGACCGCTTCGACGCTGAAGGTGAAGATCACGATCTGACGGGAGAGCTGGACCGCCTCCCGCAGCGAGATGGTCGGCGCCCCCTCCTTGACCAGCAGCAGGTCGCTGAGCCGGGTCGTCCCCCGCCGCAGCAAGAGCAGGATGATGCTGGCCCCGACCATGAACCCCAGGCCGCCGATCTGGATCAGCCCTAGGATGACCGCCTCGCCCCAGAAATTCCAGTGGCTGGCGGTATCGACCGCCACCAGCCCCGTCACCGAGACCGCCGAGACCGCGGTGAACAACGCATCCACGATCGGGGTCGACTCGCCGCTCTCGGTCGTCCACGGCGAGGCCAGGAGGGCGGTGCCGGCGACGATGATCAGGGCCAGGCTCAGGACGAAGGTTTGCGCCGCCCGGCTCGGGTCCGGCGGCCCGGCTGGTTTCACCCGCGCCGGCAGCTCGATGACCATCGGCTTGCGGATGCCGCGGCGGACGACGCCGGGCCCGCGCGGCCGTTTCGCGGCGCCGCCGGTCACGGTCGCGACCCGGGAAGCTCCACATCGACGAACGCTTCGATCTCGGGGTCGGGACCGATCACCACCAGCTCGTCCCGCTCCTGGATCCGCTCTTCGAGCGACGGCGTCGTGATCAAAAATCGGCCCCGTTTGAGAGCGACCACGCTGATCCGCGCGCCGCACGCGGCCTGCGCCTCCGCCAGCGTGCGGCCGATCAGGTTCGGCGGGGCCGCGAACTTGGCGATGCCGCTGGTCGGCGACAACGAGAGGTAATCATCGACCCGCGGCACCGCCAGCGTGTGCGCCAGTCGCACCCCGGCATCGCGCTCGGGGAAGATCACCCGATCAACGCCGATCCGTCGCAGCACCTCGCCGTGCAGCTCGCTCGTAGCCTTCGCCACCACGAACGGGACGCCGAGCCGCTTCAAGACCAGCGGCGCCAGGACGCTGGTCTCGATCTGGCTTCCTTGGGCGACAATGCCGACATCGGAGCGTTCCACCTGGAGCGAGCGCAAGAGGTCTTCGTCGGTGCCGTCGCCTTGGGTGGCGAGGGAGACGAACTCGCTCGCTTCCTCCACCCGCCGCTCGTCGAGGTCGATCGCCGTCACCTCATAGCCGATGTCGGAGAGGGCGCGGGCCACGCTCCGGCCGAAGCGGCCCAGGCCGATCACCGTCACCCGGAGCACCGTCTTTTCGCGTGACTTTGGCATCCACCCCACTCCCTATCCGCCGGCGAGCGCCCGGCCCGGCTGCCGGGGCAAGCGTAGAGAGCGCGCCTTGCCGTGTCAACGGCCCCCACCGCGGGGGTCTCGTTCATCGGGGCCCGGGTCCCGCGGCGGGAACCGGCAATCTGGCCACGAGCCCGACCATCGCGCGATGCCTAGCGCTCGCCTCCTCTGCCGAACCGGGAACGCGGCCCGCGGCCGCAAAGGGAGGGCTCACCTGGGCGGTTTCCGGGGCGCTTGCTTGCTCCCGGCACGACAACGGGCCGCCGGCCGGAGCGGATGCTCCTCAACCGACGACCCGTTCGCCGACGAATCAGACGCGGGGTAGCGGTCTACCCCGCCAGGTTCTCGCCGCGGGGGCTCAAGCGGCTCCTTCGCCGTTCGTCCGGCAGTCCTCGCGGCATTGGGCGCGGGCCTCCTTGACGCCCTTCAGGCAGGTATTTTTCTCCTTGCTCTTCAGCTCGGCGCACGTCTCCCGCCGGGTTGCCTTGGCGGCGGCATTGCACTGCCGGCGGCAGACCGCGCCGGCCGGTGGAGCAGCCGTGACCACGCGGCCCATCAGCGCGCCCGTCGTCACCGCCCCGAGCCCGGCGAGCACACGGCGTCGTGAGGCACCAGCGCCAAGTCCCTTGGTGAGGCGATCGAACCGAGTTCCGTCCATGATGTCCCTCCGCTCCGGGTCACGTGGGCGAAACGCCGGGAGACCGCTCCTCGACCCCTTCCCCGTGGTCCCGTTGAATTTTCGTCCGCGGTCCCGCGAACGATGCGCATGGACACTATAGTACAGCGGGCCATAATAGTACAGTGGAAGGCTCAGCCCCTTCTTGCCAACAATGGGATACGCAAGCAACACCAGCATATCCTTTCGGTGCGAGAAGGTTTGCCCTGCCTCACAAGTGCAGGAGCGCGTCACCGATACCGTCAGCTACCATCGCAAGACCGAGCCGGAGCCACCCTCGGTCAAACGCCCGACCCCGGACCGGAAGGCGCCTTCAGCCATTCCGGGCCTGGGCGGCGCTTCCGTGGTGTCCCGCCCACGGGGACGTGACCATGACGTCATCCGCGATCCGTCGCGACCGCGACCCCGGCTCCGACAGCCGCGGGCTGGCGATCCTAGCCCGACGTTCGGCCAGGAAATACGTTAGCCGCTGCACACGCACCCGCCGTCGACGCACTCGCGAATGCCGTCGTTGCCACACGGCCCGCTGCACGGTTGGTTGCACTCGCCACAGTGAGCTGGATTAAACGACAGATCGGTCTCACACCCATCAGCCGGGTTGCCGTTGCGGTTCCCGCGGCCCTCGTCACAGGTGAAGCTACAGCCGCCGCCGGCGCAGGTGCTGGTCGCGCTCGGCGGCACGCACGCTCGATTGCAGCACGTCCCGTCAACACGGTGGCCGGACCGGCACTGGTTCAGGTTGCCGGTCGAGCACAGCGTCCCATTGCCCTGCCGCGGCCAGCACTCTCCCTGGTTGCACCAGGCATCGAACATAGGACAGAGGACAGAGGACAGAGGACACCCAACGGCCAGGACTCACCCGGGCCACGTCGCTCGTTCCAGGCGGGCGTCAAGCTGAGGCTCCGTAGCGGAGACAACGGTTTCGCCGCCAGCGTGGGACCGCGACGCGGTGGCTGGACCCCACGCCCGGGCCGTGGTGGCACATCTTCTGCATCCGCCCGGCGGTCACTGGCCGCACGCTGGCGGTGCTCGCGATGCGAAGGGGGCGATCAGGAATGGATCATCGAGATTTTGACCGGTTGGTCCGGTCGCTGGCGGCCGGTGCCTCGCGGCGTTCGGTGCTACGCGGTGCGGCGGCCTCCGCCGCCGCCAGTCCGCTGGCCGTGCTCGGGCTCGGCGCCGCCGCGACCAGTGCCCAGGGCAACGCCCAGGGCAACAGCAAGGACAAGAAAGATAAGAAGGACGAGAACCAGGGGAACAACGCCGGCGGCGGCTGCCGCGGCGATGGCCATCCCTGCGTGGGCAATCAGGAGTGCTGTGACGGCCTCGACTGCCGCCGGACCGGTCCCGGCAACACGCTCCGCTGCGCTGAGCCCGGCGCCGCGCCGACGACCAACCAAACCTGCGTCGAGGACTGCCAGCCGGTGAGCCAGACGGTGATCGGAGACACCTCGGCGTCCTTCGCCGCCCCCGCCAGCTATTGGGTCGAGGTGGCCTGCACCTTCGATGCCCCGATCTATCAAACCGTCTGCACCTGCGCCGGCTACGGTCAGCAGGGGGCGCCCCGCGTCCAGCGGGTCACCCTTCCCGTGGCCGACATCTGTGCCTACGTGATCCAGGAGGAGACCCGGCCGCAGGGGGAGCAGCCCCAAGCCAGCGGCGGCGATACCAACGTCGAGGCCAGCGCCGGCACCGGTGGTGAGGCGAATGCCGACGCCAGCGGCGGCGCCGTCTCGGTGGGAGACGTCGATGGCGGCGGCGACACGACGGTGGCGATTGATGCCAGCGGCGGTACCGCCGATGCCGACGCCTCCGGCGGCGATAACAACACGGTCGTGGTCGATAGCGGGCCGGCGGGTGGCGCGGACGCCGCCCAGGCCGTCGACCCGAGCCTGTTGACGCTGACGCTCGAAGGCGAGGTGGTCCCCGGCCGGCTGACGACCTACTGGTTGGAGACCGATGCCGGCCGGCGCCCGGCGCCCGGCCCCGCCCTGGTCCAGGTTGCCAGCGACACGGCGGGACAGGGCGCCATCGTCGCCGAGGCCATGGTCTGCGACATCGCCGACCCGCGGGAGAGGTACGACTGGTTCGGGCAGTGCGGCACCCCCGCCGTGGAGATCGGGTTTAGCCTCTACGCGGAGCAGGATGAGGTGACGCCGCTGGCGACCCAAGCCGTCAACGCCCAGGGCCGGGCCCACTTTGGCAACCTGGCGCCGGGCATCTACCAGCTCAAGTCCGAGGGCGCCAACTGGTGCTACGCGGAAAGCGACCGGGTTGACGGAAATGGCAACGTGGTTGTCGAGACCGACCTCGAGTCGCACGTCTGGAGCTTTGTCTGCGGCGGCTGAGCCAAGGCGGGCCGGCGCTCACCGGTGAGCGC
>JALZJP010000204.1 GCA_030859715.1 Chloroflexota bacterium
ACGCTCAACCGCGACAACGAGGCCCTGGGGCCGTTCTGTACCGGCGATGACCCGGACGGGGCCGCCGGCGAGGTGATCGTCGATGACCTGCCGGCCGGTGTCTATGAAGCGGTGGCGGAGCCGGCCGCCGATGCGGCCGAACCGGACCAGGTCGCCGCCGCCCAACGCGTCCGGGAGCGGCGGACCTTCACCATCCGCGGCGGCGAGGCGCCGCCGCGGGTCGTCTTCACCTTCCAACGGCAACCGGCGACGACCGGCGATCTCCTTATCATCGTCCGCAACGAGCAGAACATGGCGCTCGATGGCGCCTGCTTCGGCGTGTACGAGGAAGGGGAGCAGGCGATCGCGGAAATCTGCGACGGCGACCGGGCCGACCGCGATGGGAATCCGGGCCGGGTCCGGTTCGACGATCTCGAAGCCGGCAGCTACCGGCTGTCGCAACTGGTCGCCCCGCCGGGGTACGACCTAGTCCAGGATCAACTGGTCGAGATCGTCGCCAATGAGATCACGCGGGTCAGGATCACCAACGTCTTGTTGCCGGCCACCGATACGGTGCTGACGGTCCAAACCGTGACCGATAGCGGGGAGCCGCTGTTGGGCGCCTGCTACTCGCTGCAACGCGGCGCCAGCACGGTCGGCCCGGTCTGCGGCGACGACGCCAATAGCGGGATCGCCACCTTCACCGAGCTCCAGGGCGGCGCCTACCTGCTGCGCCAGACGCAACCCCCGGCCGGCTACGACCGGGCCTCGACCCAGGCGCTGCTGATCCCGGCGGGGGAGACGAGCGCGGTCGAGGTGGTCCACATCGCCCGGCCGGGCAGCGTCGAGATCGTCAAGGTGGACAACAACGGCGATCTCCTGGCGGGCTCCTGCTTCGTCCTGCTGACCGGGGACAACCAGATCGTCTACCGGACCTGCGACAACGAGCAAAACGATGCCGATCCGGAGCCGGGCGTGCTGCTGATGACGGGGATCGCGGCCGGCGAGTACGTCGTCCGCGAAGCGCGACCGCCGGCCGGCTACCAACGGGCGGCCGACCAGACTGTCAGCGTGCAGTCCAACCGGCGGGCCTTCCTCGAGTTCGAGAACCTTCTTCTGCCGCCGCCGCCACAGCGGGGCGACCTGACCATCTTCAAGATCGGGCCGGACGACCGGCCGCTGCCGGGCGCCTGTTTCGCTCTGCTGCAAGACGATGCGGTCGTCTTTGGGCCGCGCTGCGACGGGGACGACGGGGCGAACGACGGCACGATCAGCTTCATCGGGGCCGGGGTCGGCGAGTTCACCCTGAGCGAGACGCGGGCGCCGTCCGGCAACTACCTGCCGATCCAGGACACCGCCGTTACGATCCAGTTGAACCAGAACACCGAGCTGATCGTGGAGAATCAGTTCCGGCCGGGCCGGATCCTGATCCGCAAGATCGATCAGAACCGGATCCCGTTGCAGAACGCCTGCTTCGTGCTGGAGCCGAGCGACGGCACGCCGCTCTGCACCGACGTCGCCGGCAACGCGCTCTTCGCCAATTTGCAACCGGGCACCTACCGCCTGGTGGAGACCCAACAGCCACTGGGCTACCTGCCGGTCGACCCCGTGGCCGGGATCGTGGTCAATCCCGGCGCCACCACCACGCTCGACGTGGTGAACCAACTGGCGCCGCCGCCGCCGAATACCGGCTCGGTCCAGGTGGTGAAATTTTACTGCCCGGCCGGGGACGACGGGGAAGGGACGGTCTTCATCGACTCCTCCAACCCCGGCGCCAGCCAGTTGGCCCAAACCGCCAACTGCACCGCCGGCGACGCCCGCTTCAGCCTGATCTCGACCTCCGGCGAAGGGGGCCCGGGCCAGTTCTCGACCGGCAACGACGGCCGCTACCAGACGACGCTGCTGGCCGGCAATTACAACCTGAACGAGCTGGACCCGAACCTGCCGGGCAACACGACCGAGGAAGTCCGCATCTTCGTCAACCAGTTGACGACGGTGGTGGTGCTGAACTACGTGGCGCCGCCGGCGCCGTCACCGGCCCTGGTCGACGTCATCAAGTACACTTGCGCCCCCGGCTTCCAGGGCACGATCTTCCTCGACTTCGCCGAAGGCTGCGTGGCCGATCAGAACCTCACCAACAACGTTACCTTCCGCCTCGCCGGCGAGACGACGGCGCGCCGGATCACCGGTGACCTGGGGCAACAGGGCGTCACCCGCTTCGACGGGCTGGGGCCGGGCATCTACACCCTGCGCGAGGAGCCGCCGGCCGCCAACCTGACGGTCTACGCCTTCTGTGGGCTCGATCCCAACAATCCGGAGCTGCGCCAAGTCGGTGACAGCATCCAGATGCGGCTCAGCGCCGGACAGCAAGTGACCTGCACCTGGTTCAACGTGCCGGACGACCTGTCGCCGACGACGGGGTCGATCGTGATCCACAAATACGGCTGCGCCGCCACCACCTACCCGCCGGGCTACGACTGGTTCCGCGAGTGCGAGTCGCAAGGGGCCGGCGTCCAGTTCGCGCTCTCCTTCTTTGACGGCACCCAATTCGTGCCGCGGAGCACCGGGGCCACGAGCGAGGATGGGCTGCTGCGCTTCAACCGGGTGCCGCCCGGCACCTACCGGCTGCAAGAGATTGGCGCGGCCTGGTGCCACGCCGAGTCGGACAGCGTCAATGCCCAAGGCGACGTGATCGTGCAGGCCGGGCAACGGGCCAACGTCTGGATCTTCAACTGCCTAGGTACGAAGCAGCCGCCGAACACGGGGGCCGGGCCGCTGGCCGGCCTGCCGGCGCCGGACGGCCTGCTGGCGCTGGCGCCGCGGGTGGCCTGGCCGGGGCTTGGCTTCGCGGCCTATGCGGCGTATCGCCAGCTCTTCGCGCCGTAAACACGAGTGAGTCCCCGGCGCCTTTGGTAGCCGGGGATTCACTGCTCATTCGGCAAGTAGCGACGATTCCGCCTATGCTTGATGAAGAACATGAAGCGGGTCAGCCGTGCGTTGGCTACCAAGCGCGGGGCTGAACCCCCGCGCTGAAATCACGAACCCGGCTAACGCCGGCTGATTCTCAAGCTCAAACCATGATTGTCGATCATAGTGTTGGAAGGAAAGCAGCAGCGTGAGCAACGATCGGTCAATGGTGTCGCGTCTCGTTCTCCTGTGCGCGGGGTTGATCCTGCTCGTGGAGCTGCTGCCGGTCGGGCCCGGGGGGCCGGTCGTGGCGGCGCCGGCGGCGCAGATCGTCGCCAGTGACGAGGTCATCGTTGTCCTGCGGGACGGGGTCGATCCGGTGGCGGCGGCGCGGGAGCTTGGGGTCGAACCGACCTACATTTATCGGGATGTGTTCAGCGGGTTCGCGGGGCGGCTGCCGGCGGCGACGGTGGCGGCGGCGAGCCGGTCATCCCTGGTGGAGCTCATTTCGCCGGACGCGCCGCTCGAAGCGACGCGCCAGGTGACCCCGACTGGGGTGCGCCGGATCCGGGCGAAGGACGCCTGGGCCGATCCGGTGCCGAAGGTCGTCAACGCCGATGTCGCGATCCTCGACACCGGCATCCAGCGCAAGCAGGCGCCGGACGACCGGGCGAGCAACCGGAAGGCGCGCGATTTGAATGTGCGCAATGGGAAGAACTGTATCGGCCCGGGCAAATCGACGAAAGACGGCAACGGCCACGGCACCCACATCGCCGGGACGGTCGGGGCGCGGGACAATAGGTACGGTGCGGTCGGGGTGGCGCCCGGCGTCCGGCTGCACGCGGTCAAGGTCCTCAACGCCGGCGGCGTCGGCTCGGTCTCCTCGGTGGTGTGCGGCCTCGACTGGGTGTACCGCAATCGGGGCGTCATCGATGTGGTGAACATGAGCCTGGGTGACCGGGGGAAGGCCAGCGACTGTGAGGAGGCGTTCCACCGGGCAGTCTGCCGGGTCGTCCTCGACGCCGGCATCGCGGTGGTGGTGTCCTCCGGCAACCAGGGCGAGAACGCGGCCAACTTTATCCCGGCGAATTTCCCCGAGGCAATCACGGTCTCGGCCTTCGCCGACAGCGATGGCAAGCCAGGCGGCGAGGGCGCCCGATGCGGCCGTGAGCGGGACGACACCTATGCCTCGTTCAGCAACTTCGGTCAGGACGTCGACATCGCGGCGCCGGGCGTCTGCATCCGGTCCACCCGGCGCCGGGGCGGCACCGTGCTTTCGAGCGGGACGAGCCAGGCCGCGCCCCATGTCGCCGGCGCCCTGGCCCTCTTCTACGCGGACAGTCCGAACGCGAGCGTCCAGGATGCTCGCGACTGGTTGGACGACGTGGCGTCGGTGCCGCAAGACAGTCAAAACGGTCTAATCCAAGAAGGTCAAGGCCGCTCGGATGAACCGGTCCTGTGGCTCGAAGGGGTTTCCCCATATTCCCCGTAGCCGAGAGCGGTTCTCAACATGGCCGGGCATGACCGATGTCGCGGATGCGACGCGCTGGAATGAATTCCGCGCTTAACATCACGAAGTCCCTTCAGGACTGAACACGGCTCTGCCTCCGGGGTTGATGGCATCAGATCGGCCAGGCGAAACGCGTCCAATCAAGCCGCGCTCGCTCAAGCAGAACGACTGTCCGTGCGACTCAAGACCTACGGCTCAGACGAGGCCGTGGCGGTGGGCGATGGCGCTGGCCTCGGTCCGGGAGGCGGCGCCGAGTTTGGCGAGGATGTTGCTGACGTGGGTCTTGACCGTGCCGCGGCCGATGAAGAGGGTGTCGGCGATCTCGGGGTTGGATCGCCCCGCCACCAGCAGACGCAGCACGTCCCGCTCGCGCGGCGAGAGGCCGAAAGCATCGTCCGGGGCGGCCGGGGATGCCGCCGTGGCCGTGAGTCCGGCCGCCAGCGCCGCCGCCTCGGCCACGACCTCGGGTAACGACAAGGCGCGGCCGGCGGCCGCCTCCCGGGCATACGCGTCGTCCCCCAGTGCGCCTTGAGCCGCCGTGACCGCCCGCTCGAGGC
>JALZJP010000231.1 GCA_030859715.1 Chloroflexota bacterium
CGTCGCCCTCGACGTAGTCGTCCCAGTGCTTGTCTTTGACCGCTGGCGTGTTGTGCCAGGACTGGGGATGGTTGCCGCCCTGGTAGTTGACCAGGTAGGGCGGGTCGGTGGCCATCAGCACCGCCCGTTTCCCATCCATCAGCCGAGCGACATCAGCGGGGTTGGTGCTATCGCCACACAGTAAGCGGTGGGGACCGAGCAACCAGAGATCACCTGGTTGGGTGACGGGGTCAGTGGGTGGCTCGGGCACAAGCTCGGGATCGGCCAGCAATCCAACGTCCTCGGGCTCCCCCAGGAGGTCGTGGAGCTCGTCGGCCTCCCAGAGCGCGGAGAGGTCGGTGTCGTCGACCAGCGAGGCCAGGACTTCGGTATCCCAGGTGGCGAGTTCGGCGGTGCGGTTATCGAGGAGGGCGAGACGGCGCTTCTGGTCGGGGGAGAGCCCCGTGCGGCGGACGGCGATCAGCTCACTACCGTCGGCATCGATGACGCGGACACCGGTGATGCCGGCCTGGTGGGCGGCCTGGACGGTGGCGTTGCCGGCGAGGATGGTGCCGGTCTCATCCACCACGATGCTGCGAGCAGCGCCGACCTCATGCAGGGATTGGGCGATGAGCTCCAGGTTGCGCGCACTGTGCGCCCGAGCGTTGCGGGGGTCCGGCAGGAGTGTGGTGATGGCGGTTCGACTCTCAGTTGACTCAACTTGCGGTGCTGGCTTTGGCATGCTCTGGCTCCAGACAAACGAGAAGCCGCCGGGCGAGCGTTTCTGCTCGCGTCCGGCGGCCCTAATGCGTCCACCACTCACTTGTTGACCATCATTGTACCAGAGTCAGGGCGTCACACGACTCTAGGCTGCCTGCATGGCGCCTGCGGACTGGAGAACTGTGAGGCTCGGGACTGGCCTGTCCGCCCCACCGTTATGGCCGCACCCGCTTCCCGGTCACACCTAGGCACAGGTGAGTGGATCGCTCCCGGGAACACATCGTCCGCTGCAGCAGAGCCCGCACTGCTCAGGGGCCGTCACAGCCGTCTCCGCGCGATGGCAACAGCGGTTACAGACACCGAGGTCGGCCAGGGCGGTGCGGCAATGGTGGTGCCGGCCAGGCGGCGAGCCAGGGCATCGAAGCGAGCCGACTCCATTGTCACCATTCCGGCGTGGCAGCGCGATCGGTTGAACGTTGCGGGATCAAAGCAGGCGGTCGGGGGCTGTCAAGACGAATGGCAACGAGGAAAGCGGGCCAGCCATCGCTGACGCGGGGCAGCCGAAGCGGTAGGACCGCTCCGCGTGCTGGCTCTAATTGACCCGCGGCCCGCCCCAGACGACGCAGAGTTGAGGGCAGTTCTTCTCGCCACGTCACTAGCTATGATTATGCACGAAGGGTCTAGTATTATGCCGATCAATGCGCGATACTGGACAAATCGTGCGACGACTATGCTTTTTCACTCACCGGGATGCAGAAATGGACCACTTCCCGATCGTGCTCGCCATCTGCCGCGAGGTGATGTCTGGAGCTTCGCCGACAACGCAACGACACGTCAGGAAGCTCAAAAATGCGCTGGCGAAGGAGGGTCGGGCAGACCAGGCCGCAGCGCTAGATCGCCTCTTGGATCCGATCGAGGTTGCCTCAACGCTTGTTCCGAGTCAGGTCGTGCTGCACGGAATGGCCTCTCCTGAGCGGCTTTCACCTACCGTTCGGCCACCGGTTGACCGCGAATCGGGAGTACCACTGGCCACCGTCACGTTCCCGGATGCACTCGATCATAGTCACTTCCCAATTTTGCCCGAACGTTTAGATGTCGCGGTCGCTGCGTTGATCGATGAGTGGCACGTGCGGAAAGACTTGCTGGCTGTCGGCGTGAAGCCACCGACGACCCTGTTGCTATTCGGGCCTCCCGGAACCGGAAAGACCGAACTCGCTCGTCGTGTCGCATCAGGCTTTAATCTCCCCCTCGTTACAGCCCAGCTCGACGGGCTGATTTCATCTTTTCTCGGTACGAGCGCCCGCAACATTTCGATGCTCTTTGAGTTCGCGAATCGCTATCAGTGTGTGTTGTTACTCGACGAGTTCGACGCACTGGCAAAGGTTCGCGATGATCCGCAGGAGATTGGAGAAATCAAGCGCGTGGTGAACTCGCTCCTGCAATGTCTGGATGCGAGACGAGAGAGAGGATTTACCATCGCCGTTACCAACCACGACCATCTGCTTGACCCGGCAATCTGGCGGCGGTTTGACGTGACGATCGCGGTACCTATTCCCGGGCCGCAGCAGCGCCGGAGGATCATTGAACGGTACATGACCGGCGTCAAATTGCAGGATGCCGAGATCGAGTATCTCACATGGCAGACCGAGGGCCAGACTGGTTCGGAGATCGAGACCTTCTGCAATTCGATGAAACGCTACCTGGTCATGAACCGAGGTGGTGAGCCTTCTGTGTTCGAGGCATCCCGGATTGCGGCAACCACACGCTCAAGGCAATCAGACCCTTCCCGTTGGGACGTTCTTGAGGACCGTCTGGACCGACTAGCCCAAGCGTTGATCAGTGATCCCGGATATCACTTCACGCAGAAGGGCTTAGCTGGCCTCCTGGGAACAAACCAATCGACCATCAGCCGCTGGGTGCACTCCGAAAGGAACGCCGATGCCAAATAACCCGGTCCAGATCGTTCAGAACAGCACCGAGTACATCACCGAGGTTGAGCCAGCGGGTGGCGGAAGAAGGAAGGATTTCTTTGCAGGTCGAGATGAGGCATTTCGGCAGCATCAGACGGCGGTCATCAGCCAAATTGACGAAGCGCGGGAGTACATTGCCGCCCAGGGCCAGTCGGTGGCCTACGCCAAGGTTCGTTTGCGCTCGGACGCCTTAGCAAAGAGTCATCGGCCTACTGAGGCGCTCTTCAGACCCGAATGGGCACCAGTGATCGGCGTGTCCGATATCGGAGACCTGCTCATCGAGGTTTCGGCAGGATCCCTGCAGAACGTAAGGAACGCGGCTGAGCAGGCTGAGCCTGAGACTCGGATACAACCGAATAGGGCCGGGAGGGATACTCCTCATCCCACCCGGATCAGAAGCGAACTCGGTGCCGTTGAACGCTTCGACCGTTACCGCTCAGATGACAAGCGGGATTTCTCCGCCGAGCAGAGCGCAGCGTGGCTTGCTTCGCCCACTGCGGGGAACCTCTTCGTTCTGCACCTGTTTCGACCGATGAGCGAACGTGCGAGCTCCGGAACTGGAATCGGTGGAGCCGCGACACGATCCGAATTTGCAGCGTTCGGACGCCGACTCGCTTCGTTGCACCCCGAGCTTCAACTAGAAGCTCCAACTGAATGGTGGGCGAGATCGGGCTTTGCCGTTTTGCCGCTACCAAATTCCGATGGCGTCGAGCCTCTGAGGACGCGGTTTCTCCAGCGTGTGCTCGAGTTACTGGACGAAGAGCCTCTCGTTCGGCGCGTCATGCTTCCGCCCATCATCCGACCGGAGTCGGCAGAAACAATTCCGATCGAACGACCAGTCGCAATGGTTTGGCAGGCACCTATTGCCGAGGCGACCTACCCCCTCGTCGGCGTCGTGGATACTGGCGTGGCTCAGATCGACGACCTGAGAGACTGGGTTGTTGATGCCGTCGACATCGTCGATCCCACCAATCAGGATCAAGCGCACGGCACATTCATCGCTGGGCTAATCGCTGATGGCTCGGAACTTAACAACTTGGAGGAACTGACAGAACGCCCCTGTAAGATCTATGATGTCGGTATCCATGTGACCTCCGATTTTCGTGCGGCATCTGTGTATCCCAGAGGATTTATTGACCTCCTGGAGCAGTTGGACGCCGAGATCGCGGTTGCGCGGCGGTTGGGCGTCCGTGTCTACAACATGTCGCTGGCCGCCAAGAATAAGCTCATCTCCGACGATACATACGGTCCGTTCGCAGCCAAAATCGACGATATCATCGACCGACACGACGTCATCATGGTCCTTCCCGCTGGCAACCTTGAGGATCCGTACCTGAGAGATGAGTGGGGAGACGACCCAAATGACGTGCTGCAGATGTTGGGCAGTTACAGGCATGCCGACAAAGACCGAATCTTGCAGCCGGGCGAAAGCCTCCGAAGTATCACTGTGGGTGCTTTGGACCAGCGCTGCAACTCGTCGCTGTCCCTCAGACCCAGTCAGTACACGCGTCGTGGGCCCGGCATTGGTTTGGGACGCAAGCCCGACCTTGCTCACATCGGAGGTGCAGCTAGCGCTGTAGGAGGATTACGGTCCTTCGGCCCAGTCGGTGGCTATGTGACGCGCAGCGGCACGAGCTTCGCAGCCCCGTTGGTCGCCAAGACCCTTGCAAACATCGATCACACCATTGAAGGCGAGGCCAAGCGGGAGACGATCGTGGCGCTCGCCGTCCACGGTTCTACGATGCCGACCTGCACCACCGATCGGCTTCTGAACACGGTCGCCGGCGATTTCGTTGGCTTCGGCGTTCCAGCGAGGGCGGCTGATCTCCTCTCGACGGACGACAACGGCATCTCACTGGTGTTTGAGTCGAGCATCGGCGTGAGGCAAGAACTCAATTTTGTGTTCCAATGGCCCGAGGGGCTTGTTGACAAATCGGGCCGCTGTCGGGGATCGGCCACCATGACATTGGTTTACCGTCCGCCTCTCGATCCGGCTTTTGGCAGCGAGACCGTCAGGGTCAACGTCGAAGCCTGCCTCCGGCAGGAACGCATCGACCGTCAGACGGGAGAGATCAAATACAAGGGCTTTTTCTCGGATTCGTTCTCTTCAGGACGCGAACGACACCGAATCGCGCATGGTTTGAAGTGGCACACGGTGAAGCGGTGGACTAGGACGACGAGGCACGGCGTCGGAGACTCATCCCAATGGAAAGTGGTCGTGTCGACTCTCACACGGCAAGGTGTCCAGATTCCGGCAAAAGGCATCCCGTTCTCGCTCGTTCTTACTCTCTGTGATCCGTTCACCCAAGTCGACGTTTTCAACCAGATGCGACGCTCACTTCGGGCCCGCAATGTCCAACTCACTGACATCCGGACTGCTTACCGCCTGAGGACCTAGTGGCCCGCTCTGACGAAACTATCGCCCTCCCCGCTCCCACGGTGGGCACACGAGACTAATCGCCATGCCTGGCAAAGGCCGCCACCGGGTCGAGCTGATCCCCACTCGAGGCTACACCGCGTGGTACCCCGGCTCCAACAACATCGCCGTTTGCATGGTGGCTTCGGGGCATGGGTGGCACCAACCAGCCAGAATGACCGAACGCGCTTGACGATGGTGGCAATGATGGCGCCGGCACGGGTCGGGTCAATGCTGGCCACCGTCAGCCGGGCCTCCAATCCAACCTTGCCCGGGTAGTCGTTCAGGTTGGCTGATGTTGCGGTCGTGGCCGCCGATGCCGTCTGCATCGGCCGATCCAGGGGCGTCCGGACCACTGACGATCCGATCGGCACTCACGGTCGCTGGGTCGGGAGAGACCATCGCTGTCCTGTCGACTCCGGCCGCCTGATTAGTGCGCGGTCGACCTCGCCCTGGCGCTCGGCGAGCAGACCAGTGTGGATCGTTGCCAGGCACGGCTCACTCGTTACTCGGCATCCGACTCGGAGTGCCCCGTGATATTGACTTGCCGCCCCGCCACGTTGCCCTGCCCCCGAGCACGGGCTCTGGGCAATTAGCCGGCGCCCGTCCCGGGTGTCCGATGAACAAGCACCACGGGACCGTAGAAGTCCCGAACCCGACCACACTGCGGACAGGTGACTGCGGTACGACGCACTTCCAGAAAGCACTGGAGGTTCAGCACCGCACGATCGACCGAGAGCACGCCCTCCCGGGCGAAAGAGCCGAGGACGGCTCCATGCGGGATTGGACACCCGCGGTTGCGACAGCGCCAAAGCCGCCGGCTCATCCCCTGTCTCCGGTCGTCACCGTCGCCATTCCCATGATGCCGCCGAACCAACCAGAGCGGCCGAGACCGTCGACGTACCATGCAGGCACGCCCCATTGACAGGTCACCTCCCGCCGATCCCCCATGCGTTCCTCACCGCACTGCTGGCACGTCCCGTCACTCGCCACCGGATGGTTTCCTCCGCATTCTTGGGCCTGCCCGACACTAGCGCTCACGCCGCCCCCGGCCAGCCGGTCAGGAAGTCGGACAGGCTCCGCAGGTCGGCGTGCTCGACCGTTTCGGCCCGATGCCACCGTGGCCAGTCGATCACCGCGCCAGTGGCCTCCGCGACCGATCGCCGCAGCACGTTCGGGTCGAGGGCGTCCAACTCACAGCAGGTGACACCGTGACGGTCCAGGAACCACCGATACCGGGCGTCCTTCTCCTTGGTGTGGGCGGAAAACATCGGTAAGACGAAGGTCGTGACTTGGTCTGGAGAGACCGCGAGCCGGCGCAGCGTGGCCTCACCGCGGTAAGCGGCGTCGGCGCGGTGACCCAGCTCTGGGGACCGTTGGGATCCGGGGCTGGACATGTCTACTCGCCTTCGACGGTTGCCCGTTGCCTCAACCAGAGGCGGACGCATTGGAGGGCGGACGCATGTGACCGCGTATGTCCGTATCACTCGCGAGACGTCCCATTTTCCTAGGTCATTCGGATTCCCGCGAACATGCGTCCGCCTCGCGAAAACGCGTCCGCCATCAGCGTGATTCATCGCTCAATCCCCGCTCTCGTGGCCGAAGACCGATGCCGATCCAGTACCGTGCTCGTGACTTTCCGACCCGAGCGGAATCGAAGCCGCGTTCCGCGAGCCGCTGACCGAATGCCTTTTGCGCACTCGGCTTCTCGCCCCCACCGCCGCACCAGCTGGAGTAGGCGGTATAGAGTTCTTTCGCGGTGCACCGCTCGATCTCACCGACGATGCACTCGTCATCAATGAACTGACCAACCAGGTCTGATTCCCTGCGGTAGGCATTGGTGGCTTCCAGGACCTCAACCGGCGCGCCAAGGCCCTGGCGCTGCCACGCCAGGCAACCCTCCACGGCCCAGTGCAAGATGCCGGCGCGTTCGGCGAGGAGCTTGTCCTTGAGATCAGGATCGACCTCGTCATCAGAGATGCGGACAGAGAACGGGATCAGGCGGATGCGGTCCCAGATCGCGGAATCAGTTCCCCGTATGTCCGGTCGGTGATTCGTGCCAAGAAAGATCTTGAACTCCGGCCGAAAATCGAACCACTCGGCCCGCATGAAGCGGGCGCTGATTGTGTCGCCGCCGGTGAGGTCTTTGACCTTAGCTTCCGCGAGCCGACGATTCTCTTCGGCCTCCGAGGCGAAGACAAAGCGCATGCCTTTGAGCCGAGCGATGTCGTTCGGCACGCCGCCGTCCCGTGTGGCGAGGATAGTGTCCGTCGTCGTGCGGACCGCGTAATCGCCCAGCAACTCGAGCGTCGTATCGAGCAAGGTGCTCTTCCCGTTGCGACCGAGACCGTAGAGCATGAAGAGCACGCGCTCGGTCACCCGGCCGGTCAGGCTATAGCCGATCGCCCGCTGGACGAACTGCATCAGCTCCGGCTTGCCGCCGAGGATTTTGGTAAAGAAGGTGTCCCAGATTGGACACGTTGCGTCCGGGTCGTAGGTTACCGGGACCATCTTCGTGATGAGGCGCGCGCGATCATGCGGCAGAAGCTTCCCCGTTCGTAGGTCCACGACGCCGTTCTGGACGTTGAGCAACCAGGGATCGGTATCCAGTTGGTCCGGACGGATCGGAATGCCGGGCTCCGTGGACGCCAGCTTGATCATCGCCTCAATCCGCGCCGCGGCTTCAGATCGGAGCGCATGCTTGACGAGTTGCTTGCGTTCGTCCCGATCCTCGAGCAGGCCAGCTTTCGCGTAGATACTGCCCACCGTTCGCTTGGCTCGCCGGGCCACCTCGCCGGTATCGTCGATCATCCAGCGACGATCATCCCAACAAAGCCATTTGCCCCAAACACCGCAGTAGTGCAGGTCGATGCCGTGCTGTTCGACCAAGCGGCGAGCATTCCCGAGATCAGTAAGGTGGATCGCCAGCGCAGAGGCCGAATCTCCATCGTCGGGCTCATTTTCCGGCGGCGGTTCATCTGGCGGACTAGTGCCGTTCGAGCCGGTACGATGCGCTCCCACGATCAGGCGCGGATAGGTGCCCACGAGACCCCCGAGCAACTTGAGCGTGGAATCGGGCAGGAGCTCTTTGAGGCGATGCCACCCCAAGACGCTCTCGCGGGCGGCCAACCGATTGAACGTGGACACTACGTTGCGAAGCCGGCCCCGCAGTTCGGCGTCCCTGAGGGCCAGCCGCTCGATCGCCGCGGCAACCGAAGCCTCGCAGTATTGCTGCTGGCCGAGCCAGCCGGCGAACGCCAACGTGAGGTCATGGCGGATGCCTTCGACGTAGTACGGGGCGAGGATCGCCACTACCGCCGCGATCTGGTCCGCGCTCAGCTCAAAGTCGCCGATCCCGGTGGAGTCCGCCGGCGGTCGTTCCCGCTGGTTCCGGCACAGGAAGTCGAGCCATGTGACCGGCAGTTCCGGTGGATCCACGTCGAAGGGACTACGACCGGGCAGCCATTCGTAGCACCGTCCGCTCGCGTGCCGGCTGGGTGCGACGATGAAGTAGCCCCCATCGGCACGAATGTCGACCCCAGGCGCGATCTTGGTGCGGCTAGTGACGCGCCGACCGGGATGCGCAAAGACCAGGTGATCGCCATCACCACCCGTGCGAGCTCGAGGAACATCCGCTGGAAGCAGTCCGAGTTCGTCCTCGAGGTTGGCCAGGCTCTCCCGACCGCCATCACGGGGATCGACATCGAAAACGACGATACCGCTCTCGGCACCGGTACGAGCGGCGATGTTCGCCTCCGGGCGCGATCGCCAGAAGCGGTCCACCTCGTTCGGGTCATTCGTGGCGTTCAGCAGCCCCCTCGGCGCCAGCTCCGCGATCGGATGCTTCCCAATGTCGCGTCCGCAGTTCTTCCCGCACGTGCATCGGCCCTGATCGTCTACGGTGTGAGCGGGAAAGACTGGGTAGCCGAGCAGGCCGGCAAGGCGAACGGCAGCGCGATGGCGCTCCGAGGTCGTGAGGTTCGGCTCAGCGACCATAGTGACACCCGTCACGCGTGAAATGGTCGATCCGTTCGTTGGTGCCCCAGGGAGATGTCGTAGAGTGGTTAGGCATGAAGGCGCTCCATCAATCCCTCCAGCCGGGTCTGCCTGACCGCCATCGGGCTTGCTATGCCGCTTCCAGCTTGTCGATGGGATGTCTCGCTGCGATGACCTCGATGAGTCGGTACACCTTTGCGACCGCGATTGCATCCTCAGTGGAGAGCGGTGGACTGCTGGCATTGCGGTCGCTGTGGCTGTTGGGATGCTCATTCGGGAGAGGCGGACCTTTTGGTCGCGCGGCAGACGGGACAAGCGGAGGGCACAACACTTCAGGCCGCCGCATCGGGAGCCTCCGCACGGTTGGCTTCGTCAAGGACGCCGCGAATTCGCTCAATTACGACTGGAGGAAGCTGCCCTCGGCCTCGTTCAAGCTCCGAGATTCTCTGAGGTGCGACACCTGCACGCGTCGCGACGTCGTACTGGCTCAGGCCGGCAGCGACCCTGGCTAGCCTGAACTGAGTACCCTCGTCAAGTCGCTCCAACTCAAACATCGCTCGCGACCTCCGTCTGATGGCGGAAATCCGCCGTCAGAATGAGGATAGCGAGCGATAGTTCGGTTTCGGCGGCAACAAAGGTAGAAACCAATTGTTACCGTACATTCCTTCAGACGATGGCGTCTTGGGGCGGGATCGATGGCCGAGGTGGGGGCCATCGGGTGAAGCCGTCACTGCGAAGTCCCTTGCGCAAGGTTTTCGGGCTTATCCGATGGCCGAGAGACGTCAGTCGATCGCAGACATCTTCCTGCGTCGGATCGTGGTCATCAGGGGTCCCGGCCGCGTCATCTCGCATTTCCCAGTACGTTGCCCGGATTAGGTCTGAGGGAACGACTACCTTCGGCCTGCCGGGCCGGCGGATTCGAAACCCTGCCATTGCGGTAGTCCACCATTCGGAAGCATTTCGGTAGAGACGGATGAGGCCGTCTGAAGTTGGGTCACCGGCTAGTGTCATCAATACGCGGGATGGTGTGAAGGCTGCAAAGCCGTAGGGTGGTACCCAGTCGAGCCCGTTGACCTCGTCAGCGTACAGATCTCCGTCCACATCGTCCTTTTTATTTGTTGTGACTGCTAAGAAATACAGCCTCCACGCGGTTCTCGCGCTCTCACCGCTCAGGATCAGGGCTGCCTCTTCGATGGTCTCCAGCTCGCCGTTTGGAAGCATGTCGCCGCTGACAAGACGAGTTCGGTTCTCTTCCACGAAATCGAACTCACCCATCAGATCCACGAAACGCCGTTCTCGGTCATAGGAATCTGGCTCTCGCCACTCGTGGCGTCCAAGCCAGAGGACGCGACCATGAAGTGCATCCCGATCCACCGGCAGAGTCTGATGATTTGCGGCGTATTCCATCCATCGTTGGGAGTCTGGCGACCCGGTCAGGTGCTGACTGATGATGCGATTGATTGACCAACGGACGAGTGACGCAGTAAGCACCTGTCCGCAAACGTGGCTCGGCCATCTGCCCCTGTTCGAGAAGATCTTGAGTGGTTCGTCGAGGAGGGCGCGACAACTGGGAAGGGGGTGGGCGCAGGTCGCATCCTGCAAGTCTGCATAGTCCAAAAGCCAACCGGACGAACTTTCGGTCATCCAGGGGGAATACGGCGGACCCCAATGTGAGCTTGTCATTGCCTCGACTCCTCGACAGTCAGTGGCATTCGCCCGGCAGGTTCGCACCTGACGCGGGCGGCTAGTAGTCTTTCCAGTTTACCTAGAACACCCGCTCTAGTCTGCCGCGCGTTCGCGAATACGCTCGGGGAGCGATACGGTGAGGTAGAAGGGAGTCGCGGGAGGTCGATTGTGAAGCTTTTGTGCTGAGGAAGGGGGCAGGAAATTGGGGAGCCGCCGCTACCGGCAAACGTCAGCGGTTGCCTCTGCGTACTGGCGGTGCCCGCTCTTAGAGTAGGATAGAGGAGTAGCGCTGACCGGGTTGAGATGAGATCCTGGGAACGGGAATACTTCGCTGCCTTGACGTTTATCGCTGTGACGGTGGCCGTCACCGTGAGCGGGAGATCGCCGATGTTGTTCCTCATGCGCTTCGCTCTCCTCAGCACTGTCGTGCTTGCCACGTATGGTTCGGCGCTTGCCATGGTTGTGTCAGCGCAAAGCACACCCGAACCCAATCGCTACGTCCGCGAAAGTCAGGGCTATGCTGGCCAGTTCGCCGATGTGCTCGAAGAGCTCGATGCCTTTTGGTTCGGAATCTTCTCGGAGGCAGGGGTAGTGTATCGCGCCCCGGCTGTCATCCCCCTGGAGAGGCCAGTCCAGACCGGGTGCGGAGCCGCCGGCCCCCAAGACTTCGCCTTCTACTGCCCGCGCAATGAAACAATCTACTACTCACCGCGGGGGTTCGCCGCGCATGATCTCCAGATTGGGGACTTTGCCCCGATCGTCGTCATGGCCCATGAATGGGGACACCACGCGCAATGGCTGGTGGGCATTGTGCCGGAGCCGGGCAATGCGTTCGAGTTGCAGGCGGACTGCTTCGCCGGCGCCTATGCCAGCAAAGCCGGCCAACAGGGGCTGCTCGATCCTGGAGACATCACGGAAGCGGTCATGGGCTCGGCGGCGGCGGGCGATCCCCTCGGGTTGCCGCAGGATGCCCCTGGCGCGCATGGCATCAACGACGACCGGGTGATCGCCTTCATGCGGGGCTACCTCGACGGGGTGACTGGCTGCGGCTGGCAGCTCTCCGCTGCACCGCAACCACCGGACCAGCCGCAAGTCCCAACACAGCTCTCCATTGCGGCCCTCCTCCCCTCTGTGCTGGACCTGCCGCAGCGTCAGCCCTTCCGTCTGGAAGCGGAAGGCATCTCTACACTTACAGACATGGTGGAGGAACTGCCCGATCCGGAGCGGACACGCCAGTTGCTCGTCCAATGGGGGTGGGAGGAGAACGTCTACCGCATCTATGCCTCGGATGCGCCGCCGCCGAATGCCGTCGGCTGGGTATCGCTCGGCATCCATCGCTTCTCCTCAGTCGATGGCGCGGCCGCCGCTCTGTCGTACTTCGCAGCGGCGCGACGGAACGCGCTGGGATATGAGCCGCTCGACGTTGGACTGTTTGCCGACCAGACGGAGGCACTAACCGGCCAGGCCGTCAACGGACGCGAGCTCGTCATCTATGCGCGACGGGGCAACCTGATCTTTCGGGCCGCTGGGATTGCCCCAAATGGCGATCCAACGGCGGACGTCTTCGAAACGCTGTTGATTCCCTTGCGCCAACTCGTCGATGAACCACGCGTCGTTTCATCGGCATTGTTCGACCTTCTTCCGAATGAAGCCCACATCGAGACCGGCCTGCACATGACGGAGGAGCATGCGCGGAGCGCTGGAACCATTGCCACGACATTTCTCGATGTGACGGAGGCTGAACGGCTCTTCCAGAACTGGGGCTGGCGCGAGAGCGCGGCGCGGGTCTTCACTGGGAAGACCCGATCCGGCGCCAGCCGTCTCGAGGTCTCGGTCTTCCGGCTGGCCGACCACCAAGCTGCGGCGGCGGCACTTCCCTACTTCCTCGATGCTCGCGCGGAGGTGCTCCGGCTCTCACCCACCACGGTGCCTGAGGGGCGAGCGGATGAGGCCCGCGCGATCGCTGGGGCAGTTGAAGGGGGATACGAGGCGACCGTCTACCTCCGGCGCGGGCCGCACCTCTTTCGGATCACCGCGATAGGTGAGGGCAACCCTATGGCCGACCTCAAGGAACTCTTACAGGCGTGGTAGCTCCCCAGACCTGGCGAGGAAGATGAGCAAGAAGTGTCGGCGTCTACGCGGCGTCCGATCCCCTCCGCTCTAGATCAATCACCAGTGAAAATGAGGCGGAGACGGGTCGATTGTGATCCTTTTGTCCTGGTCGCCGCCGTGAATCCATGTTCCTGCGGCTACCTCGGTGACCCGATGCGGGAATGCCCCTGCGCCGGATCGGCCATCGCCCGCTAGCAAAAGTGAATCTCGGGGCCGCTGCTGGACCGGATCGACATCCACATCCAAAAGCAGTGCGCACGAAGCAGCAGAAATACGAGCTGCGGCGGCTCAAAGTGAAGCTCCAGCAAGTCGAACGAACCCGCCCGCGGCCAAGGTAGAACGATCGCAGCATCGCCAAGTTCGTTACTGGCGGGACTTGAGCATCTGGCCGGGGATTGACAGACGCCGTTCCAATTGCTACCGTGGCGACAACAACCGAAGAGCGAAGCGAGGATGAGGACAGGTCCCTGGTGGGATTGGGCAAGAGAACCGCGGTCGCTGCGAAGCGGGACCGGGAACGCCAGCGGATAAGCCCTCGGAGCTCCGCCCCCAAACGATCGGCATCTGACGCCGATTCAGTAGGCGGCGGCGGGAGGTCCAGCCGGACCAATCGGCTCCCGTTATTGAGCCGCCGCATCGCGTCGAATGCCATGCGGATAAAGGCCGTTCCCATGATGGAACGGCGAAGTGGGATGGTACCACGAGCCGGACACCGCTCGTTCCCGACCGGGGATCGGCGGCTTTTTTTGTGCCCTGTTGCCGCCCGAGCCCCGGACCCTGGGTGTCGCCGCCAGCGCATTCGGAGTCTAGCGTGGAACACATCAGTCATCCTCACCGCTCACGTCGCGACACGTTCACCGTGCCCCTGGCGCCGTCCAAGCCCTAGGTGCCCCGGTCGTTGACCGGCGGCGCCGACGCTCACCTCAGCAAATCGATCCGACACCCTGACGCCTGGCAATCCTCGGGCTGGCCGCTTCGCCAGTCCTCTTGCACCCCGTGCCAGCGCCCGAACGATGATGCAGAACAGGAGACGACACATGACCCGCGCTGTCGAATCACCGACCATGTCCCAACTTGCCGGTTCCTTCACCGCCTTGATTACGCCGTTCAGCAACGACACGATCGACGAACCAGCCCTTCGCGCCTTGGTGGACTTCCAGGTTTCGGCAGGCATCCACGGTCTCGTGCCGTGCGGCACGACCGGCGAGGTCGCGACCATGACCGGCGAGGTCGCGACCATGACCGCCGCGGAGCAAGGCCGGGTGATCGCCATCGTGGTCGAGCAAGCCGCCGGCCGGGTGCCGATCGTCGCCGGCATCGGGACAAACAGCACTCGGACCACGATTGCGCGCACCCGTCGCGCCCAGGAGCTTGGCGCCGACGCCGCCCTAATCGTCACGCCCTACTACAACAAGCCGACCCAGGAGGGCCTCTTCGCCCACTTCAGCGCGATCGCGGACGGGACTGACCTACCAATCATCCTCTACAACGTGCCGGGCCGGACCGGGGTGAACCTACTTCCGGACACGCTGGCCCGGCTGGCGCGGATGCCAACGATCGCCGGCATCAAGGAAGCGAGCGGCGTGCTTGACCAGGTGAGCCAGATCGTGAACGAAACGCCGGACGACTTCGTGGTGCTCTCCGGAGACGACTCGCTGACCCTCCCGATCATGAGCGTCGGCAGCCGGGGCGTCGTCTCGGTCGTCGCGAACGTGGTGCCCGGCGCCGTGGCCGCGTTGACCGACGCCTGGTTAGGTGGCGATGCCGGCGCGGCCCGAGCGATGCACCGCGGGTTGTTCGATCTGTGCCGGGCGATGTTCATTGAAACGAACCCGGTGCCGGTCAAGGCCGCGGCCAGCCTGCTCGGCCTCTGCGACGCCGAGGTGCGGCTGCCGCTCGTTCCCCTCTCCGAGCCCGGCCGGCGACGGCTCGAAGCGGCGCTCGCGGCCTGTCCCCACGTCCCGGCCCGCGCCATCGCCGCGTAGCGAGCGCAAATGCACTGCAGCACGGCGGCGCCGCGGGGCAACTTTTCCGAGTCCCGCGACACCGCCCCGGATGGACACCAGCACCGCGTGAGGCACCCATGAGCATACGGATCATGGTCTCGGGGATTGGCGGACGCATGGGCAGAGAAATCGTCTCGGCAGCGGCTCAGATGCCGGACGTCACCATTGTCGGCGGCTTGATCCGGCCCGGCGGAGCCAACGATGATGTTCGCCGGCACGAGACTGCCGGGACGGCGGTGCGGACGGCGACGCTTGCGGACGACCGATCGCTGTTGGCGGCGGCGGATGTCCTGATCGATTTCACGACGCCGGCGGGCACGTCCGCCTACGCCAGGGCCTGCACCGAGACCGGCATCGCCTTCGTCACTGGGACCACTGGCCTGGCAGCGTCCCATCTCGACGAGCTTCAAGCCGCCGCCGTCAAGGTGTCGGTCTTTTACGCCCGCAACATGAGTCTCGGGATAGCGGCCCTGCTCGCTGTCCTCCCGACCATCGCCGCCGCCCTGCCCGGCTTCGACATCGAGATTGTCGAGACGCACCACCGGCACAAGGCCGACGCGCCGTCAGGCACCGCGCTGGCGTTGGCGGAAGCGATCGCGGGCGCGCTAGGCATAGATGTGGAGGACCGCGCCAGGTTCGGACGGCATGGAATCGCCCGTCGGCACCGCGGCGAGATCGGCATCCACGCCGTTCGCGGCGGCGGCAATCCCGGCGAGCACCAAATCATTTTCGCCAGCGACGGCGAGGAGATCCGGCTCAGCCACCGCTCCTTCAGCCGCCGCGCCTACGCCGAGGGCGCCCTTCGGGCCGCGTCCTTCGTGGCCGGCCGCGCCCCTAACCTGTACGGCGTGCGGGATTTGCTCCAAGCCACCTGACGATCATCGACTACCCGGACGCTTTGGCCAGCCGAACCACGTTCCACGATACTGGCGACAGCCGAGCCGACAACACGCCATTCCCGACAGACGTGTCTCCCCGCGTTCGTGGCATCACCGCGTCCGGCCGCTCGGCCGTATTGGTTGCATCCGGGTCGGCATCCGCCAACTCAAGATGCTCAACCACTCGATAGCCCGGCATCCGGCGGAGATCGACCTCAATGGGTAGGACGTCGGTCAGGCTCCGGTTGACGGCGAAGAGTGTCAGCGTGTCGGAATCTTCCTGGTGAATGGCAATCGCGTCCAGGAACGGCACCGCCCCAAACTCGGCGTTCTCATAGCTTGGGCTGTCGATGGCCAATCGCAAGGCGGTACCGCGGCCAAAGCGTGAAGCCTGTTGATAGGGATAGAACGTGGTCTGTCGCCAGGCGGTCCCGCCCGTCACGGTCATGATCGGGGCGAGCGCATTCACGAGCTGGGCCAGGCAGGCGATCTTCACCCGGTCGGCATGCTTCAGCAACGAGATCAGCATGCTGCCGACCACGACCGCGTCAGCCAGCGTGTACGCCTCTTCCGTCAACGGCGGGGCGACCCGCCATGGTTCCCGGCGCATCGTCTCGCGGTCGCGATCCCGCGCGTGATACCAGACGTTCCATTCGTCGAACGAGAGCATCATCTGTTTGGGCGACCGTTTCTTCGCTTTGACGACATCGCAGGCCGCGATCACGGTCTCGATCTGATCGTGCATGGCCAGGGATTGGGCCAGAAACGTCTCTAGATCGTCCCCGGCCAGCCCGTAGTACGTGTGCAGCGAGATGTATTCGACATGGTCGTAGACGTGGTCGAGGATGGTGGCATCCCAGTCCGGGTAGGTCGGCATCCGCGCATGCGAGCTGCCACAAGCCACGAGCTGGATCGTCGGGTCGACCCACTTCATGACCTTGGCCGCCTCGGCCGCGATCCGGCCGTATTCAACGGCCGTCTTGTGCCCAATCTGCCAGGGTCCGTCCATCTCGTTGCCAAGACACCAGACCTGGATCCCATGCGGCTCTTCCAGGCCATGCGAGCGCCTCAAATCACTCCAATACGTCCCCGCCGGATGGTTGCAATACTCCACCAAGTCACGCGCCGCATCGATCCCGCGCGTCCCCAGGTTCACCGCCAGATTAACCTCGGTCCCAGCGCGCTTCGCCCAAGCGACAAACTCGTTCGTCCCCACCAGGTTTGGCTCGGTCGATTTCCAGGCCAGATCGAGCCGGCGCGGCCGCTTGGCGACCGGGCCGACGCCGTCTTCCCAATCGTAGCCGGACACGAAATTCCCGCCAGGGTAGCGCACGATCGGCACCCCGATCCCGCGCACGAAATCAAGCACGTCTCGCCGGAAGCCCAGCTCGTCGGCGGTCGGATGATCCGGTTCGTAGATCCCGCCATAGACGGCCCGCCCCAGGTGCTCGATGAACGACCCGAACAGCCGGGGATCGACCTCACCGATCCGGAGGTCCGGATCGACAACGACGTGCGCCGTGTTCACCTACCATTCCCCTTGCGAACGCGCCCGTCATCCAAAGTCACGACCCAGAACACCGACCGGATCGAACCGCACCATGTTGATCGATTCAACCGCGACCTGATCCTATCATGGACGTTTCGGAACCGATCGCGGCCGCCCGTGGAAGACAGGCGGCAGAAAAGAGAGCCAATCAATGCCCAGCCTGCTCGCGATGCGCGGCGCTCCTGGCACCGGTAAGAGCACGATTGCCCGTGCCCTGAGCCGACACCTCCGCTGGCCGGTGATCGACAAAGACGACATCAAGAATGTGCTGGACGATTTGATGGAGGCTGCCGGTGGCCCTTCCTCCGACGTCATGGCGCGGCTGGTTCGCCGCCAACTGCTGCTCGGGTTGGATGTCATCTGCGATAGCCCGCTGCCGCGTCTGACGTACGAAAATCTCGTGCATGTCGCCGGTGAGACGGGGGCGACGCTGATCGTGCTCGAATGCCGGTGCCCGGACGAGGCCGTATGGCGAACCCGCATCCAACTGCGACAGTCGCTCGGCTTCCCCGCTCATCACACCACGACCTGGGAGGCGGTCGAGGCGTTCCGCACCCGACACGCGGGCGCCGATGACACGGTCAGCGGACCCCATCCGGTCATTGACACGACCACGCCGCTGGCGCAAATGGTGATCGACGTCTCGCGGTGGCTGACCCAGCTCGAAAGCTGAAGAAATTCCGGCGCGGTGAGCCAAACCTGGTACACTTCCATGTTTGCGTCGAACGGAGGGGTTCATATGGCGTCGGTTGCATCATTCGATATCGTTTCGGATTTCGATCAGCAAGAGCTTAAGAACGCGCTCGATCAGGTTGATCGTGAGTTGCGGACACGGTTCGATCTCAAGGACACGAAGACCACGGTCGAGCTGGGTGACAATACGCTGACCATTACCACCGACTCGGAGATGACGCTCAACTCGGTGCGCGATCTGATCGAGTCGAAGTTCCACCGGCGCGGCCTGTCGCTGAAGATCCTCGACTATCAGACCGAGGAGCCCGCCTCCGGCGGCCGGGTCCGGCAACTCGTGAAGCTGCGGCGCGGTATTCCCGAGGACTTGGCCAAGCAGATTAGCAAGCGGATCCGGGACGACTTCAAGAAGGTCACGCCGCAGATCCAGGGCAACGCGGTCCGCGTCCAGGGCAAGAACCGGGACGACCTGCAAGCCGTGATCCAGGCGTTGAAAGAAGATACGTTCCCGGTTGCCTTGCAATTCGAGAACTATCGTTAAGGCGGCTTGTCGCTCGCACCAAGCACGCTACCCAAGGAGCAATCCTACGTGGTTCAGTTCTCGCCCACCGTGTCAGCTTCGCGCGCGTTTCACATCGTCACCCTTGGTTGCTCGAAGAACCGGGTCGACTCCGACGGCATGGATCACCTGCTCCGCCAGCGCGGTCTCACCCCGGCCGGCCGGCCGGAGGAGGCCGAGGTCGTCATCGTCAACACCTGTGGCTTCCTGGGCGCGGCGCGGGCCGAATCGGTCAGCGTGATCGAAGAGCTGCTGACGGGACGAACCGGCGACCAGGTGCTGATCGCGGCGGGGTGCATGCCGGCCCTCGGCAACTACGCGAACGATATCCCGGCCGGGGTCGATCACGTCTTGACGACCCGCGAGTGGTACAAGATCGGCGACGTGGTCGGCGGCCTGTTCGGCGAAGCGCCGGAGCCGGAGGTCGCCGGTTGCGAGGGGATGCTGACCACGTTTACCCGCGCCGAGGCCGGCCCCTCCGCCTACGTCAAGGTCGCCGATGGCTGCGACCACAATTGCGCCTTCTGCACGATCCCCAGCATCAAGGGCCGCCAGGTCAGCAAGCGGCCGCTCCACGTCATCCAGGAGATTGTCGACCTGGTCAACCAGGGGACGAAAGAGATCGTCCTCGTCGCCCAGGACACGATTCGCTACGGGGCCGACCTCGGCATGAAGCACGGGTTGCCCCAATTGCTCGAAATGATCGTCGAACAGGTGCCGAACCTGCCCTGGGTGCGGCTGCTCTACATCTATCCCAGCCCGCTCACCCTGCGGATGGTCGACGTCATGGCCGAGCATGACGCCCTGCTGCCCTATCTCGACATGCCGATCCAGCACGCCGATCGCGATGTGCTGCGTACGATGAACCGGCCGAGCGATATCGCGATGACCCGCCGCCTGGTCGACCATGCCCGGTCCCAACTCGGTGACCTCGTGATGCGGACGACGCTGATTGTCGGCTATCCCGGCGAGACGGACGAGCAGTTCCGGACGCTGTACGACTTCGTCGCCGAGCAGGAGTTCGACCACGTCGGCGTCTTCACTTACTCTCCAGAGCCCGGCACCAAAGCGGTCACCCTCGACCTGCCGGCCGTGCCGTCCGGCATTGCCGAGGAGCGCCGCAATGCGATCATGGAGTTGCAGCAGGGCATCTCGTTAGGCAAAAACCAGCGGCTCGTCGGCGCCACGCTGCAAGTTCTGATCGATGCGATCGGCGAAGCCGAGGACGACGCGGGGAACACCGAACCGATCTCGGTCGGCCGGGCTCGGCGCCACGCGCCGGAGGTCGATGGTCTCGTCTTCATCCCCGGCGCCCTACCGGTCGGGTCGCTGGTCGAGGTCGAGGTTACCGGCGCCGCGCCTTACGACCTCTGGGCAGCGGTGCCCGGCACCATGCTGAACCAGGCGCCAGCGGCTAGGGCGCGTCGAGACGTGGCGGCGGCAGCACGGCGTCGACGCGGCGGAGAAGCTCGCTCTCCAAGGGCGACCCGACCGGAAAGACGCGGACCGGGTCGACCGGTGCCGATGGCCACACCCGCTGGAACATAACCCACTGGTCAGGGGTGGCCGCGATCGCCCGCTCGAAGATCGCGACCACGCGCTCCATGCCACGCCTCATGTCAGCCTCGAGATCTCGCGTCCGCTCAACGATAAACGGCTCGGCGGTCGTCATCTCGTAGCCGGTCTCGGTCCGCTGGCCGAAGACGGCGAGGACGAGGGCGCCCGTGTCGCGGGCGATCCGGACCGGCCCCGGCGGTAGGGTCGTCGGCCGGCCAAAGAATTCGATCGGATAGCCGTTCTGGAAGAAATCGTAGTCGCCGACGAAGACCGCGCATTCTCCCCGCCTAAGGGCGCGAATCACGGCCCGCACTCCGGACGGGCTCGCCTCGACCAGCACCATGCGGCGGCTGCGCCGCAAGTACGTCACCGCGTCGAAGATGAACCGTGACGTCGTGCGACCGGTCACGACCGTCAACGGAAAGCGATGGGCGGCAATGGCCTGCCCCACATAGTCAAAGGCGCCGACATGGGCGGTCAGCAGCACGACCCCTTGCCCGCGGGCGCGGGCCGTGCTCAACACGGTCCACAGCCCATCCGCCAACGGCACGGTCCGGATCAGCTCCGACTCGCTGGTATGCGGCAGCCGCAACAAATCGGAAAAGTTTCGTGAGCTGATCTTGAAGATCCGGCGCACCATGGCATCGAGGTCGTCAGCCGATGCCGCCGACCCCACGACTCGCGCGATGTTGTCCCGGACATTCCCCCGGTACGTCGGCGCTAGCCGGTGCCACAACACGCCGCCTTGATCAGCGGCCCAGCGCCGGAAGCGTCCCGGCAGGATCGCCACGATCCACGAGCAGACGGTGGCCAGGACGATGCTGAGGATATAGCGAAACTCCCGGCGCTCTTCGTTTCGGAAGCGATCGCTCGGGCGGCGCGCCCGCCCCTGTTCGCGCCAGCCGGTCACCGCCGGCGATTCACCGATCATTGTGCCAGCGGGCGACAAGTCGGTGTCGGCCATCGCCGCGGCAGCCGCCGCCGGTTCGGTCATCGACGTGCCACGGGCGGTTCCGCGGTTGAGACCGCGGCCGAGCCGCCCGCTCGCGATTGCCGGAGGTAGGGCCAGGCGTCAATGATGACCGGCAAGCCCCGGATGAGCATGAGCGCGAGCGCCAACCAGACGAACAACCACCCCAGGAAGCGGATCAGGTCAATACCGTAGACGGCGGCAAGCCACGTACCCGCCCCCCCGGGTTGCTGGTACCCGGCCAGGCCGGCCAGAAAGACAAACCCGGCCGCCTTCACATAGCCGTACAATCCGCGCATCAACCGTCCAGAGGTCAGCCACCGGGTGACCGGTGACCGCATCATCGAATCTTCGCCAAAGGCGGTTTTACCCTCCGAGTAGGAGAGTGAGCGCAGGGCATCGACGATGCCGCCACGGGTGATGACGGCCAATGGCGCCCAGACTGGGACAAGGTTGAGATTCGCGAAGACCACCCAGAGCACGGTCTCGACGATGCGGTCGCCGGCGATGTCGAACACCGCCCCAAACTGGGAGGTCGATCGGCGCCGTCGCGCCACCCAGCCATCGAGGCCGTCGCCGGCAAAGACCACGATCAGGAGAATCATTGAAAGCAGGGCAAGATCGACCGGCCGCTGGTAGATCATCACCACCACGACAAACAGTAGAACCAGCCGTCCAACGGTGATGATATTCGCCATCGCCCGCCGTTTCGTCTCCCATCACGTTCGCGTGGCTCGCGGCGGCCGGCGAGAAACGGTCCCGTTGCCCCGCTGATCGATCGCCGAGCTCCGGGAATTATCCCCCGACTCGCGGCGCCGGCTCAACTGGCGCCGGCGGCGGGCTGCCCGGTTGGGATCAGGCCCAACGCCATGCCCAGCCGAGTGTAGCCGGTCATTGGCAATTTGGCGCGGCGCGGGTCCGATCGAGATCCGACGGACCCGACCATCCCGCTCCTTTCCCGTCCCGGCGATCACCCGTAGAATGTCGGCGGCCAGGGATCAAGCCGGCCACGTCAAGACAAAGGACAACCGATGACGGCGGTGTGTGAGGCGAAGCAAGACGCGATGGACTGGGTAGACGCCAACCGGGCGATGCTCTCCGAGTTCGATCTCGAAATCTGGCGATACGCCGAACCGGCCTGGCGGGAGTACAAATCGGCCAACGCCTACGTCGAGCTGCTCCGGCGGCACGGCTTCGCGGTCGAGGAGGGCTCCGGCGAGATGCCCACCGCGTTCATGGCAACCTGGGGCGACGGCGGCCCCGTCATCGGATCGTATGCCGAGTATGACGCCGTGCCGGGAAATTCGCAGGAGCCGGTGCCGTATGCGTCACCGCGGGCCGGTCTCCATCCCTACGCGGCCGGCCACACCGACCCGCACTCGATGCTCGGCGTGGCCGCCCTGACCGGGGTGCTGGCGGCGAAATCCGTGATGGAACGGCACGGCCTCAGGGGCACCCTCCGCTTCTTCGGCGAGCCGGCCGAAAAAGTCTGCGGCTCGAAACCGGTTCACGCCGCGAAGGGATACTACGACGGGGTCGACGCCTTCTTCTGCTACCACCCGCTGGCCAACGACAACACGGTTACCTGGGAAACGCATTGTGGCTCCTATTGGAGCGCGATCTTCACCTTTGAATGCTCGCGGCCGGAGCGGTGGGCGGCCGAGCACGCCTCGCCGCGAACCAGCGAGGAGGCCGCTAGCTCCCATATCACCGCCCGGGTGCCGGGCGCCATCGACGCTTTGTGCTTGATGTACACCATGACGAAATACACCAAAGAGGCGATGTTTCCGCACACCGGCACCTGGACCCTGAACGAATTCATCCTGGCCGGGGGCGATGCCACCTCCGACAACCTGCCGCCCCGGTTTGCTCAGATTCAGTACTCGTGGCGATCGCCGACCCTCGAAATTCAAGAGCAGATCTGGCGGGTCCTGGAATCCAACGCGAAACACGCCGCCGCCGTCGCCGGCTGCGAAGCCTACGTCCAATGGGTGACGAAGACCCGGGTGGGCCTGGCGAACAACGCGCTCGCCGACCTCACCTATCGCAACATGGAGCAGATCGGCGCCCCGTCCTATTCCGAGGAAGGGCGGGAGTTTGGCCGGCAGATCCAGCGGCATCTGGGGCTGGAGCCGATGACCAACCCATTTCCCGAGAGCGGCGAGCGGCTCAAATCGCCTCAAACCCACGAAGCGGAGCTGCGTGCCCTGCTCCCCGCTTGGCAACAGAATTTCACGTCCGACGATTACGTCGAGTACACCTGGCACGCCCCCACGGTGCGGCTGTTCACAACCCGTCCCACGCTGAGCCTGCCTCATCCGGGCTATGTCTATCCTGCCTGGGTCTACAATGCCATCGGCGGCCGCCCCGAGCTGGTGGACTCGGGCATGTTCCTCGCTGGCAAAACGATCGCGGCCTCGATCCTCGATCTTGTCACGCGGCCGGAAACCCTCACCGCGGCTCGAGCCGAGTTCGAGGAGCGAACGGGCGGCGGCGTTGGCGGCAGCCGCTGGGTCGCCCCCTTGCTACCGAAGGACTTTTCGCCGCCCGTCGATCTGCGCTGGCCGGAATACATTTCGACCAGCCGGGGCGACGAGTGGTGGATTCCAACCCCGAATCCAAACGCTCGGCAGGCCATTGGTTGCGACTAACCTCGGCTGCATCGTGTGAGAAGCGTACTGGGTCGGCCACGGCGCTGGACTGAAGTCCGCGCTGAGCATCACGAAGTCCCTCCGGGACTAAGAACGAATCGTCCGATCCGTGAAATGAAGTACACGTTTAGGCAATCAGTCGCTTTGATAGACGACTTCTCGTGCTCAGTCCTGAAAGGACTTCGTGATGCTCAGCGCGGACTTCAGTCCAGCGGCCGCGGACGCCTGCTTCGGTTTTTCCCACCATTCTCCTGAAGTCCGTACGAGACGACGGCGCAGTATCGCCGCGACCGACCTCGCGCGCTGCAGCTTCTGGCTGGAAACCGCCGGTGACGACCTGACGCAGAGAGCGCGACTCGACGGCGGCACTTCCGTCGACGTCGCCATGCTGCGCGAGCACGCCGTCGCCTGGTTCCCCATCCTAAAGGACGTCGGGTTCAGCCACGCCTGGGGCGGCCCGCTTGGCGCCCCGCGGGATTGGACACCGACCATCGCCTCTTCGCCATGACCGGGCTGGCCACCGCCCGCGGCTACACCGGGCAAGGCGTCGCCACCGCGAACCTGGCCGGCCGCCTGCTGGCCGACCTGATCACCGGCACCACATCACCATTGACCGAACTACCCACCGTCAACCACCAATCGCCCGCGTGGGAACCGGAGCCGCTGCGCTGGGCCGGGATCCGGTTCGTCCAACGCGGGTACGCGAAGGTCGATGAGCGGGCCGAGCGCACCGGGATTCCGCCCAGCGGCCAGACCCTCGCCGAGCGGCTGGGCAGTCACTAGGACTACTGGCGGCAGTCGTCATCGCATCTCACCTCACGATGCTGAACCATGGCGCGGTGGCGAGGTTTCCCAGGTTGACGGAGAGAACTCTCTCGCGCAATCATTTGGGACGCGTTGCTGACTCCTTGGTAGGGAGAGATGCCGTTGATGACCGGCACCAGAACTCGTAGACTCGACGATCGCGCGCTCGATGTCACGGTCACGATTCCGGAAATACCCGAGCGCGAGCGCTACTCGCTACCCCTGCCGACCACGCCGCTGCTCGGGCGCGACGGTGAGATTGCGCTGATCACCGAATTACTCGGCCGCGAGGACGTTCGGCTCGTGACGCTGACCGGGCCCGGCGGTGTCGGCAAGACTCGGCTGGCGCTGGAACTGGCGGCACAATTCACCAAAGTCTGGTTCGTCTCCCTGGCGGCCACGGACACGCCGACCGACGTGATTCCCGCCATCGCCCGCGCCGCGGACGTGCTCGAGTTCGGCGATCGTCCAATCGCCGAGGTCCTGGGGGCCGCTTTGCGCCCACGCTCCGCCCTTCTCGTCCTCGACAACGCCGAGCATCTCCTCGACGCCGCGCCGGACCTGACGGCGCTGCTGGAGGCTTGCCCGCGGCTCAAGCTCCTCGTCACCAGTCGCGAACCACTCCATCTCACGAGTGAGCGAGAGGTCCGGATCGCTCCCTTCGTCGTCCCGGACATCGATGGTGAGTGGAACGGCACCGGCGAGAACCCCACGGAGAATACCGCGGTGCGGCTGTTCGTCGAGCGGGCGCGGGAAGCCCACCCCTCATTTGCCCTGACCGCCGCGAACCAGTCTGCCGTGTTCGAGATTTGCCGCCAACTCGACGGGCTGCCACTCGCGCTCGAGCTGGCGGCGGCGCTCGTCGGAATTCTTTCGCCCGCCGCGATGCTTGACCAGTTGACCGCCGCTGACGTTGGCTCGCTGCCCATCCTTGCGAATGGTCCCCGAAACCAGCCTCGCCGCCAGCAGACGTTGCGCGACGCGATCGCCTGGAGCTACGACCTGCTGGACGAGCGAGACCAGGCCGCGTTTCGCGCCCTCTCGATCTTCCCTGGCGGCTTTACGATCCACCAGGCGGAACGGCTCCTCAGCGTGGCGGGCCCCGCATCTTCCGCGTCATCTGGCGCATCCGCGCTGGCCGCCATTGTCGCTCTGGTCGAGAAGAGTCTGGTCATCGCCTATCCTCAATCATTCCCCGCTCGCTTCTGCCTGCTGACAACGATTCGCGAGTTCGGACGGGACCAGCTGCTGTCCTCGACGAACGCGGATCTGATCCGGCGGCACCATGCCGAGATGACGCTGGAGGAAGCGGAAGCCTGGGACGAGCAACTCCTCGGTTCCAACTACGCCGAAGTGTTGAACCGGTTCGATACCGAATGGGCGAACGTCAAGGTCGCGCTCGAATATGCCGACACCGCCGCCGAACCCGACCTGATGCTGCGACTCGCCGGTGGCCTGGCCCGACTCTGGCGGCTGCGGGGAATGCATGGCGATGGTATGCACTGGCTGCGCCGGGCGCTGGCGCACGGAGAGACCGGCTCACCCGCGTCGCGAGCCGTGGCCCTTCTCGGAGCCGGCATGCTCGATACGATGCGCTGTGACTATGCCACCGGCATCGCGTACTTCGAGCGGGCCCTGGCGATCAGCCGGTCACTCGACGACGATCACTTGACCACTCGCACACTGTTCCACCTGGCGGAGGCGATCGCCAACGACGGCAACCTCGACCAGGCGATCCGATTGAGCGAGGAAGCCCAGCAGCTGGCCACCGGCGAGAGCGATGTTTTCACCGCCGTCAACCAGAAACGCCTCGGCGATCTGGAGCGACGGCGAGGCCGGTTCGACAAAGCGAACGAGCACCTGGCGACGGCCCTGACACTCTCCCGGCAGACCGGCTTTACCTGGTGCGAAGCCGACTCGCTGATGGCGCTGGCGGAGACGACGCGAGATCAGGGCAACCCGATCGCCGCCACCCGGTATCTCAGCCAAAGCCTCGACCTGTACCGCCAACTGAACGATTGGATCGGCATCGCCAATGTCGCGACGGCGGTGGCGATGCTGGCCGCCGGCGCCGGTCTGCCGGAGCGGGCGTTGCGGTCCTACGCGGCGGCGAGCGCGCTCTACGAAGGGCTCGGCCTGCGAGAGCCGCAACACAAGTACGCGGAGCACGGACGCTGGCTGGACGGTCTCCGGGACCGAGTCGGAGCCGCGGCGCCGGAGATCTGGGCCGCCGGTCGCGCGGTCGAGGGGGACCAACTCTCCGATGAAACGGCCGCCCTGGCCCAGCAGATCGTCGGCGATGGCGCCGAGCAGAGGAGGGAGCCAACCGCGGCGGAGATGGCCGGCATCTCGGAGCGTGAAGCGGAGGTGCTGCGCTGGGTGGCCGCCGGCATGTCCAATGCCCAGGTCGCGGAACGGCTCTTCATCAGCCCGCGCACGGTCAATGCCCACCTGACCCGCATCTACAGCAGACTCGACCTTTCCTCGCGGAGCGCCGCGGTGCGATACGCCATCGACCATGGCCTTGTCGCGCCTTGACGCGGCCCATTAAGTACCTCGACCGCGCTGATTAAGTAGGGCAATTCGGTAGTTCTACCGCTTACGGAGCGGCTCCCACGACCTAGATTGGTGGTGGGAGTTGTCATTGGTGCGCAACGACAACGGCCACCTTAAATTCGCGTCGCGCACCGGAAACGCATCTGGAAGGATTGACCATGGACGGATTGCACTTTGGTATCGCCCTCATCGAAGTTAGCCGTGAGATGCGCCTCGGCACCAGGTCAGCCAGCCCCCGAGGCGGCGCTGACGTCGACGAATATGAACAGCAGCGAACGCGGCTCCAGCGACTCTTCGGCATCGGTCGACCGCCAGTCGCGGAACTCGAACCACGGCGCGCCACACCCACGCGAACCGATCACGCGGCCTGATCAGAGGACGACCCAGCACTTGATGCACGCGATTCATTGCCGCTCAAGCGCGGGCTCCGGGGCCTCGGCGTAATCCATCATCCGCTCACTGAGCATGGCGCCGAACGGCTCCGGATCTGATCGCAGCACCGTGATCTCGCCGCCGCCGAGGAACCCGCTCAGATCGCGCAGGGCGACGGCAACCGCGCTGGCCAACGCCGGCGTGGGCCGCACCCTCGGTTCCAGATGGACCGCCTTGATTGTCAATCGCCGGTGTCGCCGGTCGTAGGATGGATCGATCCGCCCGACGAGGCGGCCCCGGTGCAGGATCGGCAGCGTGTAGTAGCCGTAGATGCGCTTCGCCGCGGGCGTATAGCATTCGATCCGGTACTCGAAGCCGAACAGCGCCGCTGTTCGCGGCCGATACCAGATCAGGTTGTCAAACGGCGAGAGCAGCGTCGTCAGGGTTGGCCGGCCGCGGCCGGATCGCAGCTCCGCGAGTTTGGGCAGCATCGTGGGATCGAGCCAGGCCGGCTCCTGGAGCCCCTCAACCTCGGCCGGCACGGCGAGACCTTCACTCGCCATGAGCGCGAGCTCAGCCCCGGTGCTCCGGGGGTCAACGTGCCGGACCCAGCCGGTCCGAAAATAATCAGCCACCCAGGCGGCCGTGCCGATCCCCATCGCCCGGAGCGCCGTCGCCACGAAGTGACGCTGCTCCGCGGCCTCCGACGGCGGCTCCCCGCGAGAAAGTTCGGGCGCCATCCGCTCGGTAAGATCGTAGGTGCGCTGGAAGCCTTGCCGCCGCTGGACCATCAGATCGCCGCGCGACCAGAGGTGATCGAGCGCCTGCCGCTCCGGTTTGCCGCCCCACCAGGTCCAGGGATCGGCGCGGGGACCTCCCGAACGCTCGAAATGCCGTGAGCCCAAGGGACCACGTTCTCGGATCGCGGCGAGCACCCGGTCCAGCGTCGCCGCTTCCCGCTCGGCCCAGGAGCCGGGCGTTTCGTATCGCTCGCGATACTTGGCCATTGCCCGCAGATAGAACGGCAACGCCTCGATCGGCACGAACGCGGCGGCGTGCGCCCAATACTCCATCAACGCCCCATCCGGATAGTAGAGTTCGTCGAACAGCGCCGGGTCGAAGGCGCCGAGCCGGCTCCAGAGCACCGTTTCATGGGACCGCGAAATGACGCTGATGGTGTCGATCTGCACGCACCCGAGGTGCCGCACGGTCTCGAGCAACCGCTGCTTCACCCGCTCCGGGGAGCGTACCGCCGCCGGTCGCCGGTCCAAACGCTGCGCGATCACCGCCAGCATCCGGGCCTCATCGAGGGTCAGGCGCTCGGCGACCGGGGAAATCGAGCTCATGCCAATCAAACGCTCCACTTGCTCTGCCGTGGCGCATGTCCGCGTCACAGCTTAGCACGGGCGTTCGTATCAGGGAGGACTTTTCGAAACGGCCGGGGTGGGTTGTGTCCTGGCTCCGCCTCGGCTAAAGTAGCGCACTGCCCAAAAGCAGGCACGGGCCGCTCGCAAGCCGGCTCGTGCTTGGTGATACACACAGGAGGGGTCCGATGCGCGTTGGATTTTGCTCACGGCGGACGTTCGTCTCCCGATCGGCGGTCGTCATCGGCGCGACCGCGGCGGCCGGTCATGCTCGGTTCGACGCCCACGCCCAAGAGGCGACGCCGGCGGTGCCGGATGTCGGGCCGCTGACGGTCGGCTGGTCAACCATTTACACCACCCCCTCCTGGATGACCGAGACGCAGAACGAGATCGAAGCCGAGATTGACCGCCTGCGCGGCCTCGGCCTCGAGATCGACTTCCAGGTGTTCGACGCCAATGGCGACACCGCGACACAGATCGCCCAGATCCAAACCATGATCGATCAGCAGTACGATATTTGCCTGCTCATCGCCGGCTCCGCCACCGCCCTCGACCAGGTGGTGCAACAAGCCCACGAGGCCGGCGTCATCGTCGTCAACTGGGACAGCGAAGTGACGACCGATCAACTCACGGCGAAGGTCAACACCGACCAGGACCAGTGGGGCCAAATGACCGCGCAATGGTTGGTCGATCAGCTCGGCGGCGCCGGCAGCATCCTGGCGATCAACGGTCCGGCCGGCGTCTCGGTCAGTGAAGCGCGGTGGGGCGGCGCCGAGAAAATCTTTGCGGCGAACCCGGACATCGAGATCGTTGGCACGGCCAACATCGAATACAACGAGGCGCCCGCGCTGACGGAGCTGGCCAGCTTGCTGGCGGCGCACCCGGACGTTGACGGCATCTGGTGCCAGGCGGGGGCGCATGCCTCCGCCGCGTTGAAGACCCTGCAGCAGATGGGGTTGCCGCTGATCCCGATCACCGGCGAGAACTTTAATGCCTATCTGAAGCAGTGGTGCGCCCTGCTCGATCAAGGATTTACCTCGTTCGCCACGGCCCAGGTCAACTACATGGCGGTCATTTCGCTCGACCTGGCGATCCAAGCCAAGGCTGGCGAAGCCGTCCCGTCGTACGTCAACGTGCCGCTGCCGATGATTACGGACGAGAACGTCTGCGAGTGGGCGAGCGACGAGCTGCCGGACGACTGGTACGCGATTCCAGAGATTCCCGATCCGGCCGAAGTTGATGCCATCATCGCTGATGCGCTGGCCGCCGAGGAGGCTGGAGCCGCGACCCCAACCGCCTAGCCATGAGCAACGATGCCGCCACGACGAGGACGATCGGAGCCGTCGCCACCGCGACGCTCCACACGAGCAATGGCCGCTCGGCCGCCGGCCCGGAGCAAGGCATCCTGCTCCGGGCCACCGGCCTATCCAAGGCGTTCGCGGGTAACATCGTCTTGCACGACGTCAACTTCGAAGTGCGGACCGGCGAGATTCATGCCCTGGTCGGGGAGAACGGCGCCGGCAAGAGCACCCTGATCAACCTGCTCACCGGATCCCTGCAGCCCGATGCGGGCACGATCTCGCTTGACGCGCGGGCGGTCGACCATTTGACCCCACGCAAGGCTGAGCAAGTGGGCATCAGTACGGTCCACCAAGAGTTGAGCCTGGCGCCGCATCTGATGGTAGCTGAGAATGTCTTCCTCCGGCATCCTCCAACGAGGCTGGGACGAATCGACTACCGGGCAATGCGGGCCGGCGCGGCCGCCCGGTTCGCGGAGCTTGGCGTCGTCATCGACCCCACGGCCATCGCCGGTGAGCTATCGCTGGCCGATCAGCAGCTCGTCGAAATTGCCAAGGCCCTCGTCAGCGAACCGAAGCTGCTCATTCTCGATGAGGCCACATCCGCGCTCGACAGCAATCAAGTGCAACTCTTGTTCGCCGCCTTGCGCCGGCTCCAAGAGCGCGGTACCGCGATCGTGTTCATCTCCCACCGGCTGGAAGAAGTCTTCGCCATCTCGGACCGGATCACGGTCCTCAAGAATGGCGAGAACGTCGCCACCGTGCGGACCGGACAGGCGACGACGGCCGGCCTGGTGAAGCTGATGGTCGGCCGGGAGATGCAAGACATTTTTCCGCCGAAGCCGGACCTGGCGTCGATCTTGGCCGCGCCAGCGGCCCTATCGGTACGCGATCTCGGTTCCGGGAAGCGGTTTCATGGTGTCAGCTTCGACTTGCATGAGGGCGAGATCCTCGGCCTGGGCGGTCTCCAGGGCCAGGGCCAGCGTGCGCTCCTGGCGGCGCTGTTTGGGTTGCATGCGGTTCAAGGAGACATCGCGCTCAACGGCGCCCCGGCATCGATAACCGATCCGCGCCAGGCAATCCGCCAACACATTGCCCATGTCCCGGAGGACCGGAAGACGGACGGCCTGATTACCCGGCTCTCGGTCGCGGACAACCTGTCGTTGCCGAGCCTCGATCGGCTGGACCGGCTGGGGCTCCTGAGCCCGGCAAAGGAACGCCGCCTGGTCGACGAGTTGATCGACAAGCTCCGCATCAGGTTGCAATCGTCCCGTGAGCCCGTGCTTCGCCTCAGCGGCGGGAATCAGCAGAAAGTGGCCATCGCCAAGTGGCTCCCGTTGACGCCGCGGCTCTACCTCTTGGCCGAGCCGACCCGCGGTATCGACGTCGGGACCAAGCAAGAGATCTACCGGCTGATGCGAGAGCTGACCAACGGCGGCGCCTCGATCCTCCTCATCTCCTCGGACACGATTGAGCTGCTCGGGATGTGCGACCGCGTCCTCGTCATGTACGAGCGGACGTCGGTCGTCATGTTGGCCGGCGACGAGGTGACGGAGGAGAACGTGGTCCACGCCTCGGTCGCCGGCCGCCAGGGCGTGGCCAACATCGCGGAACCGGCTAGCGCACCAGCCGCGGCGCCGGGCACTGCCGCCCTACCCTGGCGGCGCTGGCTCCCGGGCCTGCCGCGGAGCTGGCAGGACGTGGCGCCAATCTACGGCGTGACCGCCATCTTTGCGCTGTTCTATCTCTATTTGACTCGCGAGACGTTCAGCCTGAACACGGTCACGAACCTGCTCGCCTACCTGTTCCCACTCTTCCTCGTGGCGATGGCGCAGTCTGTCATTATGTTAACCGGCGGCATCGACCTCGCGGTCGGTCAAATGATGAGCTTAGCCACCGTTGTCCTCGCCACCCAGATGTACGACTCACCGCTGACGATGCTGACCGCCACGCTGATCGTGCTGGCCGGGGGCGGCCTGCTGGGCGCCGCTACCGGCGGCATTGTCTCGTTCTTCAAGCTGCCGGCGATCATCGTCACGCTGGCGACCTCTTTCATCTGGGGCGGCTGGGCGCTCTTCGTCCTCAGCGTCCCCGGCGGCCACCTGCCGGTCTCGTTCGCGCGCGGCTTTACCGGCCAGATCGCCGGTGTCCTACCGACGACCCTGCTGGTCCTGCCGATCGTGCTGCTTGTCTGGAAATACATCAAATCGACCAAGCTCGGGCTCAGCATGTATGCCGTCGGGGACAACCCGCGCGGCGCCTTTGTCAGCGGCATCCGAGTGTCGCGGGCGCGGGTCAGCGCCTATGTGATTGCCGGGGTCATGACCGCGCTCGCCGGCATCGGCCTCTCGTCCTATGCCGCGACCGGCGATCCCTTGATCGGCGCCCCGTATGCCTTGGCTTCGATTTCCGCCGCCGTGCTCGGCGGCATCAGTTTCTTCGGCGGCCAGGGCCAACTGAAGGGGACGATCGCCGGGGCGCTCACCCTCGGCCTGATGACCCAGGTGCTGTTCATCTCCGGTCTCTCTCCCGCCTACCAGCGCGTCATCTACGGCACCGTGCTCATCGTCGCCCTGGGCATCAAGGCGTTCGCCGCCTATCGGATCGAGGAGGGACGCTGACATGGCCCAGATCACGAAGGCGGCAACACGCCGCGGCCCCGACCTGGCGCGCCTCGATCCCGTGTGGATCACGTTTGCCGCCCTGCTCGCGCTCTGGGTCTTCAGTCTGGTCCGGATCGAGGGCTACCGAACCGTTGAGTACAACCTCTTCACGCTCCGGGTCGCCGCCTTCCTCGCCATTGTCGCCGCCGGGCAGACCCTGGTCGTGCTGATGGGCGGCATCGATCTCTCGGTCGCCGCCGTCGTCACGATGACCGGGGTGGTCGGCGGCCACCTGATCACCCAGATTGGCGAGGCCGGCGGCATCCTGCTGACGCTGGCGCTGGCCGCGATCGTGGGCGTCATCAATGGGCTCGGCGTGGTCGCCCTCCGCTTGCCGCCGTTGGTGATGACGCTGGCCAGCCTGAACATTATCCACGGCGTGTTGCTGGTCTATAACGCGGGCAAACCGGTCAGCGGCGAGTCGCCGTTCCTCAATTACTGGGCGCTGGGCACCCTGCTCGGCGTGCCGACGCCGGCCGTCCTGCTCGCCATCCTTTCGATAGTCTGCATCGTCTTGTTGCAGCGCACCGCCTTCGGCCGGGCGATCTACGCCATCGGCAACAATCCCCGCGCCGCCCTGCTTTCGGGCATCCCCGCCGGCATCGTCCAAATTGGCACCTACGCCCTCTGTAGCGCGTTCGCCGGCATCACCGGCCTTCTCCTCCTGGGCCGGACCGGGTACAGCTCCAAGACGGCGGGGGACCCGTATCTCTTGATGTCGATCGCGGCGGTTGTCATCGGCGGCACGTCCATTCTGGGGGGACGCGGCAAGTATGTCGGCACGATCGGCGGCGCGCTCCTGCTGACGGTCCTGGTCAACGTGCTCACGGTCGAGAATATCCCGGAAGCCGGACGGATGATGATCCAGGGAGGGCTGATCCTGCTGTTGCTCATCGCCTATGCCTCGTCCGAACAGTAGGGACCGGCGTCGATGCGGCTGACGGTCCTTGGCGGCAGCGCGGCTGGTCCAAACGCCGGCATGGGCTGCTCCGGCTACTTGATCGACTCCGGATCAATCCGGCTCGTCCTCGATTTCGGCCCCGGCATTCTGCCGGAGCTGCGACGCCACACCGATTTTCGACTCCTCTCCGCCATCGTCATCTCGCATTTGCACCTGGACCATATGCTCGATCTCCTGGCCCTGCGGCATGCCCTAGCCTACAACCCGCGGCCCGCTCCGGGTCCAATCCCGGTCTGGCTGCCGCCCGCCGGCGCCGACCTCCTGGCCCAAGCAACCGCCCCCTTCGATACCTGTGACGAGCCCGGCCGCTTCGCGCGGACCGTCGAGGTCAACGAATACGACCCTGGAACGGGGCTCGCGATCGGCGACCTTCGCGTCTCCTTCGCCCCCACGGTCCATTACGTTCCCGGCTACGCGATGCGGATCACGAATTCGAGCGGACAATCAATCGGCTACACCGGAGACACCGGACCGACCGCCGACCTGGCCGATTTCTTCGCCGGCGTCAACATCTTGGTCGCCGAATCGACACTCCTCGATGGTGGACCCCGCCCCATCCACGAGCGGGGCTCGCTGACCGCCGCCGAAGCGGGAGACCTGGCCCGCAATGCCGGCGCGTCGATGCTGGTCCTCACCCACCTGTGGGAGGAGATTGGATTTGCTCACTACCGGGAGCGAGCGGCCGCCACGTTTTCCGGCCGCATTGAGCTAGCCCGGCCGGGTGTGACGATTGACTTCGGATAGCTGGTCGCGGCGTTTGGTTGGTCTATCGCTACTGAGCTCGGGAATGAATCCCCGAGCTGAAAATACAAACCCGGCTGCCGCCGGCTATCCTCGAATCTTGGCCACAAAGCTGGCAATTGGTTCGCGTTGGTCGTCGGTGGATGCGAGCCATGTAGCATCCTTCAGGATGGTTTGTGATCTCAGCTCGGGGCGCCCTTTGGGCCATTCATTCCCGAGCTCGGCCGACCATCGTCCTAGCCGACGACGGAGATCTTTGCCCCTAGCGCTTGCAACTTCGGCACGAATGACTCGTAACCGCGGTCGATGTGATGGATGTCGGAGACGACCGTCTCCCCGCTCGCGATCAGCCCGGCCAGGACGATGCCGGCGCCGGCCCGGATATCATGCGCCCGCACCGTCGCCCCATGCAACGGCGTGGGGCCGGTGATCTCGGCGTGGGTGCCGTACCGGACCGCTGGCCTCGTGTCCCCGGCGTCGCCGACCGAGGTGAGCTTCTCAACCCAAATCGAGGCGCCCATCGCTTGCAGCTCGTCGGTGTAGCGCAGCCGGTCCTCGAACACGCGCTCGTGGAGCTTCGACCGGCCTTCGGCCTGGGTCATCAGGACCGCGAACGGCGCTTGGAGATCGGTCGGAAAGCCCGGAAACGGTAGCGTCTGGACCTCGACCGGGCGCAAAGACTCGCCTGGCCGCACCAGCATTCGCTCCTCATCGACCCAGACCTCGGCTCCCGCCTCCCGCAACTTCGCGGTCAGCGGCAGCATGTCCCCGTCGCGGACATTGTGCAGCGTCACCTCACCGCCGGTGATCACCGCCGCGATCGCGTAGGCTCCGGCCTCTAACCGGTCCGGCAGAATCGTCTCGGCCACGCCATGCAGCCGGTCGACGCCTTCGATGGTGATGATCGGCGAGCCCAAGCCGGTAATGCGGGCTCCCATCCGGATCAGCATATTGCCGACGTGAATAATCTCCGGCTCGCAAGCGGCATTGACGATCGTCGTCCGCCCGCTGGCCAGCGTCGCCGCCATAAGTAGATTCTCGGTCCCGGTGTGACTCGGGTAATCCATGTACAAGCGGCGGCCGCGCAGACCGGTGGTGCGGGCGGCGAGACGCTGCCCGCCATCCTCGAAGTCGACGGTCGCGCCCATCTGCCGGAAGCCGCGCACGTCCACGTCAACCGGCCGCGCCCCGAGCCGGCAGCCGCCGGGGGTCGAGGCGCTCATCTCGCCGAATCGGGTCAAGAGCGGGCCGGCCACCAGAAAGGAGGCGCGCATCCGAGCCACCAAATCGGGCGGAGCCGCCGTGGTCGTAATATCCGCTGCCCGGACGCGGAGTTGCTTGCGCAAGGGGTCGCGCTCGACGGTTGCCCCCAGAGCGCGCAACAGCTCGACCATGTTGTCGATGTCCGCCAGGTTCGGCACGTTTCGCAGCACGCACTCATCGGAGGTCAACAAGGTGGCAGCAAGCGCCGGCAAGACGGCATTCTTGGCGCCACCGATCGTCACCTCGCCCCGGAGCGGCGTCCCGCCCTGGATGCGGATAACCCGTTGACCGGTGGCCAAATGTCCCGATTCTGGCGCGGTCGAGGTCGAGTTGGTGACTGACACGTTGCGCAACTCCTTCAGCGGCAACCGGTCAGCGAGGGATCGCCGATTCGGTCTCGTCCTGCAACTGACAGCATACCGCGGACGCACCGAAGGAGGATCGGCGATCCTCCTTCGGTCGTTCTTCGCCGCGTATTTAACAACCGGAAGTCACGCTGCCGAGGCATCCAGGGAGACGGAATTGGCTACCAATCGCGATCAGCCACTGTCGGACGAGCCACGCCGCGAGCCGCGGCGCTGTCCGATCCGAAGACGGATGTTGGCGCGGCGAAGGGCGTCCGCGGCGGCCTCCAGCTCCATGGTCGACTCGCGGTTCGAGATCGCGGTTTCCGCGCTCCGGCGGGATTCCTCGGCTCGCGCCAGGTCGATTTCCTCGGCCCGCTCGGCGGTATCAGCCAGCACGATCACCTTCTCCGGGGTGACTTCGATGAAGCCGCCAAATACGATGATCGACTCTTCCCGGCCATCCTTCTTAATCCGGAGCTCGCCCGCGTCAAGGGTCGAAATCAGCGGCGCGTGGCGCGGCAGGATGCCGAGCGTGCCATCCGACCCCGGCGCGATCACCATATCCACGTCGTCCTCGGTCAGGATGACACGTTCGCCGGTCACAATCTCGACGTGGAGCTTGGCCATCTCGGTCTACCCTCGGTTCCCCGCCCGGCGCGAGCCGGACGAACTGCTTACGCCGCCGCCGCGCCCATCGTCTTCGCCCGCTCGACGGCCATATCGACATTGCCGACCATGACAAACGCTTGCTCGGGCAGGGAATCGTGACGGCCTTCCAGGATTTCCTTGAACGACCGCACGGTCTCAGCCAGCGGCACGTATTGGCCGGGCGTCCCGGTGAAGACTTCCGCCGTGAAGAAGGGCTGGGACATGAACAGCTCGAGCTTGCGAGCCCGGCTGACGATCACTTTGTCCTCGTCGCTCAACTCTTCGACGCCGAGGATGGCGATGATGTCTTGCAGGTCGCGATATCGCTGCAGCACCTGCTGCACCTCACGGGCCACGTTGTAGTGGTCCGCGCCCACGATCAACGGATCGAGGATCCGCGAGTTGGACGAGAGCGGGTCGACCGCCGGGTAGATGCCCTTCGCCGCGATCGAGCGCTCCAGCGCGATCGAGGCGTCGAGGTGGGCGAACGAGGTCGCCGGCGCCGGGTCGGTGATGTCGTCGGCCGGCACGTAAATCGCCTGAACCGAGGTGATCGATCCGGTCTTGGTCGAGGTAATCCGCTCTTGGAGCTGCCCCATTTCGGTGGCGAGGGTCGGCTGGTAGCCGACCGCGCTCGGCATCCGGCCGAGCAACGCCGACACCTCGGAGCCGGCCTGGACGAAGCGGAAGATGTTGTCGATGAAGAGCAGCACGTCGCGGCCCTCGTCCCGGAAATATTCGGCCATCGTCAGGCCGGCCAGGCCGACCCTGAGCCGCGCCCCGGGCGGCTCGTTCATCTGGCCGAAGACGAGGACCGTCTTATCGACGACGCCCGACTCGTGCATTTCGCCCCAGAGCTGGGTGCCCTCGCGGGTGCGCTCACCCACGCCGCAGAAGACCGAGTAGCCACCGTGCTCGGCGGCGATATTCCGAATCAGTTCGGTGATAATCACCGTCTTGCCGACGCCGGCGCCACCGAAGACGCCGGTCTTGCCGCCCTGGGTGAAGGGCGCGATCAGGTCGATCACCTTGATCCCGGTCTCGAACACTTCCACGGTCGTGGCCTGCTCCTCGAACGACGGTGGCGGCCGGTGAATCGGCAGCCGTTTTTCGGTCTCGACCGGGCCTTGCTCGTCAATCGGCTCACCAATGACATTAAAGATGCGGCCCAACGTCTCCGGCCCGACCGGGACCGCGATCGGTTGACCAGTATCGAGCACGTCCATGCCGCGGCGCAGACCGTCGGTCGAGCTCATGGCGATCGCGCGCACGGCATCGTTGCCAAGGTGGGTCTGGGTTTCCAACACGAGGATTGAGCCGTCGTCGCGGGTGACTTCAATCGCGTTGTAGATCTCGGGCAGCTCGTTCGATGGATATTCGACATCGATGACAGGCCCTGTAATTTGCAAGATCTTGCCGGTAGCGCCCATGATTCTGTCTTGCTCCTTTACGAGTCGTGTTAAGCGTTCGCCGCGTTGGCGCCGGCGGCAATCTCCGAGACTTCGCGCGTGATCTGGGCCTGGCGCGCCTTGTTCAACGACAGCCGGAGGTCGCCCGCCAGCTCTTTCGCGTTCTCCGAGGCGTTGCGCATCGCCACCATCCGGGCCGAATGCTCGGACGCGGTCGATTCCAGGATCGCCTGGTAAAGTTGAATCTCGATATAGCGCGGCAGGAGGTCGCGCAGCACCGCTTCCGGGCTCGGCTCGAAAATGTAGTCGGTGTAGGTGCCGGCCTCTTCCGGTTGGGTGATGGGCAGCAATTGCCGGACCTCGGGCCGTTGAGTGATGGTGTTCACGTACTCGGCGAACACCACGAAGACGGCGTCGACCTTCCCCGCGTAGAAGTCGGTCAGAGCCACGTCGGCGATCGGGCGGACATCGTCGAGCGAGACGTTGTCACCCAGGCCAACGAACGCGGCGACGACATCCTGTTGGGTGCGGACCATGAAGTCCCGGCCCTTCTTGCCGGCCGCGATCACCTCGACCGGGACGTTCGCCTCGCTCAAGATGTAGCGGCTGGCCCGGCGCACGATGTTCGAGTTTAGGGCGCCGTTGAGGCCGCGGTCGGGCGTGATCACGATCAAGGCCGATCGTTTCACCTCGCGTTGTTGGAGCAGCGGAAACGCGGCGGCATGCTCCGGATCCAGGTTCAGCGACGCCAGGTCGGCGATGACCGCTTCCAGGCGCTCGCTGTAGGGCCGGCTGGCCAGCACCCGCTGTTGCGCTTTCCGCATCTTGGCCGCCGACACCATCTCCATCGCCCGCGTCACCTGCGACATGTTGGAAACGCTGCGGATGCGGCGTTGAATTTCGCGTGCGGTGGCCAATCTAGACCTCCAGTGTCATCGGTGCTGTAGCAAGCTGCACGCTGGTCCGAACCGCGTCCGGCCAGCAGGGAAATTGCTATGCCGCCGCCCGGCCGCTCGCCCACTGCGAGCCGCCCTTGAAGTCCTCGCTCGCCCGCTTCAGCGCCGCCGTCAGCTCGTCGTCGAGCTCCTTGCGCTCCGCGATCGTGGCCAGCAGATCGGCGTGGGCGTTTCGCATGTACTCTAGATACTCGTTTTGGAAACTGACGACCTGATCGACCGCGACGTCAGCCAGGAACCCGTTCGACGCCATCCAGAACACCGCCACCTGCTCCTCAACCGGCAGGGGTTGATACTGACCCTGTTTGAGGATCTCGGTCATTCGCTGACCGGTCTCGATCTGGTTGCGCGTCACCGGGTCCAGATCGGCGGTCCCGAATTGGGCAAAGGCGGCGAGCGACCGGTATTGAGCGAGTTCGAGCCGCAAGCGGCCCGTCACTTGCCGGATCGCCTTGATCTGGGCCGCGCCGCCGACACGGGAAACAGACACGCCGACGTTGATCGCCGGCCGGATCCCGGCGTAGAAGAGGTCTGGCTCCAAGAAGATTTGGCCATCGGTGATCGAGATCACGTTGGTCGGGATGTAGGCGGAAATATCGCCAAGCTGGGTCTCGATGATCGGCAACGCGGTCAGCGAGCCACCGCCCTGGTCTTCACTCAGGCGGGCGGCTCGTTCAAGCAGGCGCGAGTGGAGGTAGAAGACATCCCCAGGGTACGCTTCGCGGCCCGGCGGCCGGCGGCTCAGCAACGAGACCTCGCGGTACGCCTGGGCGTGCTTGGAGAGGTCGTCGTAGACGATCAGGGCGTCGCCCCCGCTCTCCATGACCTCCTCACCAATGGCGCAGCCGGAGAAGGGAGCGATGTATTGCAGCGGTGCCGGGTCGGCGGCGGAGGCAACCACCACGACGGTGTGCTCCATGGCACCGTTCTCTTCCAGGATTCGCACGACCTGGGCGACCTGTGCTTGCTTCTGCCCAATCGCGACGTAGATGCAGGTGACGTCACCGCCCTTCTGGTTGATGATGGTGTCGATCGCGATCGCGGTCTTCCCGGTCTGGCGGTCGCCAATGATCAGCTCCCGCTGGCCGCGGCCGATGGGGATCATCGAGTCAATCGACTTGATGCCGGTCTGGAGCGCGGTGTCCACGTTCTGGCGCAGCACGACGCCGGGAGCAATCCGCTCAATCGGCCGCCGCTTATCCGTTTCAATCGGTCCCTTGCCGTCAATCGGCTGACCGAGGGCATTGACGACGCGGCCGACCAGGGCCGGTCCCACCGGCACCGACGAAATGGTTCCGGTGCCGCGCACCTCATCGCCCTCTTCAATGTTCTGATACTCGCCAAGGACGATGACGCCGACCGAGTCCTCTTCGAGGTTGAAGGCGAGACCGATGGTGCTTGTCCGCGGGAACTCCACCAGCTCCGAGGCCATGACCTGGCTCAGTCCGTGGACATTGGCGATGCCGTCGCCGACGCTGACCACGGTGCCAACGTTGCTGATGGTCGCCGAGTCCTCAAACCCGGAGATTTGCTGCTTGATGATGTCGCTAATTTCAGTGGCTCGGACGGCCATGCCGTTGCTCCTCTCTCCTAGCGCGGCCGGGTCGGCCGCTCCCCGCTGGTGCCGAAACCGGCCCCACGGGGATCTGGGCCTCGATCAGCCGGTCGCGGCCAGCCGCGTCCGCAACCGGCGGAGCCGGCTGAGCACGCTGCCATCCACTAAGACATCGCCAATGCGAGCGATGATGCCGCCGATGATCTCGGGATCGACCGTCAATCGCAGCTCGATCTGCTTGCCGGTCATCGCCGCCAGCCGTTCTTTGACCAGGGCTTGCTCGGCCGCGCCCAACGGCTCGGCGGTGGTCACCTCCGCCACGACGATGCCGCGCTCGGCCCGGATGCCGTCCTCGAACAGCTTGTGGATTGCCGGCAGGTCGTCCAGCCGGTCGCGCTCAAGGAGGAGCCGGGCCAAATTCTTGGCCTCCGGTTGCCCGTTGACCAACACCTGATCCAGCAGCTCCATCTTGTGCGCTTCGGTCGCGTTCGGGCTGGCGAAGTAGGAAGCCGCCCCCGGATCGCTCATCAACTCCGAGAGACCGGCGAGGTCCGCCTGCCAGGCGTCAAGCGTGCCGCGCTCCTTTGCTAGGCTAAGCACCGCTTGGGCGTAGCGTTTTGCCGCACCGCGTGCCACGTTGGGTCTCTCCTCCGTGAGTCGTGAGTCGTGAGTCGTGAGTCGTGAGTCGTGAGTCGTGAGTCG
>JALZJP010000015.1 GCA_030859715.1 Chloroflexota bacterium
ACCCGGAGGCGCTTTTCGACCTCACGCTCGATGTCGTGGTCGGCGCTGACGGCGGCGTGGCCGACTTTCGCGGCGCCTACGTGCAGGGCACGCGCGGTGCGCGGTTCCTCTATCTCAGTTGGGGGCAGATCGCCGAGGCTAGCGAGTTCGCGATGTTCGCCCGCGTGAAATGCCATTGCCCGCGCTCGATGCGGACGCGGTCGCCCGGTCATCGGCTCCCTCCGCGCCGGGTCGTACCGTTGGGAGACGAGCTGAACGGATCGTGAATACACGGTGACCGGGTGCAATGGATAATGCGGCACCACCGGGTACTTAACTTTCCCGTCATTTTGGCGTCCTCATGGACGAATACCGCCCTACCCCTTGACAAGGTCTCGCCCCGCTCGATAATCTGTCTTGGACATATCACACTGGAGAGATGATCGGCACGAGGATGTGCCAGTGGAACGACGCAGTGGACGAGGCCTCGGCGTAGGGGCTGGCATGCCACAGCAATGGACGATGGATGGTTAATACTACAGTTGTAGTTGAAGGGCGAGGCGGCGGCGGTAGTGGTAGAAACGGGCGACGGCTTGGTGGCGGCGACGCCAGCGCGACCACCGCCAGATGGCTCCGCGGTCGGGCGGTATCGCGACCCACAGCCGGGCGAGCAGGCGGCGGATCGCGGGCACGGTCAGCGGGATGAGCCCCGGCGGGACGCCCGGAAGCGGACCAGGCTGCGGCTCGGGCGATCCCCCTTTTGCACATCGCCCACCGGGTCGCCGCCATGGGCGCGCACGACGGTGAGGAAGGCGTGGGCGAGGCAGGCGAGCGTGACGTGCCGCTGCCAGCCCGTCCAGCTACGGACTTCGTACTCATCCAGGCCGACCTCCTGCTTCGCCGCCTCGAAGCAGATCTCCACCGTCCAGCGGCTGCCCGCGACGCGCACCAGGTCGGTCAGCGTCGCCCCGGCGGGGGCGAAACAGACGTAGGGGGTCACCTCGGTCGGGTCCGCGACACTGCGGCGCAGCAGCACCCAGCGCTGCCAGCCGGCCGCGAGCGGGGCGATGAGCGGCAGGCGCACCCAGTCGTACCAGCGCGGCCCCTTGGCCCCGTCGCCCGCGCTCAGGCGCTCCCACCCTTCGGCCGGCGGGTCGGCCAGGTACGCGCCGATCCGCCGCTGGTGCCAATCGGGGCCGACGACGGTGTCCTTGCCGCTGACCGCCAGGACGTCGCCGATCGGCCGCGCCTCCAGCCAGACGCGCAGGTACTGCACGTCGCCGTAGACGCTGTCGGCGGTGACCCACGCCGCCGGCACGCCCGCCCCCAACGCGCGCTCGAGCATCGCCTGGGCCAGCGCGGGCTTGGTGGCGAAGGCGACGTCGTCCGGGATGCCCGCCGCCCGGCAGCGTTCCCGGTCGTCGGTCCAACTGGCCGGCAGGTAGAGCGCCCGGTCCAGGAAGGTGTGGCCGCGCGGGCTCGCATAGGTGAGGAAGACGCCGATCTGCGCGTTCGCGGTCCGGCCCGCCGCGCCGCTGTACTGCGGCTGCACGCCCGCCGACTTGTCGCCCTTCTTGAGGAACCCGGTCTCGTCCACCACCAAGATGCCCTCGGAGTCGCCCAGGTGCGCGACCACATACGCCCGCAGGTCGTCGCGCACCGCGTCCGGATCCCAGGTGGCCCGGTAGAGGAATTGCTGGAGGCCGTAGGGGCTGGCGTCCCCCGCCGCCTCGGCGAGTTGCCAGCTATTCTTGCGCTCGACCTGGCCGAGCAGTCCCCGCAGGTACGCCGCCGCATGCGCCCGCGCCTCCGCCCGCGCAAACCGCGGCCCGATCCGGTCCACCACCCCCGCGAACTCGTCGGTCCAGGCCGCCGTCGCCGTCATGCCCGCCCTCCTCACGCACCCGCCAGGAGACTATTCTCGCACAACTACAACTGTAGTACTAGTACTACAGTTGTAGTTTGGCGTTCGTACTCGATTCTTGGCCGTCTCTGAAAAGGCATGAGGCGGCGTCCGTATTGCGTGTCCGAGTAACCAAGCCACCAACTACAACTGTAGTACTAGCCATATATGTGATTACAGTCAATAATTAGTT
>JALZJP010000003.1 GCA_030859715.1 Chloroflexota bacterium
AAGATCGCCTGCCCGCCGCTTTGGCGCGATGGGGCATCGACCCCACGACCGTGCGGGTTAGCGGTCGAGCCAGGTGACTTTGTACGACACCCCGGAGCCGGTCGGGATGTGGACGTAGCCCATCACATCGGTCCGCATCGCCTCGTACTGGTTGGCGATGAAGAGGTTGATCCAGGGCAGATCGTCGAGCAGGATCTGCTGGATCTCCTGGTAGATCTCGGCTCGCTCGGCCTGATCGGTGCTGGCGATGCCGGCGGCGATCAGCTCGTCGACCCGCTCGTTGCTGTAGTTGGCGAGGTTGCCGCTGGCGCCGGTGCCGAAATCCTGGATCACATTCATCGGATCGACGTAGCCGCTGGTCCCTGTTACCGCGAGATCGTAATCTCTAGTGGGCCCGTGAACCTGCTCGATCATGGTCGCGTTTTCAACCAGGTTGAGCTCGGCCATGATCCCGACCTGGGCCAACGACTCCTGGATCACGACCGCCGGGGCGGAGAGGAACGAGTACTGCGACCAGGAGGTGATCGTGGTCTCGAACCCGTCCGGGTAGCCGGCATCGGCCAGGAGCTGCCGCGCCCGGTCGAGATCGGCGGCGGGAATCTCGGTGTCGAGGGTGGCCCAGTAGCCCGGCGGGAAGAGGACGGTCGTTGGGGTGCCGTGACCGAAGACGGCGGGACCGAGGATCGCCTCGCGGTCGAGGACGGCGGCGATCGCTTGGCGCACCTCAAGGATGTTGAACGGCTCTTTCGCCATGTTGACGCCGATGAAGCGGATATTGGTGTTGGAGTCGCCGGCGAGCTTGAGCGCGGGATCCTGCTCCAGAAGCTCAATGTCGCGCAGCGGCGCGTATTCGATCAGGTCGACCGTGCCGGTGACGACGGCGCTGGTGCGGGAGGTGTCGTCGGGGGCGATGATCATCTCGATGCCGTCGACATATGGAATGCCGGCTTCCCAGTAGCTCGGGTTCTTGTCAAGCACGACGCGGGTGTTCGGCACGTACTCGTTGAACATGAACGGCCCGGTGCCCAGCGCGGTCTGGCTGACATCGCCATCATTGGCGGTGACGAATGCTTCGGACATGATGCCGACGCTCGACAGCGTCAGGGTGGCCAGGAAGGAAGCGTCCGGCTGGATCAGGGTGACGACGACGGTGGCGTCGTCCGAGGCTTCGACGGTGTCCATCAGAGCAAGATCGGCGGCGCTGGGGGAGGCGGTGGCGGGGTCGACCAGGCGCTCGAAGGTGAACTTGACGTCACCGGCCGTCAGCGGCGTCCCATCATGGAAGGTGACCCCCTGGCGGAGGGTAAAGGTGTAGGTGAGACCATCCTCGGAGATCTCCCAGCTTTCGGCCAGCGAGGGCTCGATCGAGAGGTCGGGGCGAACCCGGGTCAGCCCCTCGTAGATGTGCTCGACCACGCGCCAAATCGCGGTGAGGCTTTGGGTCTGGGGATCGAGCGCGGTGGGATCCGCTTGGAGCCCGACCTTGAGGATGCCGCCCATCGTGACGTCCGCCGCCGGGGTCGCCTCCTGGGCGGAGGCCGTGGCCGGCACGCGGGCGGCAAGGGCGACGACGACCGGGGCCGAGAGGCCGAGGGCGGCGCCGCGGGCCATGACGCCACGCCGCGAGAGGCGACCCTTGCCGATGTCGATGAGCAGTTCGTGAAGCGACCGTTCGAGGTGCGGCGTGGACATTGACCTCTCTCCTTCTACGACTGGTTACGATCCAACGCGACGCTGAGCGCGAGTGAGCACCTACGAGCACCCGGCCGGCCACACGCCTGACGGGCGCCGCCGGCCAGGCGCGGGCGGTCGAGCCTGGTTCTGACCTGGGAGCATACCAGAACCTCTCGTTCTCGTAAGCCAGGGCCGTCCGCGGTCCGCCGCCCGGCATGCGCCCTGGCGGTCGGCGGCACGGACTGGATATGGAAGAGAATGAGGGAGGCGGCGGCAAGATCGACCAGGGCAGCGGTCGCCACAGATGGACGAGGGCCGCGTTGCCCCACTGCCGATAGCGCCGCCTACACTCACCTCGGCGGGGGCGAACTCGGGGCCTGGCCGTTCAAATACCCCCTGGGGTAACGGCCGCGGCATGGTGGATGTTCCCCACCGGGAGGCGTACGAGGAGAAGCATCTTGGCGAAATCGCTACGGATCGAATTTGATCAGGTGGACGAAACGACCGACCCGGCCGATTTCGTGCGCTATCTGGACTCCACGCGGGCCACCGGCTTCTTTCAGGAGATCAAGCGGCGCAGCTTCGCGCTGCTCGACCTCCATCCCGGCGATGCCGTCTGCGACATCGGCTGCGGCACCGGGGACGATGTGCTGGCCCTGGCCCGGCTGGTCGAGCCGGGTGGACGGGCGCTCGGCGTTGACGCCAGCGCGACGATGATCGGGGAGGCGCGGCGGCGGGCGGCAACGGCGGGCAGCGCGGCGGAGTTCGTTCAGATGGACGTCCAGCGCCTCGACCTGCCGGCGGCGGGGTTCGACGGCGTCCGGGCCGAGCGGCTCTTGCAGCACGTACCCGATCCGGCCGCGGCGCTGGCGGAGATGGTGCGGATCGCGAAGCCGGCGGCGCGGATCGTGGTCTGGGAAGCCGACCTCGACCTCTTCGTCATCGACGCCCCGGACTACGCCACGAGCCGGGCGATGCAGCGCTTCATTTGCGACGGTTTCCGCAACGGCGGCTTCGGCCACGAGCTCTATCGCCGCTTCTTGGACCTGGGCCTCACCGATGTGCAAGCGACCCCGCTCACGCACGAAATCACCGACCTGGCCCTGGTCGAGAGCGCCTTCGACCTCCAGGCGTCCACGCGGCGGGCCGTCGTCGCCGGAGCAGTCGATCACCAGCGGGCAACGGAGTGGCTGGCATCCCTCGCCGCGGCGGCCGAAACGGGACGGTTCTTCGCCGCCGTCGGCGGCTTTCTGGCGGTTGGTCGGATGCCGAGCTAGCGCTTCGATCTGGCTCGCCCCATCCAAGTGAGGTGCCCGCGCATGGCGGGACGATGGCAGGCGCCACGTCGTTGACATCGCGCGGGAGCGAGGTCGATCATTGCGGAAGCAACACACCAAGGAGGCAGCGATGGCGGTCACGACACGCATCTACACCTACAACGACCTCGCCGGCACGCCGGACGATGGGCAGCGGTACGAGATTATTGGCGGGGAGCTGTTTGTGTCACCATCTCCGATACTCGATCACCAGCGGGTGGTAACGCGCCTGGGCACTCAGTTGTACATGTATGTCGAGGCGCACCAAATGGGGGAGGTTTTCTTAGGACCGACCGACGTCTTTTTCGCGGAGACTGATGTGGTGGTCCCGGACGTGTTGTTCGTCGCCGGGGACCGATCGGATATTTTGCACCGGCGGTATGTGGCGGGAGCGCCGGACTTGGTAATCGAGGTGTTGTCGCCCAAGACCCGGCGGCGTGATCTAGGCGTCAAGAAGGCGTTGTACGCCGCGTATGGGGTGGCGGAATATTGGATTGCCGATCCTTCGGCGCGCACGCTTGAGGTCTGGACGTTGGTTGACGGCGGCTACGAGCTGGTTGAGCAGAGGGGCGATCTGGTGCGGTCGCTGGTGGTGCCGGGCTTCGAGGTCGCGCGGGCGAACCTACTTGCCCTGATGTAGCGATGGAACGAGTGTCGCCGGATGCGAGCCGTGGCAGGGAGCGACGGGGTACCAGGATTGGTTGGAGAGGAGACGGTGATGTCGGTCGCGCTTCGTCCGTATACCTATGCTGATTTGGCGGACCTGCCGGATGACGGGACCCGGTACGAGATTCTGGGAGGGGAGTTGCTCGTGTCGCCAGCGCCGAGCCGCGCGCATCAGGACACTCTCGCGGCTCTGCTTGTACTGTTCCGGCAATTCGTGGTGACGACCAGGCTGGGCAAAGTGTACATGGCGCCGCTGGATGTCAAGCTGAGCGCGTATACCACGGTCCAACCCGATCTCCTGTATATCTCAGGCGAACGACTGAGGAACCAGGGGCCGGGCGCGATCGCGGGGGCGCCAGAACTGGCGCTTGAGGTGCTGTCGCCCACGACGCGAAGCGTTGACATGGTGCGGAAGTTCGCGGCGTACGCGGCGGCTGGGATTCAAGAGTACTGGATTGTTGATCCGACGCGCTACACCATCTCAGTCCATGCGCTCGTCGATGGCACCTATGAACGGGTCGAGGATACCGAGGAGACGGCCCGGTCGGTAGTCTTAGCAGGACTGGAGATCGTGGTCGCGGATGTCTTCGCCGAGGTTGACCGCGAGGAGATGCCGGATGGGACCGGACCCCGGTCCAGTTGAAAGGCAATCATCGGAGTGTTGCCGATGGATCGGGGAGGCAACGATGCCCGTCATGGATCGCGCGTACACCTATGATGACCTGGCCGATACGCCTGATGACGGCCGTCGCTACGAGATCATTGGCGGCGAGCTGTTCGCCTGGCCCGCTCCTCCGGTTGCCCATCAGGAAGTTCTCGGCAGGCTGTTCGTCGGGCTTCGTCTGTTCGCTGATGCAAACGGGCTTGGAGCGGTCGATGGCGGGCTGGTCGATGTGCGGCTTTCGCCCTACGACGTTGTGCAACCCGACATCCTCTTCATCGCCCGGAACCGGCTTGACATCCGGCGCGACGCCTACATTGATGGAGCGCCGGATCTGGTGATGGAAGTGCTGTCCGACCGCACGCGTCGGATTGACCTGATCCGCAAGCGCGCGCTGTACACGACGGCGGGCGTTCAGGAGTACTGGATCGCGGACATCGACGCGCGGAGCCTGGCCGTGCTGACGCTGGTCGGGGAGGAGCATCGGGTCGTGCCGCTGGAGGGCAATGTCGCGCGTTCGCTGGTGGTGCCTGGTTTCGCGATCGCCCTGGCGGACGTGTTCGCGCTCGACTAGGCGCTGCCGGCACGATTGCTTGGCACGAAGTTGACGAAGTCCGGACGGCGAGGCAAATGGGGTTGGTGGTCCACCACCGGCGTCCGAGGCGACCATCGAACTGACGATGCCACCGTGATTGCGCAACGAACGGCAGGACCGTATACTCGGGACCAGGCGCGCTGGCAACCGATGGGGAAGCGACCGCCCGCTCGGGTGGCCGGGAGGATTCGGGGGCACGGCGCGGCGATCGTGGCAACGTGTCTTGCGTTTCCCGTGATCGCCCCAATCATCACCCGCGGCCGCCGGAGACACCCCGTGAGACGACCATCCGCCACCAGCCCGGCCGCCCGTGTGGTCGCGATCGCGTTGATCGCGATTGGAGCGGTGGTGGCCGTTGGCGCCTTCTTCGCCGATGATCTGAATATCACGCGGGGCGGCGCCGGGCTCGGCTGGCTCCAACTGATCGGCGTCATTGTCGGGCTTGTCGTGCTCCTCATCGGCGTTGCCTGGCTGTGGCAACCATCGGCCCGTCGGGACATCGAGTAAGCACCAGCCGGCCGGCGGCGAATGCCCCGCGGCGAACGTGTCACAATATCCGTTGCTCACGCGGGCGTGGGGCGGCAATTCGGCCAGCCTCCGGCCCGCGATCGTGGACACCCGGCACGGGACGAGAGGATCAGGGTCATGACAGACGATTCCGGCGTGGAGCAGGCAGCCAGCGCCGAGCCGGCCGCCGGCACCGCCACGCTCCCCGCCGATGGCGGCATCATCGCCCGCGAGGAGCAATTCGCGGCGGCGGCGATCGGCGAGTCGCTGGCCACGCTCGGGTTCGCGCGGCGTCCGGTCGATTTGCGACCGGTGCCGTTCGCCGGCACCTGGGGGATGGCAACATCCGTCTGCTACGCGGTCGCCAGCGAGGCGGCCATGCGCGAACTGGAGGACCGGGGGGCGCTGGAAGGGCTGGCCAAGAAGGAAGCGAAGCGCCTCGCGGCGGAGGCCGTGCGCGGCCGGGCGCAGGAGCTGGCGATGGAGGTTGCCGGTCTTTTGATGCGCGGCGGCCGGTTTGCCAGGGTCGAAGCGGTCAATGGCTACATCAACGTGTACTTCGATGCCAACGCGGTGGCCAGCCGCCTGATCGGTGAGGTGCTGGAGCAAGCCGCCGACTACGGGCACGGGCCGGCGCGGGCCGAGCTGATCATGGTCGAGCATTCGCAGCCGAACACGCACAAGGCGTTTCACGTCGGGCACCTGCGGAATTCCTGCCTGGGCGTCGCGATCGCGCACATTTTGCGAGCGGCCGGGTACCGGGTGCAGGACGCGAACTACATCGGCGATATCGGCATGCACGTCGTCAAGTGCCTCTGGTGCTACGACCGGTTTCACCGGGGCCAGGAGCCCGAGGCGGCGGCGGCGAAGGGGCGCTGGCTGGGCGAGGTCTATGCCGAGTCGGACGCCCGGTTGAACTTCCGGGAAGACGTGCTGGGTTTCCTCCTCCTGCTCTCCCGCGAGGACACCGCGTTCGTGGCCGCGATCGACCGGATGTTGAAATACCTCTGGCGGAAGGGGACGGACGGCGAGGACATCGCCTACCTGTTGGGGCGGGTGACGCATGCCCAGCCGATCAAAGAAGACCTGCTCCGCGAAGAGGACGTAATCCCGAAGTTCTGGCCGATCATCGGCGACCAGTTGCGAGATCAGGTGGCGAACCCGGTCCCCTATGTGGCGGTCGATGGCCAGGCGGAGCCGACGATGACGCCGGCCGAGCGGCTGGCGCGCTGGGAATCGCTGGCCGAGCAGATGGACGAATGGTGGCCGCGGGTGCCGGCCTGGCGGATCGACGTCCGCGACACGTTCCAGCGCTGGGAGGGGCAGGAGCCGGAATTCGTCCGGCTCTGGCAAGAGACCCGCGAATGGAGCATGGCCGATTTCCGGCGCATCTTCGATGAGCTGGACGCCCGGTTCGACGTCTGGCTGTTCGAGAGCGAGGTCGAGGACGAGGGCAAGCAGATCGTGCGGGATCTGCTGGCCTCCGGCCTGGCCGAGATCAGCGACGGGCTGCCGGTGGTCAAGATCGACGAGAAGCTGGGGTTGGAGCAGGAGACCTACCGCACCTTGCCGATCCTGCGCTCGGATGGAACGAGCCTGTACGCGACGAAAGACCTGGCGCTGACCCGGCGCAAGTTCGAGCAGTACGGGGTGGATCGGGCAATCTGGGTCGTCGATGTCCGGCAGTCGCTCTATTTCCAGCAGGTGGCCAAGATCCTGGAGCTGGCGGGATTCGAGCAGGCGAAGCAAGCGCGGCATGTCGGCTACGAGATGGTCCGGCTACCGGAAGGGGTGATTTCGTCCCGGAAGGGGAACGTGCCGGTCTACGACGATATTCGCGATGCGGTGGCGGCACGCGCGAGCGAGATCATCGCCGAGAAGAACCCGGACCTAGGACCGGAGCGGCGAGCGGAGATTGCCTGGCAGGTGGCGATCGGTTCGCTCAAGTACGCGATGCTGGCCCGTGACAACAACAAGGTCATTGTCTTCGACCTGGACGAGGCGCTGTCATTCGATGGCCATGCCGCGCCGTACATCCAGTACGCGCACGCCCGCGCCTGTCGGATCCTGGAGCACGCGCGGGTCACGGATGCCGGCATCATCGCCTCGCTGGCCGGATTGGACTTTGGTGAGCTGCAGCCGGACGAGCTGAGCTTGCTGCAAGTGATCGCCGCCCTGCCGGACGAGGTGCAACGGGCGGCGACGGAGTACCGGCCGCTGCTGATCGCGTCGTACGTGTTCGAGCTGGCGAAACGGTTCAACGATTTCTACCACGCCTGCCCGGTCTTGCCGGCGGCGGAGCCGACGCGGACGGCACGGTTGGCCCTGGTGGCGGCGGCGCGGCAAACGCTGGCGAACGGGCTGGGCCTGCTGGGAATCGCGGCGCCGCGAGCGATGTAGGCGGCGTCCCTTCCCGCCGGTCCGTCGGCTAGTCGAGCGGGGCCACGAAGTCGGCGGCCACGAACCCGGTCACCGCCGGATTGGTCGGGTCCTAGACCGGATACCACACTAGAGCGGATTGCAGAAACGTTGACGTGATGGCAGACTGCTGGTATGAAGCCATACCCGGCTGTCCTCCGCGAGCGGCTGCTGCGATTCGTTGACGCCGGTCACAGCCAAGCCGAGGCAGCCACCGTCTTTGGCGTCAGTCCACGC
>JALZJP010000028.1 GCA_030859715.1 Chloroflexota bacterium
CCGCTACTGATGCAAGGAGAACCAGATGCACACCGACTACACTACTCCCCTCTCATCCCAATGGTCGCGCCGCGCTGCCGCTCGCCTGTTTGGCGGCGGGCTGGCGCTGCTGGTGAGCGGCACGGCCGTGGCCGCTCCTGGAAAAAAGAAGAAGCCGCGCAAGAAGCCGAAGTTCCGGACGATTACCCGGACTTTCCGCAACGACTCGTCGATTGACATCCGCGACGACGCGATCACCAACCCCTACCCATCGACGATCAAGGTCTCCGGCTTCAAGCAGGGCAAGCTGCTCGACGTCAACGTGAAGTTGAAGAACCTCAGCCACGGTGATCCGTCCGACATCGACGTGCTGCTGCGGGCCCCGAATGGCCGCCGGGCCATCATCATGAGCGACGCCGGCGATGCCTTCGACGTCACCAACATCACGATCACGCTGGATGACCAGGCGGCCGAGGGCCTGCGCTTTGCCTCGCCGCTCAGTTCCGGCAGATTCAAGCCGACCAACTTTGGCACGGTTGGCTCCGGCGACGACGCCTTCCCGCCGCCGGCGGGCGACACCGCCAACGTGGAGCTGGCAACGTTCGAAGGGATCAACCCCAACGGCACCTGGCGGTTGTTCGTCGTCGACGACATTGACGAAGGGGCCGGGAGCATCGGGTCGTGGTCGCTGACCATCAAGGCGCGAGTCCGCGTCTCGTAACCGTGGCGTCAGCGTCGCGACGCGCCGACGGGGCGGATTGCCAGGTTTCTGCCATTCCAGTTCACGGCGGCACCCGGTACGCTCGAATCGTGGTTGGTCAGCCGGGAAGCTCCGTGGTCACGTGAGCGGCCCGGCCGGCCGCCGCCCGTCACCGCGGCCCGATCTGGCGCGATGGAGCCGGCCACACCAATCGGATGCACCACGATCAACGCGCATGAGAAGGAAGGAACCAGTTTGATGAACGTTCTCACGAGCCTATTCGCCGCCGGCCCCGTCCCTCGGGCTGGCGCTGGCCGTCTTCGTCGGTGGCGCTAGCACCGCCACCTACCTGCCCTTCGTCGGGCATCAGGGAGCGTCCGAGGTGGCCGAGACCTGTGAGTTAGTGGCGCCGGAGGCCGAGGCCGAGCCGTGGAATCGGACCGAGCTCTTCTTCGGCACGGCGAAGCCGGACGGCTCGGCCGTCACCGAGACCGAGTGGCGTCAGTTCCTGGATGCCGAGGTGACGCCCCGGTTCCCGGACGGGTTGACCGTCCTCAGCGGCAACGGCCAGTGGCAGGAAGAGGACGGCGACATCATCCAGGAGCGCAGCAAGCTCGTCCTCCTCCTCTACCCGCGAGAGGCGGCCGATGAAAGCAACAAGGAGATCGAAGCGATCCGCGCCGCCTACGAGCACCAGTTCCAGCAGCAATCGGTGCCTCGGGCGGACGACGACCGGCCGGTTTGCACCTCGTTTTAGATTCAATCGAGCCTGGGCTCCGGCGCACGCCGGAGACCGCGTTCCCCCCCAACACCTGTCGCGGAACGGAGCCAGAAAGGCATCGATCATGGACGCGCACTACTACCAATCGCTGATCCGACGCCGAAACGGTTTCCTGACACGACGCCCGATTCCGCCAGACCTGACGGAGGTCAACCTAGACCTGGCGAACGGCTCGGGCGCCACGCGAGCGAGCACCGCGACGCTCCCCGCCGACGCTGATGAGCATGATCTGGAAACGACGATTCAACGGGTGCAAGCCGCGACCGTCGACTTCATCAACGGGCGGCCTGAAGCCTGGAAAGCGATCTGCTCCCGCCAGGCCGACGCGACGCTGTTCGGGGATTGGGGCGGCTACGAGCGAGGCTGGGACCAGCTCGGGCCGCGTTACGACCGCGCCGCCGCCCGCTTCGTGAAGGGCGAGGTCTCCTTCGAGGAGTTGGCCCGCCATGTCACCCCGGATCTGGCCAGCACGGTTCCCATCGAGCGGTCGTGGGTGTGGCTGACGGACGCGGCGGAGCCAGTCAGCATGACCCTACGCGTGACGCATCTCTACCGCCGGGAGGTGACGGGCTGGGCGCTACTGCACCGGCACGCCGATCGCCTCGCCTCGAGCCAGCTTCCAGCTTCGCCCGGCGCCCGGTAAGCGCGGCGACGGCCGACGGGATCGCTCGCCCCGCCCCGCGCCGCTATCTGTCACTGATCCGGGCGCGATACGACCGCTACCAGGCGCCGCCGTCCCGCGAGGAACACCGGCGGCGATGAAACGAGGACTTCATGATCGCGACACACATTGCCACCCAAACCGCGACGCTTGACGCGCGTGCCGTGGCGGCGTTACGTGAATCGTTCCGTGGCGCGCTGCTCCGCCCGGCGGAGGAAGGCTACGACCAGGCGCGTCGCGTCCACAACGGCGCCATCGACCGCAATCCGGCCTTAATCGCCCGCTGTGCCGGCGCCGACGACGTGGCGACCGCCGTTCGCTTCGCCCGGGAGCGGAACCTGCTCGTCTCGGTGCGGGGCGGCGGTCACGGCG
>JALZJP010000032.1 GCA_030859715.1 Chloroflexota bacterium
GCTGTAGGTCTCGTTGATCAGCCGCTGCGACTCGGCGGCGATCGTGCCGAACACCAGCGAGCTCTTGCCCGAGCCGGAGACTCCGGTGAACACCGTCAGCCGGCGCTTCGGGATCTCGATGCTGACGTCCTGGAGGTTGTTCACGCGCGCGCCGTGCACGCGGATCAGATCGTGGCGGTCGCCAGCGTGCGGCGCGGGCGACCGCCGGTCCGTTCTCGTGGCTATGCTCATCATGTCTCCATCTAGTACCGGTGCCGCCTTCGCGGTCTCCGCCGGCGTCGCCTGGCTCGCTCTGACCAGCTTCGAGCGGGTCTTCTGGTTTCCTTCAACTCACGGCGATGAGCGCGCAGAGAACAGTCAGAAGCGCCGTGACGGTCCCCGCCCCCCACCTTTCCAAGGGGTGCCGGCCGCGAGCGTTCCCGAGAGTGTTCAGCGCGAAGATCGCGACCAGGCACCAAAGGGCAACCGTCAGCACGGACGAGGACACTGGTCCACGGTCGAGCACAGAGACGGCAGCGAGCACCACCCAGATCGCTCCGAGAAGCACCAGCGCCGCGATGGCGCTGCCGACGCGATATCGCCCGGGCAGGGTGCCGTCGTCGGAGACTGCCCGTCCGCCGTACGCTGCCGCGCCCCAAGGTGCACCGACAGCGAGGCCGATCTGAAAGGCGGCGGAGAGCGCTAGCAATCCAGTTGCGAGTGAAGCCAGGACCACAGTGTTCACTGTTCACTCCTATCCTGTGTCCCCTCTCCGATGGCTCAGCGCAGATCCCGGAGGCGGATCATGTTCCCGGCGGGATCGCGGACGGCGCGGTCGCGAACGCCGTACGGCTGCTCGGTCGGCTCTGGACGACCTCGGCGCCGCTGGCGTGCAGCTGCGCGAAGGTGCCGTCGAGGTCGGCGGTGGCCAGGTCGATTGCCGGCGTAGGTGCCCTTGGCCATCATCGCGGCGATGGTGCGGCGCTCGTCGTCGGTGACGCCGGGGTCCGCGGCCGGCGGCGTCAGGACGATGGACGTGCCGGGCTGGTTGGCGGGGCCGACGGTGATCCAGCGCATCCCGCTACATCCGACGTCGTTGCGGACCTCGAAGCCTAGGGTGTCGCGATAGTGGGCCAGGGAGGCGTCCGGGTCGTTGTGCGGGAGGAGGCACGAGTGAATGGTGATGTCCATTGGTTCTCCTTCGTCGGCGCGGTCGCGGCAACGGTCCGCTGTCTACCTGGTCGGCCGGGGTGCCGCGACGCCCGGCCGGCTACGCCGAGGCCAAGAGGCTTTGCAGCTGATCCAGCATACTCATCCAGCCGTACTTGGCGCCGCCGATCTCCTGCTTGGCCTCGCTCCGGAAACCGCTCTGCTCGAGGTGCAGCCGGGTGACACCGCCGTCGGCCTCCGTCAGCGTCCAGGTGACCACCGTCGCGTGCGGCAGGTTGCTCTCCCCGCCGCTGACCCAGGTGTAGGCGAGCCGGTGCGGCTTGTCCACCGCGATCACTTCGCAATCGACGACGCCGGTCCAACCGGCCGCCTCCCGGAACTGAAACGCGTGCCCGACGACCGGCTTAAAATCGTTCGCCGTGAACAGCATCCACTTGGCGAGCGTGGCGGAATCGGTCAGGGCGTACCAGACCCGCTCAATCGGGCTCTTCACCTCAACCTCCAGCACAACGGCCTCACTCATGCGTTCTCCTCCTCCAACAGGTCTTTCAGGTGCTCGATCCGCTCGGTCCAGAACCGGTCGTAGAACGAGACCCACTCGTGAAGCTCGCGCAGCGGGGCGGCGTTCAGGTGGTAGCGCGTCTCCCTCCCGGCCTTGCGATCGCTCACGAGACCGGCCTCTTTGAGCACGGCCAAATGCTTGGAGACGGCCGTGCGGCCCACCCGGAACCGGGCCGCCATCTCGTGCAGGGGCAGCTCATCGGCGTCGGCCAGCAAGCGGAGCAGCCGGCGGCGAGTCGGATCGGCCACCGCGCTGTAGACATCTCGCATGGCGCTCACTCCCGCCGCCGTCGACGCGCCTTTGAGACTGTTGCGCACCGGCCTCGTATGCGACACCGTTTGGTGTCGGAATCGAGAATAAGCCACCAAACGGTGTCCTGTCAAGCCCCGCGTTCGCGGCTCGGGCGAGGGTCGGGGCCGCCCGGGTCGCGGCAGGAGACGTCGAGCCCGAGCCGCGCGCCGAGTGGTTGAGGCTCGGCCATCTCGCGGCCACGACCGCGGCTGAGCGAGCGCCGCATCGAGGGAGGGAGGTGTGAGCGGTCGTCAGCGATCGCGCGGCGCACCGCGTCGGCCTTGGACCCGTGCGGGAGCGGCACGATCCGCACCTACCGGGTGCCGCGCTCGACGAGCGTGGCGACCGCGGAGGGGCGCTTCCCCATCACCAGATCGCCTTCCCAAGGCCCGACCTCGGACCGCTCAGTCACGACGGCGGGACGATCCCGGACCGGGCCGGTGTTCCGCAACCGGCCACGACCGGGCACGTCCCGCGCCCCGCGCGGGTGCCTCTCCGAGCGGCCAACGCGAAGGTGTCGGGCCGGCCGGGCCGGACGACCCGCCTCTCCGGATCGAGGACATGGGCCACCGCGGGCGGATGGAGTTCGGAGACCATCCGCCCGCGGTGGCCGTCGCGTAGGAGTGCAAGGCGAGCCCTGGGCGGTGATTTTGGATCGGCGCGACTCGCCACCCGATCCAAAATCAGATCCGCGCCCCGCGGTGCCAACGCTGCTCCCCGCCGCGGCGGTTGGGCCGGTGCCCAGACCTGGAGGAAAGAGGTCTATGGTTTGGGGATGCTCTCCTTATAGACGCAGGCCCGGTTGTCCGTATCGCCACAGGCCGGGCAGGTCTTGACGCACTTGCCCGGGATGCCGCCGCTCAGCTCCGCGCAGCGATCATCGGAGCCGCGGAAGACGCGGAGCCCCCCTTCGAAGCAGACCGGTTTGCCGTCATCGAGCAAGACGCGGAGGCCTTCCGGATTCTTGGGGCACGGGGCTTCGAAACCCTTGCACACATCCCCCGAGCGCACGGTGCAGCCGGCGGCGGCCTTATTTGAGCGGCACTTGCCCGACCGGCAGATGCCGGAGCCAACAGTCCCCATTCTTCTAGTTGTCGTCGCGGGACTTGCCGTTCTTGCGGCAGGCGAGGGCCTCGCCCGCGGCGGCACCGAGGCCGATGGCGGCCAAGCCGGTCCCCATCCCCAGCCGGAGCACGCCGCGGCGACTGCCGCCGGCAGCTCACCTCTCGTCAGCCCGGACAAGCGGGCGCGACGGCGCCAGCTCGCGCGTCCAAGCGACGGCCGACAGGGCAAATGACCGCAAGCCGCGCCGGACATCGCCGCGCCGGCGCTTGCTCGCGGTGGGCTGAGCGGGAACGGACAGGTCCCGCGGCACGAGGTCCCCGTACAGGAGCACGGGCGACGTAAAAACGCCATGCATGGTCCGCAACGTCGGTTTATCCATGGTTGGAGGGCCCCCCTGATCGAGCAACGAGCGGTGATCCCGGCGCGCCCGGAACCACCGACTCAGCATGGGGGCCAGTCCGATGCGGGACAGCCAACGAGTTGTCAGCAATCGGGTCAATTCGGGAACACACGAAGAGACGGCACACGCCAAACCGCCCGCGCTCAATCGCGCCGGCGGTTTGCTTCGGCCACGCATCGCGACGGATCGGCGCGGCGGCGTCCCCTAGGATCGCCGGCCGAACACGCACGCCCGGCGATCGCTTCGGGCGCAATTATCGCAGCGCGGGCACCGGCCGCCGGTGCGCTTGAATCGTCGATTGCTATCCACGTTCGAACGGCACTCGAAGCAGGCGGTCTCGCGGGCGCAAAACGGCCGCCCATTGTCGAGGACGACACAACGCCCACCCGCGTCCTGGGGACAGGGCACGCCGTCCGGCTCACTCCGGCGGGCACAGGAGTTTCCCGGCCCGTGCAGGCGGCGGCCCGCGTGGCGCCGCGGCAGCGGCCATTCCGGCTCCGGTTGATCGGCCGGCAGGCGCGGTCGCCGGAGCAACACGTGTCGATGCCGCCCACATGACAGCTGCTCCCGTCCGCCAGGCAGGTCCGCTCGGGCCGCGGCGCGGCCCGGGCCGGCCGCCGCCAGCCCGACCGCCAACGCCAGCCGCGGCAGACCTTGGCGGGAGGTCCGCCGGCTCGCGATGATCTTGGTCAGGCGGTCGAATTGGAAACCATCCATCGGGCTCGCCTCACTCATTGCCGGCACGCGGTTCGCCGCTCGCCGGGAAACGGCCCCGGCAGCGTGGCGCGTGATCGAAATGCAAAGCTGAATCCTTCGCCCCGCGACGGCGGTTGGCGAGTCGTTGAATGGTAACAGGCACGAACCGCGATGTGCTGGTCGATCAAGACGCTCGCTGACCGGGGAGGGGTCGGCGGGTCCCGGCGGCGGTCCCGAGCGAGGACACGATCGCCCGGCAGCTGATGCGGATGCGTCATTTCTCGCCCGATGGAAATCAATCGAGTGCCCATTTGACGCGGCCCCGCGGACTCCGTAGGATGCTTCCGAGATGCGGGCGGCATTGCCTCGCGCCGCCAGAGAGGACCGGGGTCATGGGCCATGAGACCGGGCGCCCAGCGCCCGCCGTCAGCCGCCACACCGCCACCGATGCCCCCGCCGTCGCCGCGACCGACCCCCGCTGGGCGGCGCTGGCCGCGCGGGCGGAACCCGAGCGCGACGACCCGCTGGCCTGTCCGAGCTGCGGCGTCAATCTGCTTGGGCTCGATGCGTTCGATACGTATCGCGTCTGTGCCGGCTGCCGGCGCCATTTTCCGCTGCCGGCGCTCGAACGGCTGCAGCTGCTGGTCGATGACGGCACCTTTGTCGAGACGAGCGGCGTTCTCGTTTCGGTCGATCCCCTCATCTTCCGCGATCTGCTGCCCTTCCCCGACCGCCTCGATCAGCCGCGGGAGCGCACCGGGCCCGGCGCCGGGCTGGGAGAAGCCGTCATCACCGGCACCGGCCGGATCATCGGCCACGAGGCGGTCTTGCTTGTCCTCGATCATACCTATCTGGGCGGCAATATCGGCCCGGTCGCGGCCGAAAAAGTCGTGCTGGCGATGGAGCTGGCAGCCGCCAAGCGCCTGCCCCTGGTCGCGCTGTGCGCCGCTAGCTACCCCGGGTTCCGCGGCGGGGACGACCCCCGGCTGCAGGCCGGCATCCTCTCGCTCGCCCAGTGGCCGAAGATCGCCGCCGCGGCGGCGCGGTTGCATGCCGCCGCGGTGCCGTTTATCGCGCTCCTCGCCCATCCCACCACCGGCGGCGTCTATACCGGGCTGGGGAGCCAGGCCGATCTGATCCTGGCCGAACCGGGCGCCCACATTGGGCTTGGCGCCGGCGGCCGGGGCACCCACGAGAGCGGGATCACGATCGCCGAGGATATGCTCGGCGCCGGGCAGATCGACGCGATCGTTGATCGCCGCCGGCTTCAGGCCACCATTGGCCCCCTGCTCGGTCTGTTTGCCGACCGCGGGAGGTTCGTGCCGGCCCCAAGCGGCGAGCCGCCGGTCGCGTTCAGCCAGTCGCCACGCTGGGAGCAGATCGGGTTCGCGAGGCACCCGGCACGGCCCACCGGCCGCGATGTCGTCGCCCGCTTGACCAGCGAGTTCATTGAGCTGCATGGGGACCGGATTGGCGCCGACGATCCGGCGATGACCTGCGGCCTGGGTCGGTTGGGCCAGGCACCGGTCGCGATCGTGGCCCAGAACCGGCACCTTGCCGGCAACGATCCGGCCGGCGGCGGCGCCAGCGGGTATCAGAAGGCCATTCGCCTGATGCGCCTGGCGGGGCACTTTGAGCTGCCGATCCTGACCTTCATCGACACCGCGGGAACGGTGGCCGGACCAATCACACCCGGCGTCGGTCTGGCGGTGGCCGAGCTGATGCGGCTCGGCAGCACGCTGCCGGTGCCGATCGTCTCGGTAACCACCGGCCTGGGGAGCGGCATCGGCGCCATGGCGCTCAGCGCCGGTGACCGGCGGCTGATGCTGCAACACGCGATCGTGACCGCCGAGGACTCGACCTCAGGAGACGGTCCCCGCCTCCAGGCACCGTCGACGGCGGGACCGCCAAACCTGATGTCGCGGACCCAACCGCTGACCGCGCCGGAGTGTCTTCGCCTCGGGCTGATCGACACGGTCGTGCCGGAGCCGGAGCCGGCCGCCCACGCCGATCCGGCGGCCGCGGCGCAACTACTGGGGGCGGTGTTGGCGCGGACCCTGGCGGAGTTGAGCGGGATCGCGCCGCGCCGCCGCCTGGAGGAACGAGCGCGCCGGATCCGCTCTCTCGGCGAAGCGACGCCGGAAGGACGGGAAGCGGCCCGGCGCGAGATCCGAGAGCTGCACGAGCTGCAACGCACCCTCTCCCGCTCGCTGGGGGATCTGCGAGGGCGATGGGAGGGCCGGGCCATGACCTTGTCCCGGTTGCCCCGGCCAACCTTGCCGGGAGTGCCTCACCTGCCGCGTCACCCGCTCCGGCGGGTACCCGGCCAGCTCGATCCGGGCCGGTTCAGCAGCCGGGTCCGGCCGGAGCTGGTCGATCTGGCGGGGCGGATTGCCGATGGCGTGCGGACCCGAGGGCTCGGCGGTCGCGAGACGCCGCCCGCCGGAGACCCGTCGCTGCCGCCGGAGTCGCTTAATTAGCGTACCAATCGGAGTCGATCCTTCACCCGTGCGTATCGCCGAATTCGAGCTCCCCGGCCCCCAACCGTCCGTCTGGAGGATAGCCGGGCTATGAGCCGCGTGACCGAATCACCACGCCGGGAACCACGGCAGCGGATCCCGCTCGTGTCGCTGATCGGGGCCGACGGCGTGTCGGAGGTCGGCAATCTGCTGACCGCGATGGCGATCCCCTGGTTGGTGCTGCAAACCACCGGCAGCGCGGCCCAGGCCGGGATCGCGGTCGCCGCCGGCACCGTCGCCATCCTGATTGGGGGCTTCTTCGGCGGCGTGGTGGTCGACCGGCTGGGGCCGAAGCGGGCCAGCATCGTGGCCGACCTGGCCAGCGGCGTCACCGTCGCCCTCATCCCCTTGTTGCAGCAAACGGTCGGCCTGGCGTTTTGGCAGCTCCTGGCCCTGGTCTTCCTCGGGGCGCTGCTCGATACGCCCGGCCGCACCGCCCGCCAGAGCCTGATCCCGTCCCTGGCCCCCCTGGCCGGCTACCGGTTGGAACGGGTCAACGCCACGGTCATGATGGTCGGCCGGCTCGCCCTGTTGCTGACGCCGCCGGCGGCCGGGATCCTGATCGCCGTCATCGGCACCACCAACGTGCTCTGGATCGATGCCGCCACCTTCCTCATCTCCGCCGCCATCATCGCCGTCGCCATCCCCGGCCGCGCCGCCACCCCGGCAACAGTGGATATCGCGGAGGAGCCGAACGGCTACCTGGAAGAGATCCGGGTCGGGCTGCGCTTTCTCCGGCAGGACCGGCTGCTCTTCTGGCTGGTGCTCTCGTTCTCCCTCGGCAACCTCATCGCCGAGCCGGTCTACAGCCTGATTTTGCCGGTCTATGCGAACGAGGTGTTCAACGATCCGGTGGCGCTGGGGTTGATGTTCTCAGCCCTGGCCGCGGGTTCGCTGCTGGGCAACGTCCTGTTTCTGGCGCTGGCCGCCCGGCTGCCGCGGCGAGCCACGATCCTGACCGGGTTCACGGTCCGCGCCCTCACCTTCTGGGCGCTGCCAACCATGCCGCCGCTGCCGGTCATCGCCGGCTCGATCGTGGTCAACGCGACGTTCTTGGAACCGGCCAACCCGATTGTACGTACGGTGTACCAGGAGCGCATCCCGGAACGATTACGGGGCCGCGTCTTCGGCACCATGTACTCACTGTCGGCCGGCGCCCGGTCGCTCGGCATCATCCTTTACGGGTTCCTGCTGCAAGAGCTGGGGCTCCAGACCACGCTGATCGTGATGGCGGCGGCGAATGTGCTGGTGCCGCTGATCATGTTCGTGATCCCTGCCTACAAAGAGCTTGACGCGCCGCCCGCGCCCGCTCAATCGTGAGTGTGCTACCGTTGCCGCCTGGTCGTCGGGGAGCGAGGATATGCCCGTGAAGCAGATTAACCTGGTCCAAATCGGCATCGGCACCGTCGGCGGCGAGGTGGTGGGGCAGGTCATCGCCAACCGGGAGCGCTGGCGCCGGCAGCTCGGGCTCGAGGTTCTCATCCGGGCGGTGATCGGCACCGGGGGGGCGCTGCCGGGGGAAGATATCGCGGGGCTCTCGGATGCGACCCTACAAGCGGTGGTGGCCGGCCGCCAGGCCGGGCTGGGGTTGACCGAAGCGGCGGGCGGGGCGGCGCTGGTGCCGCCGGCGGAAGCGATCGCGCGGCTGATCCCGACCGGGCCGACGATCGTGCTCGATGCCGCCGCCGGGGAGGAGACCGCCGTCCTGCATGGCCGAGCGCTCGCCAGCGGAGCGCGGGTCGTGCTCTCGAACAAGGCGCCGCTGGCCTTGTCGCTGGCGAACCCGCTGGCGGCCCACATGTGGGATGAGGCCGGCCCCCGCGGCCACCTGCGGTACGAGGCCACTTGCGGCGCCGGGCTGCCGGTGATCTCGACCCTGCGCGGCTTGCTCGATACCGGTGACGAGCCGATCGAGATCCAGGGCGCCCTCTCCGGCACCTTTGGCGCGATCTTCGCCGACCTGGCGAACGAGGCGCCGTTCTCGGCCGCGGTCCGGAACGCGAAGGAGCGGGGCTACACCGAGCCCGACCCCCGAGACGACCTGAGCGGGCTCGACGTCGCCCGCAAGGCGCTGATCCTGGCGCGGACGATCGGCCGGCAAGTCGATCTGGCCGACATTCGGGTTGAAAGCTTGGTACCGGAGCAACTGCGGGAGGTCTCAGTCGCCGAACTCCTCGATCGGGTCAGCGAGCTCGATGAGGAGATGGCCGGGCGGACGGCGCGGGCGCGGGCGAACGGGGCGGCCCTGAAATACGTGGCGACGGTTCCGGCCGACGGCGCGATCGTGGTCGGCATGCGAGAAGTGCCGGCCAGCGGCGTGCTGGGCGCGTTGCAGGGGCCGGAAAATGTGATCGCGATCCGGACCAAACGCTACGACGCCTACCCGGTGACGGTGGTCGGCCCCGGCGCCGGCGCGGCGGTCACCGCGGCCGGGATGTTGGCCGACATGCTGGCCCTGGCCCGGTAGGCGACCGCTCCACTTGGCCCCGCTCTGGACACGGAGGCGGGTGATGGCACTCTCGAACGGATACGCGGTCGTCGCCGGCAGCGTGCTGCACCATCGGATCGAGCCGCCCGACAGCGAGGGCCGCTGGCCGCACTATCAGATTTTCGTCAAGACGCCGGCCGGAACCCACGAGTGCGTCATTAACCTGAAGTCGCGAACCGAGATCAAGCTCGAGTATCGCGATTTCCGGGATGTCGACCGCGCGGCCTTCACTTCGATCCTGACCTTGGCGGATGGGTTGCACCCCCTGCCATCAACACCGGCCGCGGGCGCCCTCGACGTCATTCGCCATCCGGGGCTGCGCGACACGGAGTGCCAATGCACCCGGTGGTGGCTGGAGAGCGGGCCGAACGTGGTCGATCTGATGGAGTTTTACCTGAACCGGGTCAGCCGCGTCTACCTCTTTGGCGAGCCGTACACCACCGGCCTCGGCTTGCACAACATCCATCAGAATCAGGGCGATCCGGTTGGCAGCCCGTTCGCGGCGGAGAACGCGATCTGGCAAGATGGCGGCGTGCTGCTGGAGTACACGGCGCCACAACCCCGCCTCTCGGTGATGCTGACCGAGTTCGAGACCCAATCACACACGACCGACAGCTCCGGCCGCCCGGTGTAGGACCGAATGTGGAGGGGCGACTCAACGTCTGGCATCGATTTGTGGCATCGACCCACGGCGCGTTTTCGGTGGGTAAGGCTAGTCGCGCGATCGCGGTAGCTTGGCAGGTCGGGTTGAGCGATTGAATGGCCGACATACTACGGTGCGTGGACAAGCAGGGACGAGTGGTCATCCTCACCAAGGACTGCTGGCAGACGCACATCCTTCCCTATCATCCGATCTTGGATGATGAGGAGCAATCGGTCGAACTGGCCCTGATCGATCCACACCGCCTGATGCGGGATGCCGAGTACACTAACCGCGAGTGCTTCTACCGGCATCGAGCATTGTCAAACTTTCCGCATCTCTATCTCAAGGTCGTGGTGCATTATCGACGTGTTGGCACGAGCGGCAGGCTGATGGGTAGCGTCGTCACCGCATTTCCCACAACGCGCTTTAAGGCTGGAGAGCAGCAACTATGGCCGTGACCACGAGCCCCCCGGGTGGGAGCTATGATCCCATTGATCCAAGCGAGCAGCCGTCGATTCAGGAGTTCGAAATCCGTCTGCCAACGGTGCGCATCGACGCGAGCAAGGCCGTCATGACCTACGATCGGCTGAGTGACACGTTTCTGTTGTTACTTTATGGTCGTGAGCGATTGTGGGTCGCCACCGGCGGCCGGTCCTACATCTATGCCCTCGTTGACCCAACGACGGAAGAATTTGTCGGCTGGCAGATCGAAGATTTTTTGGCTCGCGCGGTCAGAGAGGAACCAGGCTGGGTCGAAGTGCTGGGTTATGCCGAGCTGCTGGGAATGACCGTCGAGGACGTGCGAGTCGTGCGGCACCAGGTGCTGGGATATCGCGGGCGCTTTTTGACGTGGTTGCGGCGAGCGCTCCGTTCGCTCGTCCGGAAGTCGCGGCAGCAAAGACAGGCGATCGTGGATGACCTACTTACTCGAGAACCACATGGGGTGTTCGCCAAGCTATCGACGGGGGCCTAGCACCGCCTGAAATCTGAGCGGCAACCTCCGAAACCGAGGCATTCGCGTACGCGATGAAATCTTCAGGACGTCGTAGCGGGGCCATCAATATCCGCCAGCTTCGGGAGTCGCCCGGTTTCGCTGGTCGAATGGACCAACCGGCCGTTCAGATAGACCGCCAGATCGTCCTCCGTCCTCGGCACTAGCGCCAGCGAGGTGATCTCCTCGTCATGGACGGCGAAGAGGCGGCGGGCGAAGGCCAGCGCCGGCGCTTCAAACCCGCGCTCGGCGTGGTACTGGATCGTGATCTCCATGGCGGTCGCCCGGCGCCGTCAGGCAATCGTGACCGCGATCTCGCCATCCGTTACCTCGACCGGGTAGGTCTTGATCCGGATCGCGGGATCGAACACCGACTCGCCGGTGGCGATGTCGTATTCCCACTCATGCCACGGACAGCGCAAAATCCGGCCCTCCCGCCCGTACTTGAACTCATACACGGCCGATGGCAGGGCGGTGCCGACCACCTGACCGAGGCACACCCGCGCCGCCTGATGTGGGCAGGAGTTGCGCAAGGCGTAGTAGTCGCCGTCCAGGTTGAAAATCCCGATCTCGCGCCCGTCGATGCGGACGATCTTGCGGCCTCCAGCCGGGATCTCATCGACCCGAGCGACGATGTGGCGAGTCATGCTTGCTTACTCCTCCGATGTGTGCCGGAACACGCCACGGGCGGGCCAGCCCGCGCGCCGGACATCCCGCGCGATCGCGGGTTAATGCGCCGCTCCCAACCGCTCGCCATACACCGACCGCGCATTGCCGGCCATCACCCGCGTTCGCAAATCATCCGGCATGGCGGCCAGCATCGCGAACGGATCCCCGAACTCCCAGTCCGGATAGGCGCTGCCAAAGAGCAAGGTGCGCTCGGCCCGCACCATCGCGAGCATGTCGGCCATGATGCTGGCTGCCGGCGGCAGTTCCAGCGGGTAGCTAGTGAGGTAGAGATGACGGCGAAGGTAGGCGCTGGGCGGCTCCATGAGCCATGGCGTCTCCGCCCGTTGCGCCTTCCAGTTCTTGTCGAACCGCCACAGCAGATGTGGCAGCCAGAAGATGCCCGCCTCGTACAGCACCACCTTGAGCGTCGGAAACCGCTCGAACACCCCTTCCGTGACCATGCTCATCAGGTGCGCCATAGAGGCTTGGGGCAAAGATCCATACCACTCGAAGGTCGAGGCCGGGTGCCCAACCGCCGTCGCCGGGGGCGACATCCCCGCCCCTTCGCCGCCGGCGTGGAGGGCGAGCGGCAGACCGTGCCGGCCACAAGCCGCGTAGATCGGGTGAAAGGCGCGACGTCCCAGCGGCGCTTCGCTGGCGCTGCCGAGCAGCACCTGGACCATGCCCGGGTCCGGTCCTAGGCGGTCGATCTCCGCCACCGCCGCCGTCGGATCCTGCGGCGCCACCAGGATCGAGCCCTTGAAGCACGCAAACGGCCGGACCCAGGTTTCCAGGGTCCAGTCGTTGACGCCGCGGGCCAGGGCGGCCGCTAGATCGGGGTTTGGCTGGACGCCGAGGCTGAAGATGGTCCCGGTCAGGATCGCGATATCGATCCCGTGGGGCGCCAGGTAGCTGTCGCGGACCCGCGCCGGGTCGGACGCGGCCAGCGGTTCCGGCACCGGCGACGGCCCGACCAGGGTGAAGCCATGCCGCGCCATCGGCGGCCCCCCTTCGCGGGTGAAGCGGTGCCGCAACCCCGCCGGCACAAAGGGCGCGATCGCGCTCCAATCGGCGATCTGATGATGGAGATCGACATCAATCATGCCGGGGCGGGACGGGGCAATCGGCGGCCGGGGTGCGGTCCTGGCTTGGGTGGTCATCCGTCGCCTCAACTCGCCGCGAGCAGGCGCGGGCCGTACATCGCCAGGGCGTTGTCGACGAAGATCCGGCGTTTCAGCTCACCCCGTTCCCGCGGAATAAAGTTCAGCGCCGCCAGCGGATTGTCAAAATCCCAATGCGGGTAGTCGCTGGCGAAGATGACGGTCCGTTCCGCCTGCAGCATGTCGAGCATCCGGAGCAAGTGCTCATCGTCATCCGGCTCCTCGATTGGCTGGGTGCTGAAGTAGCAATGGTCGAGGATGTACTCGCTGGGCAGCCGTTTCAAGAATGGGGCTTCCGCCTTGAACCAGGGATAGGCGCGGTCGAGTCGCCACATGACGTGCGGCGCCCAGCAGACACCCCCTTCGATGAAGGCGAATTTCAAGCTGGGGAACGCCTCGAAGGCGCCGTTGGTGACCAGGCTGACGCAGTGGGCCATCATCGTCAGCGAATGGTCGGTGTGATACTCGAGATAGGTTGATGGGTAGCCGACGCTGGTCGGGGCGTTGGCGATGCCGACCCCTTCGGCCCCAACGTGGATCGCCACCGGCAGGTCGAACTCCGCCACCGCCGCGTACATCGGCCAGTAGAACTCCTGCCCGTAGGGGATGCGGGCCGCGCTCGGCATCAGCACCTGGACCATGCCGGGATCGTCGCCCAGGCGCCGGATTTCCCGCGCCGCCGCTTCCGGCGCCTGGGCGGTGACCACCAGTGAACCTTTGAAGCAGGGGTGAGGCCGGACCCAGGTGTCGAGCAGCCAGTCGTTGTAGGCGCTGGCGACCGCCGCCGCGAGCCGGTGATTGGGCTGAATCCCCAGCGGAAAGGCGCTGCCGGTGAGGACCCCGATATCGATCCGGTAGCGGGTCATCAGTTGCTGGATGACCCACTCGGGATCGCCGGCGCAGAGGTCGTCCTCTTCCCGCACCGCGTCGTCCATCCGGCCCGATCCCATATTGGCATAGTACCGGCGGGCGCCGCCGGCGCTGTTGCTGTCGAGCCAGGGATGCCACTCGGGCGCCAGATATGGCCGAAGCTCCTCAAAGCTCGCCAAATCATTATGGATGTCGGTGTCGATACAGCGAAACGTGGCGGCACGCTCCGTGGACGTTTGCGGACGGGGTTCAGCCACGACCACCATCAGGGATCTCTCCTTCTGTTGGGCGCGATCTTATCCGGCCCCCAACGGAGCGTCAACGCGCCCTGACGTTGCGGTGAGCAAGGCTCATGCCTGACGGCGGCGCTCGTTGCTCAGCGGCCGGCGAAGAGCGCGTCGGCCTCGCCGAAGCCGTAGAAGCCGCGCTCGATCGTGGTCCAGGTGCCGGTGTCGCGAATGTCTTCGGCGATGGCGCGGAGCGCGCCCATGGTGGCCAGCATCGCGGTTTGACCGAGGCTGACCCGGCTGGCGCCGGCCGCGAAGAGCTCGCTGGCGGCGGGCGCTCCCGGCATCGCCATGAGGCTGATCGGGCCGCCAATCGCCGTCGCCAGGCGCCGCACCAGATCGAGATCGACCACGAGCGGGATGAAGACCAGATCGGCTCCCGCTTCGAGGTAGGCGCGGCCGCGCTCGCCGGTCATCGCCAGACGCTCGTCCACCGTGTCGCCCAGTTGGAGAATGAAGGTATCGGTGCGGGCGTTGATGACCAGCGGCACGCCACGATCAGCGGCCGTCGCTCGTGCCGCCGCGATGCGCGCCGTTTGCTCATCGATCCTGAACAGCGGCTGCTCGCCGGTGCCATGGGTGTTGTCCTCGAGATTGACGCCGACCGCGCCGGCATCGAGCACCGCCGCCACCGTCGTTGCCACATCGGCCGGGCTTGGCCCATACCCCGACTCGATGTCGGCGGTCACCGGAACCGAGACGGCGGCGGTGATCGAGGCGATCTCGCGGACGCTGCCATCGCGCCCGATCAGCTCTGCGTCGCCCAGGCCGCGGGCATTGGCAATGCCCGAGCTGGTGGTGCCGATCGCGGGGAAGCCCGTCGTCTCGAAGACGCGAGCGCTCGCCGCGTCCCAGGCGTTGGGGAGCAGCAAGCCACCGGCGCGGTTGAGCTCCTGAAAGGCCGCGGCCCGCTTGATCAGATCGGAATCGTTCATCGGAAGGCTCCTTTTGGACGTGCGGGACCACGCCGGATGAGCATCCAGCTACCGATACAACCATCGCGATTCGATTTCTGTTCGATCAGCCGGTGAGCAACGGTTCCGGCAGGAGGACGCCCTCGTGGGCGAGCAGCCAGCGTTTGCGGTCCAGGCCGCCGCCGTAGCCGGTCAGGGCGCGGTTGGCGCCGATGACGCGGTGACAGGGCACCACGATCGCGATCGGGTTGGCGCCGTTCGCCGTCCCCACCGCCCGCACCGCCCGCGGCGTGCCGATCTTGGCGGCGAGGGCACCGTAGCTCACGGTGGCGCCAGCGGGAATCCTCGTCAGCGCCGCCCAGACGGATTGCTGGAACGGGGTGCCGGCGGCGGCGCGGGGAATTTCGCTGAGGACAGCGATCTCGCCAGCAAAGTAGCGTTCCAACGCCTGAATGATGGAAGCCGGCGCCGGACCCGATTCGGCCGGCACCGCGCCGTACTGGCGGCGCAAGGAGTGGCGAAGGAGCGGTTCGGCCTCGCCATCGGCAAACCACAAGGCGCGGAGGAGGCCGAACTCGTCGGTGACGGCGAGCAGCGGGCCGAGCGGGGTCGCCAGCCGGTCGAGCAGCAGGCGGTTAGGCGGCGCGTTGAGCATCGGGTCGCTCCTGACGAATGGCGGCTAGCGCGACCGGGAGCGAGGCCCAGAGATGGAGCGCGGCATAGGCCCGCCACGGTCGCCAGGATTCGGCCCGGACCAGCAAGGCGGCGGGGGATGGCCGGTGCCCGAATTCACCCTCCATCGCCCGGAGGAGGCCGACGTCCGCCGCCGGAAAGGCGTCGGTCTCGCGCAGGGCGCGCAGCGCGATGTACTGCGCCGTCCATTCCCCAATCCCCGGCAGCGACCGGAGGTGGGCGATCGTGCTCGCCAGATCACGGTACGGGCCAAAGAGGGCGGGTGCCGCGCCGGGATGATCGGCGGCGACCGCTTCGGCCAGCGACGTCAGGGCCCGGGCTCGCGCCCCCGGCATCAAGCCCAGCCCGGCGACGTCGGCGCCGGCCAATTGGGCCGGGGTTGGGAACTGATGGCTCAGGCCCAGCGCGTGGGCGTGCGGATCGTCAAACAGGGTGCCAACGTTGGCGACGATGATGCCCGAGAGCCTGGTGGCGCCGGCGACGGTGATCTGCTGGCCGAGGATGGCCCGGACCGCCAGCTCGAAGTTGTCCCAGGTGCCGGGCACGCGCAGGCCGGGGCGGGCGGCGACGAGCGGCGCCAACAGCGGGTCTTCGGCCAAGTGAGCCCCGATCAGGGCCGGGTTGGCGGCCAGATCGAACACCTGGCGGACGCGGCCGATGATCCGGGGCAGCGCCGCCAGTCGCGGGAACCGCACCGTCACCCGCAGCGAGTGCTTGGCCCCGGCTTCGACGGCCAGCGTCCCCGCGTGCCCATCGAGCGTGATCGATCGCGCGTAGCGGCCATCGATCACGGACTCCACCCCCGGAATCGTCCGGGGCCGGAAGTAGGCGAGCATCCCGTCCCAGTCGTAGGGCGGCTGGTAGGGGAGCCGGATGGTGACCGCCTCGGCGCTGGCCGTGGTCGACCGCCCGACGCGACGAAGGGACGCCGGGGGCCGCTGGAAAAGCTGGTGGAAGGTCTCGTTGAACCGGCGGACGCTGCCGAAGCCGGCGGCAAAAGCGACATCGGTCATCGAGAGATCGGTCTCGTGGATGAGCTGTTTGGCGAGGTGGACCCGCCGGGTTTGGGCCACCGCGATCGGGGAAGCGCCCAGATGCTGCTGGAACAGGCGCCGTAGTTGGCGGTCACTGATGCCGAGGTGGGTGGCCAAGGATGCTAGGTTCCCATCGTCGAGGGCGCCGGCCTCGATCAGGCCCAGGGCGCGGACCACGGTGGTGGAGGTGCCGTGCCAGGCGGCGACCTCGGGCGCCAGCTCCGGCCGGCAGCGCAAGCAGGGCCGGAACCCGGCGTGGCGGGCGGCCGCCGCCGAGGGGTAGAAGCTGACATGTTCCGGCTTCGGCGTCCGGGCCGGGCAGATCGGCCGGCAGTAGATACCGGTGGTTCGGACGCCGATGTAGATCCGCCCATCGAAGCGGGCGTCCCTGGTGGCGAAGATCCGGCAGCAGGCGGCATGGTCAAGGTCGAGCAACATAGGGGAAGTATGACCGCTCCGGCGCCAACCGTCTCGCGGTTTTCGGACCTCAATGTGCGCATTGGCCGCCGCCGTCGCCCATCCGGCCGCGAGCGTGACGATCTGGGCCACCGACGAGCACCGGCGTGGGGTGCTGCCGGTGGTGCGCTGGGTCTGGGCGCCGCGCGGGCAGCGCCCGATCGCCCCGGTGCGGCGGCGCTACGAGTGGCTCGACGTCTCCGGCTTCGTCCGTCTGACCACCGGCCAGACCTGAGTGATTACCCGAAGTTAGGATTGGGGGGCAAAGTCGGCTCCAGCCGGGAGTTTGCACTCCCGACCGGTGTCTTTTTCCCGTCTCTACAGGGGATGTTCGTGGTGGCCCCCCAGGGATTCGAACCCTGAACCAATGGATTAAAAGTCGCGCCAGCGGCTGTCCGGACAGTGATGCTCAGTACTGGATTTCCGCTGACCTGCTCCGGACGCGAAGCGCGTTACCGGAGGTCGGAGGTCCGCTCCACCCATGATCTCAATGCCTCATCAGGCGACGACGACGAGCTGCGCCATCCCCAGCATCGTGTGGGGCAGGCCGGTGGCTGGGTCGATGATGAAACAGACGGCGGCGTAGGTTCCGGCAACGAGGTCGACGCTGTGCCACGCGGTGACCCCCGCCGATTGAGCGGCGGAGTCGAGGACGATCCGCAGGTCATCGGCGCTGAGATTGGCCGGCGACGTCGCGGACGGGTCCCCGAACAGCGTCGCGAAGAGCGCCAGGGAGTCCTCGACGGTGGTGCCATCAGGGACGAGCGTGAGCCCGAGAAAGTGGGGTTGGACGCCGACATTCGTCAACTCGATCGTCTGGCGGCCGGTCTGGAGGGGATCGATCGCGAACGCGAAGTCGGACATCTCGACCCGCTTGCTGCCGGACGGCGCGGCGAGATCGGCGGGGAGATCGCCGGTGACGCGGACACCGGCCAGTAGCCGCGGGGCGGCGGGGTCTTCGCCCCACAGAATCCAGTCGCCGGCGGTCAGATCGATGACCGCGTAGTCCGTCTCCCCCCGCCTGGCGAAGGGACCGCCACCGAGCGTCGTCTCGTAGTACCAGGGAGGCGGTCCGCTACCTTCGGGACCGGCGTCCGTGGAGCCGGACTCCAGCGCCGGTGGGGCGGTCATCATCGCCAGGAGCTCTTCGACGGTGAATTCCGCCGGTACCTTCAGGAGCCCGGCACCGGCGAAATCGAGGATATCGGGGATATCCGGGTTCGGCGCCGTGATCGCATTCGTCACCGCGAGGACGTAGCGGCCCGCCGTCAGCTCCGCCGGGACGCCCTCATAGCCGGTGTCGGTGATCATGACCGCGAGCTCCGGCAGCCCGAGATCGGCAAAGGGATTGCCGCCCGCCTCCGGGGCCCCCGCCCGCGCCGATGCCGTGCCGATTCCGCGGCCGGCGAGCGCGGTCAACGCCACCAATGTCGCCGCTCGCGTGACGAGGTCGCGCCGGGAAAGTTCGATCTGAGCTGCCGTGAAAACCATGCCGAGACCCTTTCTCTGTGTCGTCTGTTGAAGCATCGGCGCCGGGTGGAGCGAACAGGCAGGTCCGCCACTGGACGCCGGTGGGGAGCGCCCCAGCCCGCGCGTCAGATCGCCGGGCATCACTCTTCCTCCGGCGCGGTCTTGGCGCCGCCGAGCTGGCGCAGCAGACCAAGCTGATCCCACATCGACCAATGTTCGGTGAACCGCCCGTCGTCGCCGGCGCACAGGATGTCGATCACCGGCCAGGAGACGCGGCGGCCGGAGGCGGGCGTCTCCAGGTACGGCCCGTCATGGACGCCGGTCAACGTCAGCCGCTGGACGACCGTCATCCCCTCCGCCACCTCGTCGTCGATCAGGGCGTGGAGGTCGCGAAAGGCGCGCCGGAGGGTGGTGACCCACTGTCGCGCGCCGGCCGCGCCGGAGGAGAGCGGGAGCGGGGTGCGATGACCGCAATCCGGGGCGAAGAGTTCGTCGATCACCGGCAGATCGCCCTGCGTCAGCAACTCCTCTGGCACCCGGCGAGCATGGGTTTTCAACTCCACTGGTGACATTCTGGTCTCCCGCGCCGCGTCCCGTCCGCGAACCCGCTCCCGAGGCAGGTGGTTGGCGATGAACTGAGTCTGGCGCCGTGGGGTGCAGGAGAACAGGACGAGCGCTCCCCGTTTTCTGGACACTTCTCCCATGTGCTTCGCCCACGGTTGCCCAAGATCGCGGAAAAAGATCGCTAGAATGGACACTGTTGCCGTTGCTCTGTTGACGGCATGGCGCGATTGGACTGGCCGGATGACCGCGACGGATAGCAAGCGGTTTGGTGCGACGCTCCGGCGATCCCGCCGGGCGGCCGGCCTGACCCAGGAGAGTTTGGCGGAGCGGGCGGGCATCAGCGCCAAGGCGATCAGCGATCTCGAGCGTGACGCCGGGCGAGCCGGTCGGATCCCGCGCCTCGATACCGTCGTCCGGCTCGCCGCGGCGCTCGGTCTCGATGCGACCGGCCGTGCCGCGCTGCTGGCGTCCGCGCGCCCCGACGATCACCCGGCGGCGTCCTCTGCCTTTCCGTCGGTTGGCGCCGATGCGATGCCGCGATCGCTCACCCCGCTGCTCGGGCGGGCTGGGATCACCAGTGCCGTCGCCGAGCACCTGGTGCGGGGCGATACGCGGTTGGTGACCCTGACTGGACCGGGCGGGGTCGGCAAAACGCGGGTGGCGATCGCCGTCGCCGAGCGGGTGACCGGCGCCTTTGCGCATGGCGCGCGCTTCGTCGATCTGGCGCCCCTCCGCGATCCCGAGCTGGTGCTGCCGACGATCGCCCAACAGTTGG
>JALZJP010000037.1 GCA_030859715.1 Chloroflexota bacterium
ACAACTGGGTGATTTCGCCCGCCGGGGAGACCCGGGAGACGGCGCCGGTGCGGTCGGCGGCGTCACGGTGCGTGATGTAGAAGTTGCCGTCGTACCAACTCATCCCGCCGACCGGGTCCGTCATCCCATCCTCGAACAGGTTGACGAACTCGGCCACCTCCTCGTTCTCGAGGTCGACGCGCAGGATGCGGGACGGTGCCGGCTCCTCGAGGAACTGCCCGCCTGCCTCCGCCACGAACATCGTGCCGTCGTCGTCCCAGGCCACCGAGGTCGGATAGGTCAAGCCGCTGACCACTTTCTCGATCGTATAGCCCTCGGGCACGACGATCGTGGGAAACGTTTGATCGCCGCCGTCGGCGCTCTGGCCAAGAGCGGGAAACGGGAGGGCGACGAAAACCAGGGCCAGCACGAGGAAACGCTTGAGATGGACACGCATGATTGCTCTCCTTGTCGTCACAGATCGGTACTGCGGCGTGGGTAGACGCTTTAGCGGTGCACTCCGCTACCCGCGGTCGCCGACTCTATCGCTCGACCGCGGTACGCAAGGACGATCGATGCGGCGGCGGCCACTCCAGCCAGGTCGACGAGGCCGAGTTGCTCCAGGCCAACGTGGGCCGTTGGTCGAAGCCCGGTACCGGTGCCGACACTCGGCATCTCGTTCACGCGGTTGCGCCGATCGCCGCCCGTTTCTCCCTTGTCCGCGGCGGTCACGACCTCATCGGGCGCTTGGCCGCCGCCAGCCCCTGCGGTGTCGAAGGCGGCCGCATCGACTTGGGCGGCTGGGGCGGCGGCGATGACCGGGGTCGCGATGCCGAGCACCTCCTCTGGGGTCAATGGCATCTCAAAGGAGGCTGGGAACGGTACGTCGTCGTTGAGGTCGTTCAAGTAAGAGGCGTGGCGTGCCTCGACCGCCACGATCCCTCCGGCCGCGGTCACAAGACCCGGATCCGTCAGGAACTGGCCGGAGCCGTTGGAGGCCTGCACACCAGTGTTCTCCAAGGCCTGGGCGACGCCGAGGAACGCGGCAGGATCGTCGCCGTACCCGAAGTCGTAGGTCAGCTCCGTCACCGGGATTCCCCGAGCTGGGCGACCGTGTCAGTCAGCAGGACGGCGTGGGCTGCTTCGTGATCACGAATGAGCGAGAGGTTATCGAAGACGCCACCGGCGAAGTCGTTGGCACCGAACGTCTCCAAGCCTTCGCGGTAGAAGGTCGCCTCGAGATGTTCCAGCGTCAGTGCGTAGTTGAGCACGTCGATGTCGCTGGCGAACTTTTGGGCCGAGGCAAATCGCCAGAAACCTGCCCCACCGGTGACGGCGAACGCGACCGCACCGCCCCCGGCCAGCTTAGCCGTCCCGCGGGCAACCGACCGCCGGGACGTCAGCCGGCCCCGATCATCTCCAATCCCGTCGAGAAACCGTTCGTGCAGTCCTCGCATTGATTCCCTCCAGTGCCGTGGCGTCGCGAGGTGGAACGACGAGTCTCTCTGCTACTGACCCCCGCCGAGACCGAGCGTGTCTTTCGCCTTCTCGATCGTCTGGTGCGCCATGGGACCGGCCATCTCCGATTCGTCCGGGTCGGCCGTCTCCGACTGATCAGCAGGCGCGAAGTGCAACCGCTCGGTGTAGGGGGCGGGCCGGTCCATCACCCAGGCCGCGGTCTGCTCGGCGAACTCCTTGCGGGCAGCCTCGACGGTCCGCGTGCCTTGAACGATGTCGTGCATGAGATTCATCGACAGGAAGTTCGCGGCCTCGTTGTCGCAGGTGGCGGAGACCTCACCGGTGGTGCGGTACGGCACGCAGCTCCCATCAAACGTCGCGATCTCGATGAACTTCTCCACTGGTACGTGGTAGGCGATCGTTTGCGTGATGTAGTCGGTGTGGGGTGTCGGGAAGTTGTGCAAAGCCTCGTCGCGGGTGACGACAGTTCGCTTCCATGCCCCGTTGTTGTGCCAGATCAGGTGTGATGGCGTCGCCTCGTTCGGGGGTCCGTAGCGATCGAGGAGTCCTTGGGCGACCTTCTTTGGCGCCGCCGGCCAGTCTGCCAGGATCGCCTTCACATCCGCCGGCTCGACCTGGTACCCCGCCCCCGCTGGGCTATCATTGCCGCTGATCCGTTTGTGGAGCGAGCTCGCCTTGGTCTTGATCAGGGTTTCGACGCGGTCCTTCGGGTCCATTGGGTTGCTCCCTGGTGGCTCGGGGACGGTCACTGTACTAAACAGTACAGTCTCCTGCACAGTCCGTGCCAAGCCTTCACTCGAGGTGGGTGAACTCCGCCGTGGCACGGACGATCGCCAGGGCAACTACCCCACGGCGCACGGGGCGGTCCGGGAAGGATGTGGCGGGTAATGGATGCCCTGCCGCCAGAAAAAGATGGCGAACCGACCACGAGCCGCGGCCGGGAGACGAAAGCCCGAATCGTCACCGCGGCAGCGGAGCTCATGTACGAGCACGGCGTGGCTGCCACGAGTGTCGACGACATCCTGGCGGCGGCCGGCGTCGGCAAGAGCCAGTTCTACCACTACTTCTCCGCAAAGTCCGAGCTTGTCGCGGCCGTAGTTCGGCACCAACTCGCTCGCGTCCTGCACGACCAGAACCGCTTCGATGTCGCGACCTGGGACGGCATTCACGGTTGGCTTTCCTCGCTGGTGGTGCATCACGAAGAACGGGGCTTCACCGGGGGCTGCCCCCTGGGCTCGATTGTCGCTGAGATCGCGGACCAGGATGCGCGACTCCGTACCGTGTCCGCCGAAGCGTTCTCGCGCTGGGAGGGAGAGCTTGCCGCGGGTCTGCGATCACTGCAAGCGACGGGGCAACTGCACGCTGACGCGGACCCGGAGGTGCTGGCGGAGGAGGTGCTAGCAAGCATCCAGGGCGGGTATCTGCTGGCGATGACCAAACGCGAGGCCCGACCAATGCAGAATGCGATCATCGCGGCCTTTGCTCGCCTGCGGTCGTACGCGACCTGAGAGAGGGTTTTCACCTATCGCACAGCTTATGGAGCCGTTCTCGGCTTTTCCAAAACGACCGTTTCTGCGACAACCCGAACCGCGCTGGGTGGTTCTCTGGGACCGACGCCAGCCGGTGGTTGACATCCCGCCTGCCCACCGTGCGTCATGCCGCACCAGCACCTGATCGGCCCCGGAGATCGGATGCAGCCATGGCCAGTGGTCCGCCGCTCGACCGGCCCCAGACCGTGTCCAGCGCAATCAAACCGGTGTCCGACCGGCGAACTGAGCCCGCGCCTCCTGTGCCAGACCAGAAGACACGGTGGCGGGGTACGGCCTGAAGCCGGGGTGGGGCGCCTCACCCAAAAGGCTGGAGGTGTTCCCAGGTTGCCTAGCGCCTACCGATGCGGCCCCACGGGGGTCGCAACCGGCGTCGCGAGGTCGGGCTCCAGCACGATCACCACACGCCCACTGGCGCGCTGGAACCAGAGATCCCAGACTTCGTCGAGATCTCCGCCGGATGTTTCCTCGAAGATTGCCAGGAGATCCTCCGAGGTAGCCACCCGGAATCGCATGGTTTGGGCGTACTGTCGCAGCCCGGTGAAGAACGCCGTATCCCCGATCGTGTGTCGGATCGCACCGAACCCGAGTCCCCCCTTCTCGTACACGGTCGTGTAATACGTCTGACGGTCGGGGAAGTCCGCCGTCGGCTGGTCGACCACGTGATCGCCCTCGGTAAGCAGCATCGAGGCATAGCGCAGCGTGAGCCCCCGGTCGAGGTGTGCCTGCGCCGCCGCCTTCCCGTACTGGTGCTCGAAGTAGAGCACGACACTGTACTCGGCCAGCCCCTCGTCGAGGAAGGCATGCTGATGGGGATTGTTGCCCACCAGCCCGTACCACCACTGGTGGGCGATCTCGTGGGCGACCAGGAACTCGACGGCGCCAGGACGCGACCCCGTCGTGATCGGATCGGCATAGTAGTCAGCGCCGATGAAGATCAGCTGGGGAAATTCGTACCCGATCACATCCGGCACAGCCGCGAGGTCAAGTGTTGCATAGGGATACGGACCGAACAGCTCCGAAAAGACCGCCAGCGCTTGAGCGGCCCACGCCAGAATCTGCTCGCCACCGGCCGCGTCATCCGGCGGGAAATACGAGGTGACCGTGGTCCCGTTGACCTCGACGCTGGCCGAAATGGGCGTGGGATCGGCGACCAGCACGAAGTCGCGGACCGGCCCACTCACGAACCGGCGCACCTGGTGCGCGCCCTGCATCTGCTGCTCCACCTCGACCCCGGTCGTCACCAGCACCAGGTCGGCAGGAGCAGTGAGCGTGACGTCGAAGAGCGCCGCGTTCGCGAAGGTCGGGTCGCTCCAGGCCGCCGGCGGATCGACCTCCCACCCCGTGACGGAATCGTACCCGGCCAGGATCGGGAACCAGTGGGCGAGGGTCCAACTCCCGGTCTCGGGCCGGTAGCGGAAGAGGCCGGTGCCATCGGGCGGCTCCACCGGCACCGTGGTGGTGAAATCCATCCGCACACTGGTGGTGTCCCCCGGGGCCAGCGGCTTCGGCAGCGGCACCTGCAGCAGGATGAGATCGGCTTGCTCGACGGACGGCGTCACCACCGGAGTGCCGGCGGGCACGGAGTAGAGCGGTGGTGGCTGGGGCCGGACCGCCACGCCGTCGACGGTGAGGTCGTGGATGACCATCCGTCCCGCGTCGTACTGGCGCAGGTTGGGATAGAGCCGGAGGTAGAGGTCCGACAGGCGGTCACCGGTATCGTTGATGAAGCGCAGCTCTTGGATGCCGGTAATCGTCGCCTGGTTCGTTGATGTGACGGGGGTGGCGCCCCTCGCGTCAGGCCTCGCCTCGGGCGTTGCCGCCGGACTCGCCCCTGCCGTGCCAGGGGACGTGCTGACCATTTGAGAGCCCGGAGGGTGGAGCGTGGCCGTGATCGTGTACCGCGCGATCCGGTCCGCGGTGGCCGCCATGACCTCGCTCCGGAAGGCGGGTGCGATCGCCTCGAACAGGAGCGGGTCGGTGACCACTGAGCTGGCTTGCGCGGTTGCGGCCTCCTGTTGCGTCGCCGTTCGATCAGGCTGGGGAGAGGATGCGACCCAACCCGTAGCGGCCCCCATCCAGACCAGGACGAGGACCAGCAGCAGGTTGGCAGTGCTCCCCATGATGCGGGCCTCCCCCCTAGGCGACGGGTGGTCGGTTGCTCACCCGTGGCACGGGATCCAGCCGATCGGTTTGCATCTCCTCGCTATCTTAGCGGAAAATCCCCCGCACTTCGTCGCACGCCGGACGTCCGCATCCGTCGCGAGCGACCCTGGTGGCAGCGGAAGGGAGCGACCATGTGGCGAGTGGTGGCAATCGGTCTGCTGGCACTGGGCTCGCTGCGCGCTCCCGCAGGCGCGGAACACGGCCCGGCGTTCCCCGAGGTGGAGTGTCCCACCGAGACGGCCCAGGTCGTCCTCGACCCCGGGCACGGGGGAGCAGATCCGGGCGCGGTGTACGAGACTTACGGGCTGCTCGAGAAGGCGCTGACGCTCGAGGTGGCCGAACGGACCGCGGACATCCTCCAAACCGAGTACGGCTACCGCGTGGCCCTGACGCGCCAGGACAACGCGACGGACCTCGGCAACTCCGAGCGGGGCGAGATTGCCAACGCGTGTGGAGCTACGGTCTTCGTGTCGATCCATCTCAATGCCGCCCTCGATCGCACTGCCGACTACACCCAGACGTTCTGGGCCGAGAAGGAGAAGGACCTAGCCTTCAGCCTGGTCATGAACGAGGCCTTAGGGGCGCTCGCCATCCCCCGCAGCGCCGTCGATCGCTTCGACAACGGTGGTCTGCTGCGAGCCAAGATGCCAAGCGTCCTGGTCGAGGCCGTCTTTGTCTCCCACACCAACGAGGCCAAGGACCTGGCGAACGGCACGCGCCAGGAGGGGATCGCCCAGGCGATCGCAACGGGAGTGACCACCTGGATGCGGCTCGGGGAGTAAGCGCCCCAACAGTCACGCCCCCGTCAATCGTTCACCATGGTCTGTAGGGGAACAACGGTATGAGCAGGCATCCCATTCCTCGATCAATGCTCCTGCTGCTCCTGTGCCTGTTTGGGGGCATCACCGGGCCATTCGTCGCCCGGGATGCCGGCTCCGAGGGCGAGCAGGGTGTTGTCTACCCCCCGGACAAACCGGTCGCCGGGGCCACGCCGGGCGAGTGGAGCGCCCGGCACCAGCAGTGGACGGTCAGCTTCCCGGTCGGCATCAACCCGGGGCAGGACGTCAGTGGCGCCACCTGTGGCTACGGCCAGTCCGGCCCCGTCTTCTTCATCCCGCGCAACTTCCCGCCGTGCGTGGTTCCGAGCGGGGTCGCCCTCTTCGTGCCGATTGCCGGGACGGTGTGTTCCACGGCCGAGCCCCCGCCCTTCGCCGGCCGGAGTGAGGCGGAGCTGCGCGCCTGCGCGGCGGCGGACGCTGATCGGTACACGGGGATCGTGGTGCGCGTGGATGGGGAGCGGGTACCGGAGATCGAATCCCATCGGGTGGCATCCCCGCTCTTTCCGCTGCTCCTCCCAGAGCACAACGTCTTAGGCGCGCCACCCGGGATGGCCGCCGCGGTGGCCGATGGGTACCAGCTGCTGCTGGCGCCGCTCCCGGTGGGGGCGCACGAGATCGTCGTCCATGTGGAACTCACGGACGGCACGGTCCTCCCGGACAAGGTGCTGCACCTCACGGTGGTGGCACCGCCGGCACTCGAACCGGAAGCGACCCCAGGGCTCGGGACCCCGACCGCCACCCCAGCCCCCTAACTTAGATAACTCAGATCGACCTCGGCAGTGAGGCACAAGGTCGTGCCCTGCGCCCCCTCTGGTTCACACCAAGGGTGAACTGAGCCGTCACGTCTCGCCGGCACGGCGGAGATCACCCTTGTGGCTATTGGCCCCCGTAGGACAACGTGCGTCCAGTGCGCTTCTTTGACACGTCGGAGCGAGCGGAGGGGCAACGGCCCCAGTGCCGGATCTTCACTGCGACTGAAGCGGACCTCGTGCAGGTCATCGCGGCGGTGTCCAACCACACGCGGCTTCATCCAAACCTGGGCTGCGTACAGCCGAGCGATGCGAAGCCGGGTGGGGACGGGCGGTGAAGTCCCGCGCTCAGGCGAACCGTCCGAAGCACGGTGGGAGGGCACACCCCGAGGCTCCGCTCAGACAGGGTCGTCGACCCCAGCCCCGCCTGGCCTTTCCGCCTCTCCCCTCCCGTAGCCCCCATCCCCCTCGTCTTCTTCCGCAGCGCAGGCGAGATCGAGCGGGGGTTCAAAGGAAGCCGTGGTCCGGTGGGATGAGATCCTCCAAGGACACCGGTGGGAGCAGCGGAGTAGCCCCGGGTGGGGCGCGAACGGGAGGGGATGAGTCCTTCTCGATGGGCGCACCCCGGCTGCCGCATAGCGTAAGATGGGCCACTTGGCCGCCACCGGTGCGGCCAGTCATCGCGAGGAGGTAATGCCATGCGTCGCGCGCCCGCCGTGGTCTTGCTCGTGCTCGTCCTGGTCGCCGCCCTGATGCTGTCCGGCCCCTCGCCGGCAGCGCCGTCGCCCAGGAGGCAACACCGACCGCGGAGGAGTTCGCACCCGAAGGGGTGAGGTTCGAGCTGCTCGGCATCAGTACCGCGACGGAACTGCCGGCGGCCCCGGCCGACTTCGTGCTGGTTCGCTTCACCATCGAGCCGGACGACCCCTCGGTGGCGCTCGCCTCCGTCGAGTCGAGGGCGCTGACCGCCCGGGTCGAAGCTCCGATCCACGTTACGCGCGCGGCCCTGATCGCGGCGTTCGCCACGCCCGGCGCGGGTGAGGAGGTCACCGGACCGGAAGAGGTTGCGGCTGGGACCGAGTTCACCCTAGAGGCGGGTGACTCCGCGTTCTTCCCGCCCAACGTTGAGGGGGAGATCCGTAACGACGGCGAAGAGCCCGCGGTGGCCCTCGTGGCGATCGTCGCCCCGCCCGAGGCGGCTGGGGGCACGCCGACGCCGTAGTTGCGTGACGCAGACGGGAGGCTGCCGGGTGAGCTACCCAGCAGCCTCCGCGCCTGACCAGTGACAGGTCCACAGGGTTTCCGGACCATCCCACGCCTGCGGGTCAGCGTCGACGCGCCTGCCTGCACTCGCTGCGCAGGTGAGGGCGGGCGCTCACTCCAGCCCTCGCACCACGAATCGAACCCGATTGTGTTCAGTTGGGCGAGGATTACTTATTGACTGCTGAGTCTCAATCGTTGCAGCGGCGGACCATGTTCGAACTGCTTCCAATGCTAACCGGAGCGCCTCTCTCGACACCCCGCTGACGCTACCCTCGGTGTCGAAGGTTGCCGAAGGCAGGTTGCTTGGCCTCATCCGGTCCTTTGGGCTGAGTGAGTCTTGCCCTTGTCCGGAGCAGCAGATGGGAGCTCTCAGCACACCGTGCCTCGCTGTGGGCCAACTGGTCATGAGAGAGTCGGATCAGGAGCAGCGCGCCAGCGTGGGCGTTGGGGGTCGGTCATATCCGGCGACTCGGGGCGATTCCCTTGTCCTGTGGGGTGGCGGGACCACCCTGCCTTGGAGGACTCCAGCAGAGGCCGTGCTAGGGCAACCCCGTGCACCCCGGGGACACCCATGCGCTAGATCGGCATGAACTGAATGACCCTGATCGGGAAAGCACGGCGAGCCTTGATCCTACTCCAATTGGTCACGTATGTAGATGCACGTGGAGGCATATAGGCGTATAATGACCACAGTACCGAACGGGAGGGGGCGACATGACAGACGAGCAAGAGTGGCTGACGGTCGAGCAAGTAGCAAAGCTGCTCGTGGTGACGGAAGAGACGATCCGGCGCTGGATTCGGGCCGGCGAAATCCCAGTTCTAGAGTTGCCGAGCCGCAAGGCTGGCTACCGGATCCGCAAGTCGGACCTCGACCGCTTCATCGCTCAGCGGTACGGGCCGCTTGAAAAAGCCGCCGCCTAGATCAGACCTAGGCGGCGCAGCGCGCCCGGTGGGATCAGCACCGGGACGCACCGGAGGAAGTGTCTCATGGTTGAGATGGCACCCGCTAAGAACTGCATCATTTACGTTCGTGTCAGTTCGGATGAGCAAGCCCGCGGCTACAGCCTCCCCACCCAGGTGGAATCGTGCTGCCGCTACAGCACCGAACGCGGCTACACCGTGGTCGGGACCTTCCAGGACGCCCACTCCGGGACGGAACTCGACCGCCCCGGCCTGAATGCCACAATTGCAGCCGTTGCCGCACTCAAACCCCATGCCGTCGTGCTCCACGATGTCGACCGCCTGGGCCGCGAGCCCATTGTCCAGGCAATCGCCGAACGTGAGTTGACCAAGCACGGCGCCCGCATCGAATACGTCCTGGGCGGCGGCACCGACTCCGCCAGCGACATCTTGCTCAAAGGGGTCAAGCAAGCCCTTGCCGTCTATGAAAACTACCAGCGCGTCGAGCGGTCCCGTCGAGGCAAGAACGGCCGGGTCCAGGCCGGCGGCGTTCTAGTGGCGGCGCGGCCCGCCTACGGCTACCGCTATATCAGCGGCGACCGAACCGGTTGGCTTGAGCCGGACCCCGACGAAGCCCCAATTGTGGCGCAAATCTTCTCCTGGTGCGCTGATGACGGGCTCACCACGTACGAGATCGCCAAGCGGCTGTTTGCCGCCGGCGTGCCGACCCGAGCGGACACCAACCCATCAGTCGTCCACAAGACGGCGGAGCGCCATTTCTGGGATCCGCACTCAGTGGCCCGCATCCTTCGTAACGAAACACACAAAGGCGTCTGGCACTGGAACAAGACGAAGCGGGTGCAACGAGGCGAGCGCAAGGTCCAGGAATCACGACCTCGCGAAGAATGGCTAACAGTCACGGTGCCGGTGATCGTGGATGAGGCGACGTGGGAGCGGGCCCAGGAGCAACTCAGTCGGAACAAGCAGCAGGCTCGTCGCAATGCTAAGCGCGAGTACCTGCTGAGCGGACGAGTGTTCTGCTCCTGTGGCCGGCGCTTCACTGGACGCTACAAGAATCATCTGGACCGGGCCTACTACCGATGCCCGACGTCTGAAACCGAGCCGTGGCGGGCCGCCTGCACGACCCGGTTTGGCTACGAGCAGACCAAGCTCGAGCGCGGCGTCCTAGACAGAATCAAGGCGTTCCTCCTTGACCCCGAAATCCGTGCCGCCGGCGTCACGGCCGAGCAGGGCCGGCTCGCCGTCGAATGCGAGCAATCCGCTGATCAGCTTAAGGCGGTTGACCGTCATCTGGCTGAGATTGATCGCCGGTTGGCGTCGTTATTGGATGATGCCCTGATCGCCGGCTTCCCGGAAGAGATTGTCGATCGGCGCAAGCGCGACCTGCTGGCCGAACGGGAGCGCCGGCACCGGGAACGGGACCAGGCATTAACGCGGCTGGCGGCGGCGCACGTACCCGACCTTGAAATCGCAGTCCGGGCCATGGCACCGACCGTGGAGCGCGCGTTCGCGGTTGCCGAGCCGTCCGAGCTTCGTCAATTGCTTGATCTGTTGCGCGTAGAGGTTCATGTCATCGACCGAAAGACGGTGCGACTGACCGGCGTCGTCGGCGGTCCCGGTGGGTCTATTGTGGAACTTTCACCAGCGTGAAATTGCTGGGGAAGGTCAGGGTGCCGGCGGCGCGGGCCAGGGTCACGGTTCGGTCTTCGAGCGGCTGGCGCAGCCCTTCGAGGATCGTGGAGCCGAACTCCGGCAGCTCGTCGAGGAAGAGCACCCCCCGATGGGCCAGGCTGATCTCGCCCGGCCGCGGCCAGGAGCCGCCCCCGATCAGCCCGACATAGCTGGTCGTGTGGTGTGGCGCCCGGAACGGGCGTTCCCGCAACAGTGGCGTCTCGGGCGGCAGCAAGCCGCGGACGCTGTAGATCTTGGTCACTTCTAGCGATTCCGGCACCGTCATCGGCGGCAGGATGGACGGCAGGGCGCGAGCCAGCATCGTCTTGCCGGAGCCGGGCGGGCCGGACATCAGTAGGTTGTGGACAGAACGCCTGCCTCCGCTTCATCCTTCGCGGTGAAGTCGATGCAATGCCTGTGGCTCAGTAGACCGGTTCATCTGTGATAGCAACGGTCTCCGGCACCCCGCGCCTATTTACAGCCTCATCCAGGACGAGGCTGTCTCCAAGTCGGCTCTGACCTTATGGCAGCTGGCCACAGACCAACTGCAAGTGCGGACCGGTACACAAGGTCTCGCATCGTCCTGATCCTCGTACCCGCAGGCGATCTGGATGATGCGCTGGCGGAGCAGCGTTGCTACGGAGTGGCGAACGGGAACGCGCCGCCATTCCGGGCGGTACCCGGCGAAGGCTGGGTTCAATTCCAGCGCCTCCTCCACCTCGGTTAGCCAGAGGTACTTGCTGCCACTAATCAGGAGCCCGCCATCGACGCTGGTCTCTATGGACATCGGGCGAGACAGGCAAAGGGGTAGACCGGTGTGGCAGACTGGGGCATGCGAGAGACCTGCTGGCTGAGCATCGGGTCAGCAACGTACCCAGAGCAGTCCGGTGTCTCGCTGACATCCCTAAACTTGACGAATAGTCTCCGAGCTAAGCTGGAATGGTCAGAATTTGGTCAATTGTCGGCAGCGTGTCGGAGAGGATGTTGGAGCCGTCTGCAGTAATCTCGACCTCCTGACTGACTTTGAGTCCTTCGAGGGACTCTGGAGCGATGCAGAGCACCATGCCTGGCCTCGTTCGCAGCGTTTCTCCGGACCGCAGAGAGGGTCGCTCGAAGTAACTGATGCCGATAGCGTTGCCGACGGTCGAGCCGCGAAGGGTGAGCCCCTCCTCTTGGAACGTGTCTTGGAAGATGTCGAAGATCGCTTGACCTGCTTGATCAGGAGCAAGCTTGTCAAGGGCCAATTTGAGTGACCGCACGTAGCGGTTATACAGCGCCTGTTGCTCGTCGCTCGGCGCGCCCACGACCGCCATCCGGGCGACCGTGGCCGGGTAGGCGCGAAACGCGCCACTATAGTCAATGGTGACGAGTTCAGCTGCGCTCAGGGCACGATCGGACGGTAGCGCACCCGGCACAGACAGGCGGTCGCCGGAGACGACGCGCCCCCACCCTTCGCTCGCGCCAGCGTGGCGAAGGGCCGACAGCAGGCGCTTGTGGATCGTAGATTCGGTCTCACCGGCTCGGCTTTCGGCCAAGACGGACTCCACGAGTTTCGACAGCTTTTCGAGGTTGCGGCGCATGGCCTCCAGCTCGGCCGGCTTCTTGACGGCCCAGATGCCTGCGAGAAGGTCGTCGCAGGGCACGATTTCGGCGCCGTCGAGACCGTTAGTCAGGTCGTCGGCAAACTCGGCGGTAAGGAACTGACTCTCGATCCCAATCCGTCCGGAGGCAAGCCGCCGGCGACCGAGAACATCTGCCGCCCGTGCCAGCGGTGACTCGAGGTAGTCACTAAAGGAGGTAACATCGCGCACCCAGGAGCGCATCAAACTGATTTCCTCTTGATAGCGTCCAGTGACCAAGGTGGGCGCGGCGTTGCGATAGGCAATAGCGACCGCAGAGCGACGGTAGCCCGGCCGTTGGCCGCGCCACCGCGGATAGCCGGTCAAGCACCAAAGGCATCGCGGGGAAATAACCACGGCGGCATCCAGGCCGGCCTCGGCCAAGACGGCTTGGATCTCCTCGACATCGTGCAATGGAACGTTTCGCATCGCGGCTTTCCCTCTCGACGTGTGGAAAGTGGCTCAAGCGCCAACGACGAATAATTCGCGCGTGTCAAACTTGTCCGATTGCAGGTAGGTGTCGTATTCGCCGACGACCACCTGGTCCTGGATGTGGTAAGGGACAAGGTTCTTCGGCTCGAGGGCAAATACCATACTGACCCGCAGCGGCATCGTTTCGGCCGCCGTTAACATTGGCCGCTCATGGTAGCCAAGTCCGAGGCTGTGACCGAGGATCGTGCGATAGGCGGTGAAATAGCCAAGATCGGCGTAGGCTTTGATCGAAAACTCGAACACCTCACGCCCGGTGACGCCGGGCCGCATAAACTCCCAAATCCGACGGTGGCCGCTGATCAGATTGGCATAGATCTTCTGCTGGAGTGTCGTTGGCTCGCCGACCACGGCGACCCGCGACAGATTGGATGGGTAGCCGTGGAGAAAAGCGGCGTAATCGGTTCGAATGATGTCACCCGGCGCCAGTTTGTAAAGACCCGCGCCCGAGAAGGCGGCTTCAGCGTTGTCGCCAGCGTGAAGAATGCCCCGACAGTGTTCGGCCCCGCGTCGTTCCGCGCCCTCAAGGATTCGGGAGTGCAGCTCCCACTCAGTGTCGCCGATTTTGGCCGACGACAAGGCGTCGAGCATTGCATCGTCCAGAATGTCGGCCGCTTGCTTCAACAGCTCGATCTCAGATGGAATCTTCAGGGCGCGAATCCATTCGAATAGGGTGTCGCTCGGAACCAGTTCCGCCGCCGGCAGAAGATGTTGCAACTCGTCGCGGTAGGCGACGGTGAGATAGGTGGCTTCGATCCCAAGGCGGCCACGGCTCAGGCCCATGTGGTTGATTGCCCGCGCGATTCCCTCCATTGGCGATTCCCAACGTGCGTCGAAGGTCTGAATCTGCTCGACCCAGGCCTCGTCGCGATTGATGGCTTCATGCTCGGCGGGGCAGACAAGAATATTGCCGCCGTTCCCCGGCACGACCGCCGCCGCCAAGGTTCGCCGCCCAGGGTCCTCCGGCAGGTAGTCGAGCAGTAATTGTGAGCGCGCGACGGGGCTCCCCGAATAGTAGAAGACATTCTTCGGATAGACTGCGATCAACGCATCCAACCGATGATCTTCTAGACCCGTGCGCAGTTCTGATTCGTTAACCAGGTTCCTACTATTCACTCGTCTTTCCTCTCTTCATCGGTCCGAATGCTACCGGCCTCCGATCTGTCCACGAAACGTCGATTCCCGCGGATCGAGCGCGTCGCGTAGGCCATCTCCGAAGAGATTGAAGCCGAGCACTGTGATCAGGATGGCGAATGTGGGCACAATGCTGAGGTAGGGAGCGGTGAAGATGACGACCTGACCGAACGCCAACGTCTTGCCCCAACTCGCGGTGGGTGGCTGAATGCCCAACCCAAGAAAGCTCAACGATGATTCGGCTAGAATGGCGGAGCCGATGCCAAGCGTAAACATGATGACAGTGATTGGCACGACGTTCGGCAAAACGTGGACGCCGAGAATCCGCCAGTTCGAGGCGCCGATCGACCGGGCCGCTTCGATATAGGCCTCTTCGCGCAACGAGAGTGTTTGTCCCCGCACGATTCGACAGGTCGTCGTCCAGGCGGTCAATCCGATCGCTAGGATGACGTTCTGCGTATTCGGCCCGAGCGCGGCGACGAAGAGGATGGCTAACAGAATGAATGGGAACGCCATGAAGGTATCGACGATCCGCATCAGGACCATGTCTTTGCGGCCGCCATAGTAGCCTGAAATCGTGCCGAGGAGGACGCCAATCGTGGCGCTCAACAACTGGGCGCCGACCCCGACCATGAGGGAGGCTCGCGCGCCGTAGATCGTGCGACTGAGCAGATCGCGGCCGACCTCGTCCGTTCCGAGTGGGTGCTCCCTGCTTGGCGGCTGGGTGGGCCGGGCGACAGTCTGATTCGGCGGATAGGGGGCGAGGATCGGAGCGAATACCGCTCCAGCGACCACGAACAGCACCAGGGCCGCCCCCAGGATCGCTGTCTTGCGGGGTAGAAAGCGCCGAACGAGGCGCCCCACCCGGGACTGATGTCTGTCCACCACGGCCATCGAACTTCGTTGAGCGGCAATCACTGGCTGTTCCCGACCCGGATACGGGGATCAATGAAGGCGTAGAGGACATCGACCAGCAGGTTGATAGCGTAGACACCGATGGCGATCGTCAGCGCTACGGCTTGAATGACGGGATAGTCGCGCTGTTGGACGGCGTCGTAGAAGAGACGGCCGATCCCCGGCCAACCAAAGACGATCTCGACGACCAGGAGACCGGAAATGACTGACTTCAGGTTCACGCCGATCAGGGTGACGACCGAAATCAGCACGTTCGGCAGCGCGTGCTTGACAATGACGCCGCGCTCGGCCAGCCCTTTGCTGTGCGCAGTCCGGATGTAGTCAGCCTGGATGACGTCGAGCAGCGTCGTGCGCGAGACTCGCGCCAGGACCGCCGCATCCGGGATTGCGACCGCAATCGCCGGCAAGATCACAAACGACAGGCCTTGAAGGTCCCAGATCGATGAGGCGGCTCCGGATATCGGAAAGAGCCGTAGGTGGAAGCCGAACACGAATTGAAGAATCAGCCCAGTGACGAACACTGGCAGGCTCAGTCCGACGAGAGCGGCCATCGTGCTCACGTAATCAAGCGCGCTGTTGGGACGGACGGCGGATAGAATGCCGATTGGCAGCCCGATGACGATGCCCAACAGCATCCCGAGCACCCCAACGTAGGCGCTCCAGGCGAGCCGCGGCAGGAGCATTTCGGCCACCGGGCGCCCGGTGACGAGTGACTGGCCCAGGTCGAGGTGGATGAGGCTTTCAGCCCAGCGCACCAAGCGGATCGGCGGCGGCTCGTCCAAGCCCCACCGCTCGACTAGGGCGGCGGTGACTTCCGGGTTAGCCATCTCGCCTTGAATCAACTCCGCGGGGTTGCCAGGCATGACGAGGAGGACGACGAAGACTAGGACGGCGATCCCAAACACCACGGGCACGCCAAGTATGATCCGTCGCACGATAAAGGTTAGCATCTTGGTAGCCCGAGACGCTGATCGCGTCCCGCCTCGGTGTCATCCATGGTACTCCCGCGGGAGCGGCCGAACGGCACTCGCGCTCGGCCGTTCCCTGAAACTCCACGTCGCTGCCCGGTCACCGGCCCAGGACCCGTGCGGCTAGCGACGGCTGGCTTCAATCCAGACCGTGTTGAAGCGGACCCGGGGGTAGATTGGAACAACCTCTTCGACGCCATGAATCCAAGGCTGGAAGACGTGAGCGGCGGTGCGATCCCAGATGTAAATGACCGCGGCGTCTTCCAGGATGAGGTCTTCCGCTTGGAGCGTGAGCTGTACCCGCTGATCGAGGTCGTCGTTTTCGGCGATCGCTTGGGTGAGCAGTTCGTCGACCTCTGGGTTGGCGTAGCCACTGTTGAACGGCCCGTCGGAATGGAAGGAGTTGTAAAGATACGCCGCCGGGTCGGGATAGATGACGTTCGCGAGGGCGAAGTAGAACGGGTAGTTCTGGTTGACGACTTCGCTCATGTACGTGCCGAACTCCGAGGTGTTAATGTTGATCGTCACACCGATGGCCGCCAGTTGCTGCTGCATGACTTCAGCCTGGGCGATATACCGGGCGTTGTCGTAGATGTAAAACTCGGTCGAAAAGCCATCCGGGTAGCCAGCCTCAGCCAGGAGTTGCTGAGCCGCGGCGACATCCATCGGGTACAGGGGCGCCCCTTCCTCTGCCCCAGGCATCTCCGGATGGAGGAGGGTGTAGGACACGGCAGAGAGCCCGCCGATCTCCGCCATCAATGCTCCGTCGATGGCCATTGAAATCGCCTGCCGCACTCGAATGTCGTCGAACGGCTCCATCGAGTGGTTGACCGCAAACCGGTTCTTGGCGGGCGCCAAAAACTCCTTGTAGTAGTTGGCAAATTGCGGATCGTTTCGGAACCGCTCCGCCTGGGCGACATCCTGAATCGAGCCGATCCAGTCGACGTTGCCCGCGTCGAACTCCAATTGCTGGGTGCGCGTATCGGGAATGATGCGCATCACGATTTGATTGACGTAGGCTGGTTGGTAGAACTCGGGGAACCGCTCCCAGACGAGCTGGGTTTCGTTCTTCTCGATCAACCGGAACGGACCGGACCCGATCGTAGTCTCAGGCGTGGTTGCAAACTGGTCTCCGTACTCAGTGATGGCGGCCTCCGGAACAATGACACTACCGCCAATGCCGGCCAGCTTCGAAAGCAGGAACAGATCAGGTTCTGCTAGCGTAATCGAGACGCTGTTGGCCGCGTCGTCCGCCGTGATCGACTCGATTCCAATGACCTGGTCGCGGAGGACTGAGATATCGCTCCCAACGCGCTCCAGGGAGAAGACGACGTCGCTCAGCGCAATTGGTGAGCCGTCATGGAAGGTCAAGTCTGGTCGCATCCGGAAGGTGTAAGTCAGTCCATCGTCGGAAACGTCCCAAGACTCGGCCAAATCGGGGACGACGATCCACGTCCCTGCCTCATAGTGGACGAGTTGGCCGAAGGTGTTGTAGGCGAGCACGGTCAGGTAATTGGCTTGCGTGGTTAGGGGGTCGATCCGGCCGATCGTCTGCGTGCTGAACAGGTTCAGCGTTCCTCCTTGTCGATCGGCCTCATCAGCGGGCGTTTGTACACTTGGCCTGGTGGCCGAGGTCGATGCCTGGGTTGCCGGAACAACGGCAAGGCCGACCAGGACGAGAACCAGTAAGACGGCGCGGGCATTTTTCGTCACCGGACTTCTCCTTCTCGTCACTATTTCGACCAGCTGCGAGGCTGGTCTACCTGTTTGTGGGACTGCTTTCTCGTCAACGTTTCAAGGCTGTCATCGTAAATTCCTGACCTGAACACTCGTTCATTCTGCCCGTTGAGGGAGTGAGCGGCTCAGACAGACGATGACGCTGTTCTCCTGGGACCATACCGGAACCTGGACTTTTTGTCAATAATTGATGGACGAAATGTCTGACTTCCGTTATTCTGCAGCGGGCAGGCTAGGTATGCCGACTGCAAGTCTCGTGCCTACCCTCATTGATGCTGGCAGGCTTGGCAATACTTCGTAACAGGAGACTCGAGTGAAACAGGCTCCCATGGACCAGGTGCCGACCCACTCGGATCAGGAGAAATTGACACGTTCCGTCGATGACTATTTTGCAGTCCTGAAACCGATTCTTGAAGGCATCGCTCACACCTTCGGCCGCGGTTGTGAGGTTGTGCTCCACGATTTTAGGGACCCTGAGCACTCAATCGTTGCCATCGCTGGGGAGGTCACGCAGCGGCATGTCGGTGGCTCAGTGACGCAGATTGGCATGTCGCTCCTCGCCCAAGGTAGCAACGCGGAAAATCAGTTCAACTACATTACCCGTGCCCCCAACGGACGGGCTCTGAAGTCCTCGACAGTCCTGCTTCGTGACATTGACGGTCAGGTGTTTGGCGCATTCTGCATCAACTTTGACATTACCGACTTCCGTCGCATGAGCGAGGTCATTACGGACCTCACGGGACCGAATGAAGCGACGCCAACTCCAGTCACCTTCGTTGATGATATCGACCAGGTGATCCAAGCCGTGGTGTCAGAAGAAGAGGCAATGTACGGTCGCACCGTCGAGCGCATGAACAAGCAAGACCGGCTGGCCATCTTTCGATCGTTGGACCGCCGCGGTGTATTCGCCCTACAGCGCTCGGTACCCCACGTCGCGGAATGCCTTGGCATCTCGCGGGCCACCGCCTACGCGTACATCGACGAAATTCGAGCCGAACGGAACCGAGACGACGATCGACATTAGAACTTTGCTTTGCGGGTCGAAACTACTCGCGGTCGTCGTCGGCAAGCGAGTAGCAGACTGGCTCCGGCAGCAGCCGATTCCAGCCGAAGCGCAGGCGAGTGTCTAAGGCGGTGACCGGGAAAGGCAGAGCGGTGGGACCCGGCCAACACTCAACGAGGACGGCATCTCCGCCGGCCCGGAGAGTATCCAGGGCAAGGAGCGCAAGGAGCTGTGGTGATTATGCAGTGTAAGCCATTGGAGAGCGGCGCACCAAAGTTTTGTCAGTCTCAAGTGTCCATTGGCCAGTCTTCGGTGGATGTGCTGCGCAAAGCCAACGTCGAAGGATCTCCAACGGGACCCCCACAGTTTATCGAGTTGCACGCTACAAGCTGCAACCATGTCGATGCCGAGACGGCGAGAGTCGTCCGGGCCAAGCTGCCGGTGCTGGATGAGATCCTTGCCTATTTACGGACGCGGATAACCACGTCGTCTGGTGGTTCGAACGACCAGACCGCTCTCTCCAGCAGCTGATCGAGGTCGTCACCTTACTCTCCGCGCGGGGGATCGGCTTCAAGTACCTGACCGAGTAGATCGACACCACGATGCCAGGGGCACGCTCGTCTTCCACGTCTACTGATCGCCTGCCCAGTTCAAGCATGACCTCATCTGGGAGCGCACCTAGGCGGGACTGGTGGCGGCGCGGGCCGGGGACGACGTGGCCGACAGAAGAAGCTGGCTAATGACACCCGGCGCGACCACGCTGGATCGGCGACGGCGGGCTACCAGTACCGCTGTGATACCGCGGCAAGTTGGCTACTGCAAAGGAGGGCGACGATGACGTACGCCAAGGTCAACGACATTCGGATCTACATTGACGAGCAAACCCCGGGCGAGCTGCTCGAGCTCCTGCAAGTAGTCCATCTGCACCATCGACTTCGACCTATCTGCCTGGGGTCATCTGGTGCCGACAATCGCTGAGCGCTACTGGGCCATCCAGGATGTTGCCACGTTCATCGAGCAACGCGATCTCGCTCCCGCTCATGTCGCTGGCCTCAGCGAAGGTGCCACCAATGCCATGGCACCCGCCATGACTTGGCTAGAACTCGTCCACACCATCGTCCTGGTTGTTGACAACTGCTCTAACGACGAGTAGGTCCAAGCGGCAAATATGTTCATCACCGCCGACGTTCTCGAGCAGGGGCATCCTGAGTTCGTCGAAATGCTGCTGGGAAACCATGAGACGCACTTGGACATGGATCCGACCTACACCGAGGAGGATCTCGCCCGCGATCTGGTGCCGACGCTGCCGATCGCCTGGAAAACCGACCCGTAGGGCAATGTCAACCATATGCTGGGCATGCGGCAGGCTGTTCCCGAGTCTGAAATCCTCATCTTCACTGCGGCGGACGAGCTCGCCAATTGCGCCTACTTGTACGTGCGAGCGGAAGTCATGACCCCCGTCGTCCTCGACTTCTTCGCACTGCATATAGAAGCCGAGACCACTGGAGCGCACTTCTGACTGATCCTGTCCGATCCAACTGGGTAACGAATTGCTGCTCCCGGTGTCCACGTTAGATATGGCTCTGCCGCTGGTGCCTTCCTCCCAAAGCAGCAGAACCTGGCCGACTTTGAGCGATTGAGATGCTATACCTTCCCGGGTTCCGGGCCCGGATGTATGTTTGGAACTGCGGCGTGTGCGCCCCTCAACCCCAGGCCAACCACGCCTCAATGTCTTGGTGCTTCGGCCTGTCTTGATCGACCAAAGTGGAATCACCCACAGGGACTACGAGGCAATTGCAGCGGAATACCTGCCTGAAGTGCCACCGATTCCTGCACATGACGAGTCTAGGAAGCCCAAAGCGGTCGGGTAGGTTGCTGTTCACCTTGAGGGGCGAGATGAGGTGCCAGGATAATGACGCGGCCCAAGAGCCATCCGGCAGTCGTCATATGAGCACGTTCGGGACAGCACGCCTGCCTGCGCTTCACATTGCTCGGCGCGAATGTGGATACTGTGGAGTCGAAGATGCCGGTTCACGGGGCACTAAAAGCAAGGCAGTAGCGCCTAGCCCAGCAGGCCCGGGCGGGCATGTTTGCTTCCACTCCCGAATCGGCTGCTTTGGCCAATGGCACCCAGGGAGAGGTGCCGCCTGCGTACAGGAACCGGTTCGAGAGCGAGGAGGTAGTTAGCATCAGGAACGTTGGGACCGCCCGGTATCCAATCGCGACAAGAGAGCGATCTCAACCATTGCCTAGAGACGACGTCAGATCGATCGTGGCAGGTGTCGCCGTGCTGATTAGGGAGCGGTAATTAGGGCCGGACGAGTACTTGATCGGCAGAGTGGGGAAGGCTGCGTCTCAGCGGTAAACTGCAAGACGATTGTCGATGGGCAAATTGAGACCATTGGCCGGTACAATTCGTCCACGCGTACCACTGGCGGCACAGGCACCGTTGACTTGGACGGGAGTCCTAACCGCCTCCGAGCCCACCGTTGGAGCAGGAGTTGGCCGTGATTTCTCACCTCATCCTCCCGCGTCTGCTGCCCGTTCTGGTCCTCACCCTGATCCTCGCCGCAGCGAGCGCCGACGCGGGTCAACCGGCGACGCCAGTGGACGAACAGTCGGTGCCGGGTTGTGGTGGCAACGTCGCGAGCGTCCCCGCGAGTGGTTCCCCCGTCCGCTGGCGTTACGGAGCAGGAGGAGACGTTGCGATCCCTTTGGCCGTTCGCGATGAGGCACTCTATGCGGCGGCCGCCCCTGGCCTCGTCGCCCTTGATCCCGTCACCGGGGACGAGCTCTGGGTTGCCCTTCCTGGCTCCCGGCCCCACTGGGTGGAACCGACGGCCGAGTCCATCTTCGTCGCCATGAACGAGCAGGTGGCGGCCGTTGATGGAGACACTGGACAGGAACGCTGGCGCGCCGAGGTCGGCGGGCTCCCGGCAGGAGTGCCGGCGCTGGGCACGAGCATCGTCACCATCGGCACGATGGCGGGGGACATCGTCGGCTTCGATCTAGCATCCGGGACCGAGCGTTGGCGCTATACCCTCGGTGCGTGGGTTGCCAGCGGGCCAACTGTTGTCACGGACGTCGTCTATGCCGGCTATGCCGGCTATGCCGGTGACGAGCCGGGGACCGTCGTCGCCCTGGGAGCGACCGATGGACGTGAGCGCTGGCGGGCGACGCTCGGCGACGACTTGGCCGCGACGCCGACGATTGCCCACGAAACGGTCTTCGTCGTCGGCCGCAACGGCATCTATGCCCTCGACTCGGCGACCGGCGAGGAGCGCTGGCGCATCGAGACCTGGTTCAACCGCTATGCCTATCCCACGACGCCCGTCGTTGTTGACGACACCGTCTACGTCGGTGCCGGTGACGGCGCTCTCTACGCGCTCGACGCCGCGACCGGCGCTGAGCAGTGGGTCAGCAGCGCGCCGGAACTCTCCGGCTACGTCGGCTCTGAGCCACTGATAGTCGGCGATGTGTTTGTCTTTGTCACCCAACTCGGTGGCAGCGTCGCCGCCGTCGACGCTGCCACCGGTCAGCTTCACTGGAGTTATCCGTTGAGTGGCACGGAATTCTGGCCCGCGGTCGTACCGGCGCCGGCCAGCGACTCGGTCTATACGACGATCGGCTCCGACCTTGCCGCCCTCGACCCGGTTACCGGAGAGGAGCGCTGGTGTCTCACGCTCGACTCGTTTGCCGATCAGCTGCTGGCGGACGACGAGGCGGTCTACATCGGCACTGGCAACACCGGCATGATCGCCGTCGCCACCGACGCGGTGCCCGGAACGCCAGCCGCAACCCCGGACGCTGCCCGATCCAGCGACGCCGGCGTCCGCTCGGGCGATGGTCAGGCTCCGTCGGAGACCACGAGTTCATGGACGACGACTTCGAAGCCACCGACCTCTGGCTCGGTTGTCAGGAGGGGCCGGACTTTCGCGATCTGGTCCCGGTAGAACGAACTAGACTCCCCGGTCCGCATCTCCGCTTCGGTGGCCCAGAGGGTGATACTGATGCCCTCGCCCTGGGTCCGGTCGACGAGGTGCAGGTAGCCCCGAAACCCCGGTTGCTCCTTGGTGGCCGGGAGGATTGACGACTCGACAATGCGGAGTGCGTCGTCGACATCGTCTGGCGCGACGCGACTGCGGGTTACCCGAGCATGCATGGCGACCTCCCTGGGGCTGGGTCCGACATCACGGCGCAATAGACTGCAAGTGGCTGCGTGGCTGATGCCTTGGTGTTTGAAGTGGGCGCTTCTTACGTCTTCACAGGGGTTTGTCAAGTTGGTGCCCGACCCAAGCTCCTCGGTGACGGGCCTGGTACCCACCTCGCAACCTGCTAGCATCTCCGCGCCGACGGGGCACCGGCGGGTACTGCAAGAGGCCGCCATGATCGTCGACAGCGCCATCTACGTGGACGGCAAGCGCACCCAGGCCCCGGGCGCGCTCCAGGAGACCTACGGGGCCTGCCGGCAGCGGGGCGGGGTCGCCTGGATCGGCATCTCCCAGCCCTCAGACAGCGAGTTCGGCCGGGTCGCCCAGGAGTTCGGCCTGCACCAGCTCGCGGTGGAGGATGCCGTCAAAGCCCACCAGCGGCCGAAGCTGGAGTGCTACGATGGCACGCTCTTCGTCGTCCTGTGCCCCGCCCGCTACCTCGACCCGACTGAGACGGTCGAGTTCGGCGAGCTCCACGTCTTCGTTGGCCCCGACTTCGTCGTCACCGTTCGCCACGGGGCGCAGCTCGACCTGAAACGCGTCCGGCAACTCATGGAGGCTCAGCCCGACCTCTTGCGGCGTGGCCCCACGGCCATCCTCTACTACGCCATCCTCGACCGGGTAGTCGACGACTATGCACCAGTGGTGCTCGGGCTGGAGAACGACATCGACGAGATCGAGACCGAGGTCTTTGGGGGCATCGCCGATGTCACTCGCCGCGCCTACGAGCTGGCGCGCGAGGTCAGCGAGTTCCAGCGGGCCGTCAAGTCCCTGGGAGGGATCCTCGATCGCCTTACCGCCGGGGCCGAGGCAGACGGTGTCGATCCTGAGCTGCGCCGGTACCTGGGGGACGTGCAGGACCACGCGATCCGGATTGAGGAGCAGGTGGCGGGGTTCCGCGAGTTGCTGCAGAACGTACTGAGCGTCAACCTGACGGTGGTCGGTCCGCGCCAGAATGCCGAGGTCAAGGCCCTGACCGAGGCCTCCATCGCCCAGAACGACGAGGTCAAGCGCATCTCCGGTTGGGCGGCAGTCCTCTTTGCCCCCACCCTCATCGGCACGATCTACGGCATGAACTTCGTCCACATGCCGGAGTTCGATGACCGGTCACGTGCGCAGTTACGAGGACAACTACGGCGTGTGGAACTCCAGCGAGTTCGTGCACATCTTCATCGACGAGTACGCGACGGCGGAGGGCGCGACCAAGGGTTTCGAGATCTTCGAGGACGAATCGAACGCGCCGCCTGACGAAACCGTCTTGAGCATGGAGGATCGCCCATTGCCGGGGGTGGGCGAGGAGCCGTCGGAATTGACCGTCGGCTCGGTCATGTACGAGGACGGAACGTTCTCCCAATCCGTCGGTTCCGCCTTCCGGATCGGAAACCTCAACGCCGGGGTGGTCCTAGAGTACCTGACCTTCCCCGATGAGTCCGGTACGCCGGTTGCGACGCCGGCGAGCGCGGCCGGCCCCGATCCGGAGCAGATTCAACTCGTCGAGGAGATGTCGGCGACGCTCGCGGCGCGCATCGAGGCGGTCCTGGCCGGGGAGGCGCCGTCGGGCGTCGATCCGGAGCTGGCCGCGAAGGTGCTCCCGCTCCAACAGTCCCCGAACACCTGGCGAGGCATCTCCTGGGAGGGGTACGAGGCGCCCGAAACGATGATCGGGTTCGAAGGGGCCCTCACCCGGTTTGCGCCCGATTACCGCAGCGGTTTCAGTCGCATGATCATGATGGGGACGGGCGACGACTTCCCACCGCCCTACGTCTCGATCGGCGTCTCCGAGTTCGCGTCGCCGGCGGCGGCGAAAGCGGTGCTCGATGCCATCCGGCAGACGCCCGGCGACCTCCCGACGCCCGCCGTCTCTCCGCGCGGAGCGAAGCGTGAGTTGGTGGACGATCCTACGATCCCCGGCGCCGACGCGGCGTTGGCCTTTCGCTCCGTGCTCGATGAGGAAGATCCGGACGCTCCCTTCGATAGCGCCGGCGTCGATTTCGTGGTCGGCCCGTGGCTGGTGACCGTTGACGTCCAGGGCGTCATCTCCCCGGACACGGCGATGGCCGCGGCGGAGGATCTCGCGGCGCAGCAGGCGGCGTGTCTGACGGCGGAGGGGCCCTGCTCTGCCGTTTCCGTGCCGGCCCTCATGGCGCCATCCGAGGCCGCGCCGGCCGCCGCGACCCCGGCGGCGTAGCGGCCGATCTTGGCGGCGCGCGTCAGGGTCGGACCGATCGCCGCCGCCTCAATTCGTCGTTGGGCGACATGGGCTGGCCCACCCTCGTCAGGGTCAGCCACTACTCGTCGAAAGCGCACCCGTCCTCGCTCGACTGGGCACTATCGGCGTTCACTTCGTCGTCTCGGAGACGATGCCGAGACGGGGCTCTGATGCCATCCTGGCGGCCTGCACCGCGCCGCCGGCGGTGTCGCACAAACCACCCTTTCTGCGACGGGTCACGAGGCAGCGGACGCGTGCGCCACGCCGCGTCTCGAAAACGGTCGTTTGTGAGACAGTCGGGCAGGGAGATGATCTGCCCAGGCTTATGCAGGAACGCCTGTTGCACAAGCCGTCTCAGAATCGACGGCTTGTTGCTTGCTGTTGGAGCCAGGTTGTGAGATGGCGTCGAGATCAAGCGTGTTTTTACACCCCCATCTCAACTGGCAAAACGTGCGCCCACCGGCGCAATGCTCTACATGCTGCCACCGGCGGTTGGGTCGTCAATATATTCGGAAACGAACGCCCCCATTCGTTTCGTTTTGCGCGGTGATACAGGAGACCCGAGGGTATCAGCAGCGGATTCGGTGGGTCCAGGTCCTAAGCGATGTAAGCCCGTCTGACTTCCATACACCAGAGTTCACCGCGCCGGAATGAGCCGCCGTGTATGCGAGAGACCCGGCAGGTGCGATGAGCGAGCTTCTTCCGGCGCGTGTGCCGACGGGCGAGCCGAACGGACTGCTACAATCGGTCGTCTTCGTTGTCGAGGTGATCTCCCCGCTCGTCCGGTCGTCTTGGGGGGTGCAGGAGGTCTCAGGTGCTGACCGCGGTGCTGTACGGGGTGCTGGCAAGCTTGGGGTTGCTGCTTGGTGTCGTGATCGGGCTCGTCACCTCACCACCGCGGCGGCTGATCGCCGCGGTGGTCGCTTTCGGCAGCGGTGTCCTCGTCTCCGCACTGACCTTCGAGCTCATGGAGGAGGCATTCGCCGAAGGGAGCCCGGCCTTCACCATCGGCGGCTTCCTCCTCGGCGCCGTGATCTATGTCGCTGCCGACGTTCTGCTGGAACGGATGGCCGCCCGGTCGCCGCGGCGGGAGGGTCGCGACCCGGAGGACGTCGTGGCCGGAGCGCGGCACATTCCGCAGACCACCGAGCAGGCAACCATCAGTGGCACGGCACTGCTGGTCGGGGCGGCGCTCGACGGCATCCCCGAGAACGCCGCCATCGGCATCGGCCTGGTTGCCGATGGTGGGGGTCTTGCCCTGGTGTTACTGGGAGCGGTCTTCCTCAGCAATGTCCCGTCAAGCCTGAGCAGCGCGGTCGGGATGCGCCAGGAGGGGCGGTCGCGGACCTACATTCTCGCCGCCTGGAGCACCGTGGCGATCGCCTGTGTCCTGGCCACCGTCCTCGGCTATGCGCTCTTGTCCGGGCTCCCGTCCGACCTGACGGCGGCGATGCTGGCGCTGGCGGCGGGCGGCATCTTGGCAATGCTAGCCGACACGATGATGCCGGAAGCGTTCCAGAACGGCGGCCCGTTCGTGGCGCTCGCGACCGCCGTCGGCTTCGCCTGCGCCTTTCTGCTGTCCCATCTGGCCGGATAATCACGGCCAGCTAACAGAGCGTCGGCTCTGGGGTATAACGGCGATTGGTCCTCGACCCGATGGTGATGGGCAGTGGCCCCCTTTGACCTCTCGAGTGGCGGGTGGGGCAGTGCCTACGACCTGCTATTCCCTGTCAAGGCAGCGAGGAGCGAGCACATCGTGGGTTCGGAGCTCAGTATGATGGAGACGTGACCACTGTATCCGCCTGGAATTACGAGGCAACCAAGTCGAATCAGAGTCGACCGGTTACAACGGAGCCGTGAACCGGGCGCGATCCCCTGATTGCTAGCTGCGTGCGTGGCAGTCATTCAGTAATCCTCGCCCTATCGAACACAATGCAGTGCGCTGGCCAACGCGATCAGCGGGGAGGGAAGAAGGAGCGATTATGCCTTCGAGGCTCTGTCGATTCCGTCTGCTGCCTAACGCTGGTGAATGAGGGCGCATTCTCAAGTGCAACCAGCTCTTCACACGTGGCGCCAATGCTGGTGGTTCAGTGAGTCGCTGCGGTTCGCCGCGAGCCGGCAAAGATAGCCAAGTCGTTCAGCATCGTGGTGCTACGTTCAAGCAGTTGCTTAGAGCTCTCGTGGAAATCGCTCGGATCAAGCCCTGCCTGAGTGAGATCGTAGTCGCTACCTTTGCGGTGCGCTGCCCCCCGCGAGCGTACGCCTTGGATCGTGCGCAGCAGCTTGATGTCGCTCGCGACAAACGGGTACTGCCACTGCTGCATGAGCCGCTCGAACTTGGTGATCCCTTTATCGCCCGTTGCAGCCGGGGCGGCGATTGACGCCCTAGCGCGGACTCAGACAAGCTGCTTGGGCATGCGGTAGACTGCTGCGCATGCAACCCCGCTCTTCGTGCGTCCACCCACGGAATCAGAGCAGCGGGCCCTGGCGACCGGCCTGCGCTCGGCGGATGCCCTCGTCTTGCGTCGCTGCCAGATCATCCTCGCGCCCGCGGCGAGCGCGTCCCCGCTATTGACCGCGCCGTGGGCTGCAGCGAGCAGACGGTGCGCAACGTGATCCACGCCTTTGCCCGCGATGGCGAGGCGGCGTTGCCGCCTGGCTTCTCCCGCCCCCACACCATCCCGCCTTCGATCCGGCGGCGGCGGAGCGCTTGCGGGCGTTGCTGCACCGCTCCCCCCGCGACTTTGGCCATCCCACCAGCCTGTGGACCCTGGAGCTGGCGGCCGAGACGGCGTGTGCCGAGGGGATCACGACGCGGCGCGTCAGCGGCGAGACGGTGCGGGCGACCCTGGCCCGGCTCGGCATCCGCTGGCGGCGAGCCAAGATTTGGATCACCAGCCCCGACCCGGCATACGTCAAAAAAAGCGCTCCGCGACCGGCTGATGGTCCTGGCCAGCCAGCAGCCTGACTGGGTGGTGGGCTTCGAGGATGAGACCTGGTGGAGCCGGCTGGCCCGACCCGGCCTGCATGCCTGGAGCGACGACGGCCCACCCCGGCTGGTGGAACCCTCCGTTCCCCGCGACGATCCCGACCCCAAGGCCATGGCCTGCTACGGCCTGCTCCTGCGTCCCGGACGCACGTCCCGCGAGGAGCTGCGGCTGCGCTTCGTGGGCGGGCGACCGGTGAGTCCCCTGACGATCCAGTTCCTGGCCTGGTGTTGCAAGGCATTGGCGAACCTGGGCCGCACGACCCTGGTCCTGGCCCGGGACAACGCCGCCTGGCACCGCAGCCAGCTGGTGCGGCGCTGGCTGCGCGAGCACAACCAGCGGGCGCACCGTGAGGGTGGGGCCCGGATCGTGCCCTGCTTCCTGCCGACCAAGAGTCCCTGGCTCAACTCGATCGAGCCGAAGTGGGTGCATGGTAAGCGGCGCGTGGTCGAGCCGGCCCGCCTGCTGACCGCACGGGAGGTCGAGGACCGCGTCTGTGCCGCCTTCGGCTGTCCGCTCACTGATCATTTGGTCATTCCCCAGGAGGTCGCCTGATTATGCACTAGGCGCCGTTGCCCTCAAGGGGCGTGCCCACGTAAATGATCGCCTTGAGCCCCGCCTTCGTGCCGATTGCGTCGAAGGCGTCGTGAATGTTTTCGAGCTCCATACGGTGGGTGATCAGTTTTTCAACTGGGACGGTCTTATCCTTGATCAGCTTCATGGCTAAGCCATATAGGTCCAAATTGCCATAGGGCGGCACGCCCACCCAATAGCTTCCAGTGACTTCGATCTCTTTGTAATGGATGATGTTGAGGTCGAGCATCGTCTGGACGCCTCGATCGTAGCCGCCGAAGAGCACCACGCGTGCCCGGGATCGAACGGCCGCGAGCGCGGTGATCGATGCTTCAGGCGAGCCAATGGTCACGATTGCGGCGTCGGCGCCCTTGCCATCCGTCAGATTGTGAACGAACGCGACCACTTCCTCGGTGGTTGAGCCATCGACGATGTAGTCGGCGCCGAATTTCTTGGCCAGCTCGCGGCGCTCGACAATTGGCTCACTGACGATCACCGTGGCGCGGACAGCCTTGGCCACCATCACGTGCTGCAGCGCGAGTTGCCCAGCGCCGAGGATCAGCACGATGTCGCCGATCTTGATCTTTCCCTGATCGACGATCGAGTGAACGACATCTGCCAGCGGCTCGACAAAGGTCGCCTCTTCGTCGCTCACACCCTCGGGAATGAGCAACGGCTTGCCGCCAACCGGGCGCAGCGCAAATCCTCCAAGCGGCGCGTATTCGGCATATCCGGCATAGCCGCCGCCAAGCAGTCGATCGCCAACTTTGACGTCAGCGACGTCCTTGCCGATTTCGACGACTTCGCCGACCCACTCGTGGCCCATGTTGAACGGAAACTGCAATACGCCGCCATTTCCGACACGGTACTTGCGGATATCAGTTGGGCAGACGGCACAGACCGTCACCTTCGTCAAGACCTCGTCCGCGGCGTACTCCGGCGTGGGGATATCGACCAGGCGCAGGTCGCCGATCCCGTAGAGAAGAGCTGCCTTCATGATTCTCCCCTTCCTGCACCGTGACGACTCTTCGCCACGGCCATAGCTTCCTCGTCGCTATTCCCTAATAGTGCGATAGGTCAATCCGCGCACGGTGTGCCCTTGCCCGTGAAGAAACGAAAAAACGAAGTCGTTCCAGCACGCGACAATCGAAAGGATAGCCGTCACTCCCAGCCTGGGCGCCGCGAGAGGGAGCGCGATCCTGCGGAGCTGATGCCTGCGCCACGCCCCATCGGGCGAGGCTGCGTCGAAGAACTCAGCTGGAAGCGATTCGTCGAACGAGCGCATGACCCAGACCAAGAGGGGAATAGCCATCACATGGCAGACATCCTTCCGGCGCGAGACCATGCACGTGCGTCAAGAAGCCCGAATCGTGATGGATGAGCCCGCCGGAGGCGGCGGACCCGCCAGTGCTTCTTCGCTGATGCGAACTAAGTCGTGCATCTCCTCCTTTGTCTGTTCGTAAAGTCGCCGGTAGACTGCGTAGTACTTCTGGTACAGGTCGTGGATCTCTGCGCGGGGATGTACGATCCTTTCTGGCCGCACCCATTGGCGCACGTCGCTGATCTGACTGAAGATTTCGCTCGAGTAGCCCGCTAGGAACGCCATCCCCAGAGCGGCGTTACTGGGCGCGGCCACCTCCTGCGGGAGTCCGGTCACGTCGCTCACGATCTGCGTCCAGAGGTGGCTGCGGGATCCGCCCCCGGTGGCTACGATGCGACTCGGTGTTATCCCAGCGTCTCGCATTAGCTCCAGGTTATGCTGCAGCCCATAGGCGACCCCCTCGAGGAGAGCCCGGTAGAGATGACCGCGCCCATGGGCCAAGGTCAGTCCGAAGATGACACCTCTCGCCCAATCGTCATGGATCGGTGAGCGCTCGCCGCTGAAGTACGGGAGGACGATGAGGCCATCAGCCCCCGGTGGCGCCTTCGCGGCCTCGATTCCCAGGAGCTCATACGCGTTGACGCCCAGCTCCTGCTCCACTCGGCGCTCGGTCTGGCCGAACTGATCGCGAAACCAGCGCGTGAGCGCCCCCGAAGTCGCCATTCCCGCGCCGACAGCGTATAGACCGGGGTAGAGCTGCGAGAGATCCTGGTGGTGTTGCAGCATGTCCACGAATCCCGGACCATGCCTGATTGGTCGTCGTGAGAAGGCGGTCAGGCAGAGGGTCGTCCCGTAGCTGACGGCCACCTCGCCCTCGGTGGCGGCACCGGTGCTAATCATCTCGGCAATGAAGTCCGCGGCGCCACCAATGACCGGCGTGCCGTCCGCCAGCCCCGTCTCAGCGGCCGCCTCTGCCGTGATCGTGCCTACCACGTCTGTCGTCCCGACGATGTCGGGCAAGAGCTCGATCGCGACGCCGAAGCGGTCGCAATTGTCTACGTTCCATCCGTTTCGCGGCAGGTTGATGAAGGGCCGCATTCCCAATGCCGTAAACGAATCGATGACATAGCGACCGGTCAGCTTGGCGATCACGTAGCCCTGCGTACTGAGGATGGAGTGAGTCCGTTGCCAGCGCGTGGGCTCGTGGTCACGGAACCATACGATCTTCGGACCGACATCGTGGGCGACCAAGACGGATGACCCCGAGCCGGCGAGCTGTTCGTTCATACGGACCATCTCGGCGTGGGCGCGGGTGTCGGCATAAAGGATAGCTGGGCGCAGGGGGCGGCCGTCGGCGTCGACCGGCAACATCACCGGCATCAGACCGCTGACGCCGACCCCGGCGATCTGGTGAGGGGCGACCTGAGATTGTAGGAGCAGCAGCCTGACGACTTCGACGAACCCACCCCACCAGGCGCGATCGGCGTCGTGCTCAGCCCACCCCGGGCGCGGACTGGACACGTTCTGCTCGATCGAGCAAGAGGCCAGGATCAGCCCTGTCTCCGAAATCAGCGCGCCTTTGGACCCTTGGGTGCCAATATCGACGCCGATCAAGAACCGCATGCCCAAGCACAACCCTCACTGCTGGATACAACGTCGGGGACGAGTTAACGAATTTTCAGGATGAAGTAGCAGCACTTTACGATGGAATCAACGACGCGTCAACAACCCGAACCATTGTATCAGGGCCTTTTAATAGACGCTCCAGGGCGGCCAGGATCGTGGTGGGACGGGCGGAGACCCATTCGGCCCGGGCCGTCATCGGCGCGGTCGGCGTCCAGAGCGGGCACGAGCCCCGCAGGAGTGCGTGTGCGGTAGAACGGAGCGCGGCCAAGACCGCCCCCGCCTGGTGGCGCTGCAGCACCTGCCGGTCCTCGCCGAAGCTGTCATCCTTGACGTGAACGCAGGTGTTCTCAATCCGCCAGTGCGCCCGGCTGAGCGTCAACAGCCGGTCGGCATCCGCTGCCTCCGGGGTCAGGCTGGTAAACAGGTACCGGACCTGCTCGCGGACCTGCTGGGTCTTGAGGACGGTGATCCGCGACCGCAGCTCGGCCACCTGGGCGATCCCTGGCATCGGGCTGTAGCCGGTGAGCGCGGCGGAGACGCGCAGCTCCCGGCGCTCCAGGCGACCATGCCCGGTACTCACCTGGATCGCGTCCGGCGGCCGGGCCTCGCTGGCGAAGAGGAACTGGGTGTCGTCGAGGAGCGTGGCTTGGTTTTTTTGAGCCGCAGGAGCTAGGCATAGTCCTGGGCCACAATCGTCGCGCACAGATCCTGATCGGCATACAGGGCATCCGCCGTCAACACCGACAGCCCAGGGAACTGGGCGGCGAGGGTGGTAATCCACCGCTCGGCGGCAGCCTCGTGTCGCATCGAGAGGACCAGCACCTGGTCCAGGACGACTGCTGCCTCCTGGGCGAAGATGTGCCGGACATGGGCCGGGGCATCGTGCTCATGCACGACATGCAGGCACTTGCCGTCAATGGCGACGACTTCGGGCACCTGCCCCCGTCGGGCCAGGAGCGTCTGGGTGAAGTGGAGCAAGGCGGCCCGGACCTGCCCGGGATCAATCCCCGCCAGCACCCGGCTCAGGGTCGGCACCGAGGGCGGTCGAATCAGCCCCAGCGGCGGTAAGACGTCAGGATGAATCTGGGCGTAGCGGCTGATCGCGCTCAACGACCGACAACTCGCCATCAGACCCAGCATCACCACCCCGAGGACGCCGGGCACCGGATGGCGGCGGCCTTTGCGCTGGCGGAAGTCGGGGGACGGTGCCGAGGGCGGCGACGAGCAGGGCAAACCCGCCGGCCACGGGTGCGGGTGGGCGGACCTCAGCGGCAGCAACCAGGCGGAACCCTCCGTCACCCCGCAGCATCCCAGATCACGCCATCCATGAAAAGGCCCTGGGCTTCGCGGCGTATTGTTGACAGCGGTTCAGTTCGTGGAGATAGTACAGTCTGGCCCAACCCATATCGAAGCGTGGGGCATGGGCAGCGAGGTGCAGCGGTGCACGCGGGGAGGTTCAGCACGCCATGGGTAATCGTATTCTTCGCAGACCGTTCAGTCGGCGCACCATGCTGAAAACGGCAACCGGCGCCGCCGCCGGTTTCTCTGCCTGGGGCCTTCCAGGCAAGTCGTACCAGCGTGCCCGCGCACAAGACGACGTGCTGTCTCAGATCCTGGCGATTCCGGGCGCGGGTGGGCAGCCCACCGAGGCCGATATGGAGCGGGTTGGCGAGCTCAGTCTGCGCTCGACCAAGCAGGGAGCATTTGCTGGACAGACGGTCAGCTTCATCGGGGTGAACAACGTCGGGTCTCACAACAACCTTTTCCGCCCGATGTCGCGCGCCTGGGAGGAATTCACTGGCGCGACGATCGAATGGATCGATGTCCCCCAGGCCGAAATCTTTCCAAAGGTCCAGCAGAGCATTGCCACTGGTGAGATCGAGTTCGATATTGCCGAGGGTGGCGCCCCCTGGGAAGGCGACTTACTCGGTCGTGGCCTCGGCTCGGCAATGCCCGATTGGGTGAAGGAGCAAATCGAGATCGACGACTATGTGCGGCTGCTCCAGGCCCCCGTCGGGACGTGGGATGGCGTGTCCTATCGAGTCTCGATCGACGGCGACTGCCACAACCTAAACTTCCGGAGCGATTTCTACTCGAACGCGGATCTAGCGGCTGAGTGGGCCGCCGCCGGGGGCGAAGGCGAATGGGGTCCTCCCACCAGCTGGCCGCAGGTTCAGGCCCAGACCCAGTTCCTGCACAGCAAGCAGGTCGACGGAACGGATGCCTACGGCTACATCGACGTCGTGAAGCCGGGCGGCGGCTTCAGTTGGTATTTTTACGCCAGCCGGGCCACGGCCTACGCCAAGAACCCGGCCAGCCCGGCCTGGCTGTTCGATCCCGAAACGATGACGCCGTACATCAACAACCCGGCGTTCGCGCGGGCATTGCAGGACATGGTCGATGTGCTCCAGTTCCAGCCGCCTGACCAGATCAACGCTGACCTCCTCACCACCTTTTATCAGTTCATCGGTGGGACAGGAGCCATGTGCGCGCACTGGGGCGACGTCGGCTCGAACGTCTACACCAACGACCAATCGATCGTCCAGGACAAGGTCGGCTTCTCGATCCTGCCCGGCTCAGCCGATGTCTACAACAACGCGACCGGCGAGTGGGATACCCTCACCGACGGGGAGCTGAGCTTTTCGCCGAACGAGGCCTACATCGGTTGGGGTCTCTACGTCATGCAGAAAGCTGAGGAGCGCGGTGTCTCCGAGGCGGCTTGGGATCTGGCCGCGCACCTGGGAGGCAAGGATATCTCGACCTGGATGGCGATTTATCCATCCGGCTTCCAGCCATACCGCAACAGCCACTTCGAGTTGGAGTACTGGACAAACGCCGGGTATCCGGCGGAGTTCGCCGAGCAGTACCTGGCCTCGCAGTCCGACTCCTACAACCACCCGAACGGCGCGATCGAACCCCGCATCCCGGGCATCTTTGACTACTACATCGCGGCCGAAGAGGAGATGGCGCGGGCGGTGGCGGGCCAGAAGTCTGTCCAGGAAGCGCTCGACGCGGCAGCGGCCAAATGGGAGGACATCACCGACCGCAACGGCCGTGACGAACAGATTGCACTGTATCAAGCTTCGCTCGGCATGTAAGTCCGCAACGATCTGCTTCCAGAGGCGTAATGAGTGTCCTGCGCTCGTGCGGGACACTCATTCCCAAGCCGGTTCAGCTTTCGTTTCCAGGAACAATTCCCGGAAGCCTGGCTTAGTCCCTGAAGGAATATCGTATGAGCGAAACCGCTCATCATCCAGTTATGGCTGCTCCCGCTCAAGGGCAATCCCATAGGCGTCCCATCATGCTCTTCGCCGCGTGGACGATGACGGTCGTCGTGATCGCCGCTGTTCTGATACAAGCTCTGCACACGGTTGCATTGATCGAGTTGGGGTTTCCATCGTGGCGCGCGGTGGCGATCATCGTCGTGCTGTGGTTCATTGTGGTCGACGTCGCGGTCTATGTCACCGGCGGCTCGAAGGGACAACGGCTGCTCTTCCTCTTGCCCGCGCTCCAGATCACGCTCTCGCTCGTCATTTTTCCAACGTTTTTCGGAATCTTCGTCGCGTTCACCCAATGGGATCTCGGGGGTGTGTCCGGTCCAGTGTTTAACGGGCTGGACAATTACCGACGGATGGTCTCGGACGAGTTTTTCTGGAATGCCCTTGGCAACAACTTTAAGTACGTTTTCGTTGCTGTCCCCCTGCAATACGTGATTGCGTTTAGCGTCGCTCTGCTGCTCAACCAGGGCATCAAAGGACAGAAGTTCTTTCGGGTCGCATTTCTCGTACCGTTCATGATCAGCCCGGTCGCCGTCGGCTGGATGGTCGGTCGCTCGATCCTCGATGCCAACCGCGGTGTCGTGCCGAAGGCTCTGGAGGGCATTGGTCTAGACAACGTCTCCTTCTTCGATCAGCGCATTCCGGCGTTCCTCGCCATTGTCGCCATGGACTCCTGGGTTTCCATCCCGTTCATGATGGTGCTTCTTCTTGCGGGATTGCAGGCGCTGCCGACCGAAGTCTTCGAAGCGGCCCAGATCGACGGCGCGAGCCCCTGGAAGCGCTTCTGGGACATTACCTTTCCCCTTATGCTGCCAGTATCCGTGACCGCGATCGTCCTGCGGGCCATCTTCGAGTTCAAACTCGTTGACATCGTGCGGGTTGTCACGGCGGGCGGCCCCGGCGGCGCAACCGACACGCTTTCGCTCTACATCTATCGGGAGGGCATCGAAAGCTCCAATGTGGGGTATGCCACCGCCATGGCGATGGTCTTTCTCATCGTGGTTCTGGTGTCCGTAACCCTATTGCTGATTTTTGCCGCGCGCCAGGTCCGCGATGTCGTCTACTAGAGACTCAATGCAGAGAGGTTTTCCATGAGTGCGGCGATGAACCACAATGTTCCCGGATCGCGGTTCAACTGGACACGACCGCTGGGGAGGAGCGCGATCTACATCGGCCTCGTGCTCTGGACGATCGTTTTCCTCTTTCCTCTCTACTGGACCGTGACGACCTCGATTAAGCCTAGAGAGGCCGTGATCCAAGGTCCGAAATACATCCCCTGGGTCGATTTCCAGCCGAACAACGCTGGCTGGTATCCCCTGCTCTACGAACGCGGGACGCGTGACGCCTTTGTCCGCCATTTCCAGAACACGCTCGCCGTCTCGATTACCGCGGCCGCCTTCGCGGTCGCGCTCGGGGCAATCGCTGCATACGGCCTTTCCCGTTTTCGGTATCGGTACGGTCCGTACGATAATACGCAAATCCGGAACTTCTTCCTCGCTCAGCTGATTTTGCCGCCGGCGGCGGTCGCCCTTCCGATCCTCCTGATGTTCATCAACTTGGAACTGAAGGACACCCGGGAAGGGCTCATTCTGATATACACGGTGATGAACCTCCCGATCGTCATCTGGATCATGTTCGACCAGTTCAACGCCATCCCAACGGAGCTCGATCAGGCGGCACAGGTGGACGGATCGACGGAATGGGGGGCGTTCTTGCGGATCGTGCTGCCTATTGCCGCACCAGGACTGGTGGCCGCCTATATTCTCACCGTCGTTTTCTGCTGGAATGAATACTTCATCGCCCTGGTTCTGGCCTCGACCGACGCGGTGACGCTTCCGTTCATGATCGCTGGCCAGGTCACCTCCCAGGGCGTCATGTGGTGGACCATGGCCGCGCTCACCTGCGCGGCGATTGCCCCGCTGCTCGTCATCGGCATCCTGCTCGAGCGCTACATCGTCAAGGGTCTGACCGCCGGCTCCGTGAAGTAGGCGGTAAATCGGGAACCCCAACTCGCGCGCTTTGCAGACTGAGATGGTCTTGATAGACGAAAAGGCTGGTGTCCCGGTCCGTAGGCATCGCTTCTCGGATGATAGGAGGATGACGAATGCGCGCCGCCGTTTTTGTTGCCCCACGAACGCTGGAAGTGCAGGAGGTTCCGGATCTCGTAATTGGTCCGGGAGAAGTACTGGTCAAGAATCAGGTTTCCGGCATCTGCGGCAGCGACATTCACCTCTACTCTGACACCATCCCAGAGTTCACTCCGCGCATCCTCGGCAAGGTGCTGGGGCATGAGCTATGCGGTGAGGTCGTCGCCGTTTCCCCTGACGTGCCCAATGTCGCTGTTGGGGAGCGGGTAGCGATCGAGCCGTTGTTGAAGTGCGGACGCTGCCGGTTCTGTGCGGCTGGTGATTACCATCTCTGCCCGGAGCTACAGCATATCGGCATCGGCTGGAGCGGTGGCTTCGGCGAGTACGCCAAAGCGCCAGCCGAGAACGTCTATTCCCTCCCGGAGCACGTCTCTTACGAAGACGCTTCCCTCCTTGACGTCCTGGCGGTCGGAATCCACGCCATCAACAAACTGGGTATTCACGCCGGGAGCACGGTCCTCGTCTTCGGTGGTGGTGCCGTCGGGCTGGCCACGGCCCAGGCTGCCAAATGGGCCGGCGCCTCGCTGGTGGCAATCGCTACACGTAGTAAACTCGCGCGTGAAGTGGCCCTCTCGTCCGGGATCGATCTGGCTGTCGATACGACGCGGGAAGACGTCGGCGCGCGGCTACGCCAGGCCACGAACGGACTGGGACCGGACGTGGCCTTTGATGCTGTTGGGGGCAAGCAGCGGTACGTCCAACAAGGGATCGACCTTGTCCGCCGCGGCGGCAAGATAGGGGTGCTAGGCGGCTTCCCGGCGCAGCCCGTGGAGCTCGGGGGCGATTTCCTTGTCAAGGAAGTCGCGGTCGTCGCTTCCTTCAGCTACGCGCGGTGGGGAGCCCTCTCGGAGTTCCAGATTGCCCTTGACGGCCTTGCCTCCGGTAGGTTCTACGGTCGGCAGTACATCTCGCAGCGCTTCCCATTGGATGAGATCGCTCACGCCTTTGAGGTCGCCCAGCACAAGGGCGGTCAGGACGCCATCAAGGTGTCGATCGTGTTTTGAGTGGGGATGAATCGGTCGCGCTTGTCTAACATTTGCGATCAGCGCCCGGTGTGTCTATCTCAGTGAGGTAGGCAACGAGGGCGACCGCCGTCCGAATGCCGGCAAGAAAGCGATCAAGGAGAATACCTTTCGTTTGGCGCATGATTCCGCTCGTCGGCGTTTGCATAGGGTACGAGGAACGACGGCAGGCCGAGCGTCTGGGTGATGGCCGCACCGGTGAGCTCCCGCCGAGCGGTGGCACGTCGACTGGGTTGGTCCCGAATCGATTCGTGATGGTCCTCCGCACGACTGCGGCGTGCGAATGCTCCAGCCGCGCATCCGAGGGCTCCAGGGGCTCCAGCGTAACCAGCAACGTGCTCAAGCGTGGCGAACCAATGGCCTGCGTCTGCTTACTTCCCAGGCATGACGGAGACCTAGCCGCTGGATGGTAACGATCGCCCAGCGAGGCCGCCGCCGTCAACGTAGAGCGTTGTGCCGGTCATATAGGTCGTGGAGGGAGACGCCAAGTAGAGCACCGCCTGCGCGACATCTTCCGGCTGTCCGATCCGGCCCATCGGGGTCGAGGCGACGAAGGCGTCGACGTACTCCTTCGTCAAGGACGCGCCAGGCACCTCGATCAACCCCGGTCCGACAGCGTTGACGACAATCTCATGTGGGGCCAACTCGAGGGCGAGCACACGGGTGAACATGTTCACGGCGGCCTTCGACGCGCAGTAGTGCGCGGCACCAACTCGTCCGGACTCGGCGGCTCCGGATGAAATGTTCACGATTCTGCCGCCCTTACCCCTGGCAATCATTGCCCGCGCGACGGCCTGGGATACGAGAAACATCCCCTTGACGTTGATGTCGAAGACCGCATCCCACTCCGCCTCATCCATCTCCACGACCAGCGTGTTCGGGTAGATGCCGGCGTTATTGACAAGGACGTCGATGCGTCCGAAGCGGGCGAGCGCCTGCGTCACGCCCGTTGTCACCTCCGCTGCATCCCGCAAGTCAACAGTCACGGCGAGCAGTTCGGCTCGCGTGTCGGAGGCGATGGACCGGGCCGTGTGCTCCGCTGCCTCTCCCTGGCGGTCGGCGATGATCACGCGTGCCCCCGCGTTCGCAAACGCCCTGGCGATCCCCTGGCCGATTCCGTGAGCGCCCCCAGTGATCATGACGACTCGATCGCGATGATCACTAGGGGTCACGACCTGCTCCTCGGAGTGCCGGGTGGTTCGCACGGATCGCGGTCCGCCTCCGGTATGATACCGGACTAAGTACTTGCTGGTAAAGATTCTGTGCTGGTTCAGGACATAGGAGAAAGGAGCTGGGCGAGATGCTGCTGAGGGGTGGCGTAGCCGAGGGCTTGGTTTGGTCGGGACGTAGTGTACTGAACTTCCCACTGAAGCAACGCCGCCTGCACCGTGGGCAGGTCCAGCTCCCCTGCATAACATTCCCAGAACTCGCGGCGGGCGGTGCCGTTGAGCCGCTCCACCCGGCCATTGAGCTTGGGGGAGCGAGGCGGCAGCACATACAGGGCAATCCCGTGCTCCTGGCAGGCGGTCTCAAACTCGGCCATAAATCCACTCCCGCCATCGACTTGGATGCCCTGGGTCGGGAACGGCATCCGGATGATCAGCTCCGTCAGGAAGGCTTGGGCGCTACCCGCGGTGGCGTGCGAGCGGACCCCGACCACGGCGAGACGGGAGGCCACATCCACCGCTGTGAACTGGCGGCGCTCCAGGTTGGGCAGGGGCCGCAGGTGCATCGTATCAAGCTGGATCAGCTCGCCCGGCTGGGAGGGCTGCCGCTTGGCTGTGGGCAGGCACGTGGCGCGGGGGCGCTGGGGCCGCGACCGGCGCATCCGCACCGCGTGGGGCTCGATCAAGAGGTCGCGGCGCCGGGCGCTGCTCAGGATGCGGCCAATCATCGAGGCCGAGAGCCGCATGCCTTGGTGGGCCAGGAGCCTGAAGTTGACCCGGTTTGGTGGACACTCGATCCTTTGGGGTACTCACTGCAGGCGAGGAGTTCCACGATGAGGAAGACGAACCCACCCTATCCCGAGCCCTTCCGGGCGGACGCGGTCACGCTCGTGCAGACGAGTGGGAAGTCGATCCCGGTGATGGCCCGGGTTTTGGGGGTCTCAGAACAGGCGCTACGGACCCGGGTCAACCGCACCACGATTGACGCCGGCCAAGGACCACCGGGCGCGCTGACGAGCGAGGAGCGGGCGGAGCTGACCCGACTTCGGCGACAGGTGTGGTCCTGGAATAAGAACGGGAGATCCTAAAAAAGCCGCGGCCTTCTTCGCGAAGGAGACGTCGTGAGCCGCTACCGGTTCATCCACGCGGAGCAGGTCACCTATCCGATCACGGTGCTGTACCGGGTGCTCGGCGTTGCCCGCTCCGGCTACTACGGCTGGCGCCAGCGCGGTCCTTCGGTTCGACAGCAGGCCGACCAGCAGCTGAGCGCCCAGATTGCCGCCAGATCCACGGGGTCATCGTGGAGGCAGCCGCCCAAGGCCGACAACGACCGCAGCGGCTTAGAATCGTGCTCGGTGAAGCGGCCTGCGCCAAGGTCGGGTCCGTGGTGTGGCAATCCGATGGGGCGCTGTCCGCACCGACCTCATCGCGCTCGAGGAGCAGGACCAGGGCTTCGAGGCGTTGTTCCGGCGCGAGCCATCTGTGAAGCGGGTGGCAGCATGACTCCTTCGGAACCCCCCCTCCTGTTGCAGAGCCATCGATCCTACCGTAAGCGAGGACCGAGCGAGCGGGGATCATCCGTGCAGCTTCCTACGTCGTTCCTTTGCAGTTTTCATTGTTACATGTTACAATATTCACCAGTCGAAAGAGACGGAAGGAGGGCACCATGACCACCACCACGACCGCCCAGAGCCACTGGCTCCTCGCCGGCGGGATGAGCTTTCAGATCCGCGTCTACCGCCTTCAGGATCGCTGGTACTGGACGGTGCTGGCCGAGGACCACCCCTTCCAGCACCGTGGCTGGCACAAAGGCTGGCATTCGGCGGAGGCTGGCTTCAGCGCCGCCACCCGCTATCTGGAAGCCCAGTTCGGCGAGGTGGAGCCGTGATGACTGACCAGCCGCTCACCCCCGAGCTGATCCGGTCCCTGCGACGGCAGCTGGGACTGACCCAATCCGAGTTCGCGCAGCGACTCGGGGTGTCGATGCAGGCGGTCTCGTTCTGGGAGCGAGGCACGCGGACCCCGACTGGATTGTATGCCAGAGCGATCCGCTCGCTCCTGCGCGACGAGCCCGCCAAGGTGGCATCCGACTAACCGCGCCCCTCCCTGACCGCACGCCGTGTCACCACTGTCCCCGAATCAGGCGCTTTCCTTGGTGCCTCCCCAGAGTCATCCCCGGCTAGTAGTACTGCTCAACATACCGATAGGCCCGGTCGAACAGATCCTGATCCTGGTGCAACTGGTACTTCAGGAGCGTCTTGCGTAGCGCTTGCTTGACCTCCCGCTCACCTGCAGATGTTTGCTGCCAGCCCGGGAAGCGGACATGGCGGACGATGGCGTCGATGTCAGTCACGATCCGCTCCACGATCACCGGCGTCTGGTCATTGCGCACCTCAAGGAACAGCTCGGTCAGCGCCGCCTTACCGCGATCCAGCTCCTGGCGGGGATCGACCTGCTTCTCGGCTTGCAGCACATCCTTGGCGATCTCGAGCAGCTGCTTGAGGAAGCCGATACTGGTGAGCA
>JALZJP010000040.1 GCA_030859715.1 Chloroflexota bacterium
GGCACCGGGAGCATGCTCCCGGTGCCGCGTGCGTGTGACCCGCGAGCGCCATCCAGACGAGTGAGCATTCTTACCTAGTTCTTGATTTGGGTTCAGTCACCCTTCAGATCGCGGCTCTAGAGTCAAAGCCAAGAGATGCGCCGATCCCGCGATTGGTCGTCTCCGGCGGAACCGCGACCAGCGCGCCCAGCTCGATGGGCGGGCGACCACGAGAAGGAGCGTACCCATGATGCGACGTCGTGTACTTCTGTCCGGGCTCGGTCTCTCGCTGTCGCTTGCCGGGGCCAGGGCAGTGCCGGCCATGGCCCAAGACACCACCGTTAGCTTTCCACCGACCGGGGTCGCTGACCTCAGCGAATGGGAAGCCGAGCGGGCGGCCCGGTACGAGGAGTTCCTGGCCCGGTTCACCGATAACCTCGGTCTGTCCGACCCGGAGCTGGTCGAGACCGCCTTCAAGGAGACGTTGAAGGAGATGATTGACGATCGGCTCGCGGCGGGCGAGATCTCGGCGAACCTGGCCGAGGATCTCAAGACCAGGATCGACGAGGCCGAAGGTCCAATTTTGATTGGACACCTCATGCGCGGCGGGCACGTCATGCACGGCGGCCCGGACGGCAACCACTCGGATGTCGTTCGGCTTCGCCCCCGGGCTGGGGACCGCCTGCCTATCGAGAATCGTCACCGGGAGCGGGAACTGTCAGATGACGACGACGAGGACGACGAATAGACCCTCCGCCGCGATGTGAATGGTGCGGGATTGGTTCGCGGCAGCCCCGCGGTGTGGCGGTCGTCCGACCAAGCGCGGGGCTGAACCCCCGCGCGTGACCACCGACAGCCTGGTGAATGGATCCGCACTGACCCTGTCTCCCCGCCCCAGTTAAGGATGAAGGAAGTCGGGGGGAGGGCCGCTCGGCGGCCGAGGCGATCGCTAGTCGGCCGGGTCATACCCGAAGGCGACGAGGGCGTGGCGAAACGTTTGGTTGGTGGCGGTCTGGAGCTCGGGGGATAGGTCCTGCCGCCAGCGGCCGATCGAGGCCGCCGGGTCGCGGGTGGTCTGATGTTTCTTCAGCTCCGCCGGGTCCGCCGCCGCTCGACTGATGACCGCCTCGACGGTGGCGTCCGAAGCATCGAGCTCTAGATAGGCGAACGCCGCCCGCAGGGTCGCGGCGGGTGAGGAAATGAGGTCCTCGTAGCGGATGAGGTGAGCGCGATCGGAACGCCGCTGCCAGGCGGCGGCGAGTTGGTTCACGCCATTGGCCAGGGCGTCGATCCAGGCTTCGTCGCTGTCACGACCGGACCGGCCGAAATCGTCGAAGCCGCGTTGCTCGTTGTAGGCCAGCATCGAGGCCGCCATATCGCGAAAATCGCGCACCAGCACCAGTTCCCGGGCGCGGGGGAAGAGCCCGAGGGCGAGGCGGGGGTAGTCATCGGGGAAGTGCTTCTCGGCGAAATAGACCGCATCTGATTCATCCTGCGCGGCGGCGACGATCCCATACCACTCGTCGATGCTCTGCTGACAGAAATCGGCGAGTCGTGACGCATAGGTGGTGGCGCCCCAATCCTCCAATGCGGGGAGGGCGGGGAAGGCGGGCGCCTGGAAGGGGTTGGCGCCGGCCGCGAGGGCTTCGACGTGAAACTCGTTCGGTTGGCCGACCGTTTTTGCCGGGTTCGGCGGGGCGGTGAGGATGCGGAACAGGTGGAGCCAGTATTTCGCCGGCCGCACCTCGTACGGATAGTGGCGATAGGTGACGACGCCGGGATGCTCGGCCAGCAGCCGCATCAGCCAGGTCGAGCCGGTCCGGCCGAGGCTGGTCACCAAGAGCGGCTGCAACCGCGACTGGTAGCCGTCCGGCAGGGTGCGGTGGCGGCCACGAATCGACGCCAGCTTGACCGTCGAGCCGTCCTCCATCTCCGCCATCACTCGGAGCTTGAATTGGGGGTCGAGTTTCAGCGGGCCGAGCGTGAGCTGAAAGCCTGACCGCGCCGCCCACGGTTGATCGGGATATTGGTCGCCAATATCGGGACGATCACCCTGCACGGGTGCGTTGCCCAGGGGGTCGCGCGGTTGCGCGATCCTGATCCTGGCCACGGGTTGATCGCGCCCCACGGCCCAGCCAGACACATTGAAGCGATAGCCGGTGACGGTTGCTCGGGGCAGCGGCGTTTCAATCCCCGCCGCCAGCAACCCCGGTTGGCCAGTCGCGAGCCGGACGCGAATCTTCTCGATGATTGGGGTGGGCACGTCGCTGTTCTCCGCTCCATGGCTAAGACGCGAGGCCGTCGCGCACCGCCGGGATCACCTCGGCGGCGAACTGGCGCAACCGCGCATGGCGGTCGTTGTTCGGCCAGAAGATAAAGGTATCGATCCGGCCGCTCCGGGCGTAGTCGATCAACCCCCGGACCCAGGTATCGACGGCATAGACGCCGCCAGTGCCCGCCGCGGTATCGTCACCATCGGTGCCGGCGATATCGCCCATCACATTGTAGGCTCGTCGAATCGACGCCGGCGACCGGCCGGCCGCGATCGCCGCGTCGTCAATCGAGGCATTCAGCGCCGGTAGGTGATCCAGTGGCACATAGGGTGCGCTGAGGAGAATCCCGTCGCCCAAGCGCCCGGTCAGGCGCAGCATGCGTGGCTTGAAGCCGCCGATCCAAATTGGGATCGGGGCGGCCGGTTTCGGGCCGAATTGCGCCCCCCGCGCCTGATAGTGCGCTTCGGCAAAGGTCGTCGCCCCGTCGTCGGTCCAGAGCCGGCGGATCAAGCGGATCCCCTCGTTCAGGGCGTCGACCGCCTCCGCCGGGGTCCGGCGTGGTCCGCCGAAGCCGGCGATGGCGTCGGGAAACCCGCCCGCGCCGAGACCCAAAATGACCCGGCCATGCGTTAGAACAGAGAGGGAGGCGACCGCTTTCGCCAGCATCACCGGTGATCGCAACGGCAGCGGCGAGACGTTGCTGCCGACCGTGATCCGGCTGGTGCCCGCCGCGATCGCGCCGAGCGTGGTCCAGGTATCGAGGTGTTCCCGGTTGTAGGGGTGATCCTGCATCAAGGCGAGCTCGAACCCGGCCTCCTCGGCCAGTTGGGCGCGGGCGACCGCCTCGTCGGGATCGGCGGCATTGGGATCGATATTCGCCCCGAAGCGAAGGGCGCTGGATGCAGGTTTTGGGGACGGCACGACGGCTGACCTCCATTCGACTTGGATTCGGCGAGCGACGGCTACGGCCGGGCACTCGCGCCATGGTGTTGTGCAGCACTCGTGGCTCCCGGTGAGGTACCATAAACGATACGCGCGCCCACGGGTTTCACCTGGGCGCCAGGGGACGCCACCCATGGGTTTGGCAAGGTCGACCCGGTGGGGTCAGGCGGGGAGGACATCTATGAAGTATCGCATCTTGGCTCCACTCGTGAGCCTTTCACTCGGCGTGCTCACGCTCGGCTCAGTCGCGGTGGCCCAGGAAGTGACCGGGGGCACCGGCCTAGTGACGGACGCCAGCGGCAACGACGTCAGCTCGTCGCCCGGCACCGCTGCCAACGGCGATGGACCGACCTTTATCTATGGTGATATCACTACCGGCCCGGGGTACACGGTAATCGGGGCGCCGCCGACGACCTCCACCACCCCCCCGCCGGCACCGCCCCCGGCCCCCGCACCGACCGACCCCGCTCCAGCCCCCGCGCCGGCTCCTGCTCCCGCTCCGGTTGACCCCGGCACCTCCACGGCGCCAGTGCCGGTGGCCGGTGATGCGGATGGTGACAATCTACCGGATGATCAGGAGGCGCAGCGCGGCACCGATCCGAACAATCCCGATAGCGATGGCGACGGTGTGGCCGATGGCGACGAGATCAATATTTACGGCACCGACCCCTTGAACTCGGACACCGACGGCGATGGCTTGACCGACGGCAACGAGCTGTTCTGGACCAACACCGACCCCCTGCTTTGGGATACCGATGGTGACGGCTGGGGCGATGGTGACGAGGTCAATACCCAAGGCACCGATCCCCTGAGCGCGACCTCGTTCCCCGGCTCGGCCGGGACCGGGACGACGGAGGCGGCAGCGCCGGTCAGCGGCTTCCAGGGCGATACCGCCCCGGTGGCCGAATCGACGACGGCCGCGGCCCCGGTAGAGACGACGACCTCGACCGTGAGCCCATCCAGCGAGATGACGGCCGCGCCGGGCGAAACGACCTCGTTGGGGGACGGCTTCGTGACGGCGGCGCCCGGCTCGGTCGAGAGCCCCTCGGTTAGCACCGGGGCGCCGGCGCCGGCAGTGAGCCCGGAGGCCGACCCCGCCCCGGTGACGGTGGCATCCGTCTCCTGTGGCGATTACGGCAGTTGGTATGACGCCCAGGTCGCCTACGAGGATGCCGGCGGCACCGCATCATCGCTCGCTGACGCGCTCGACCCGAATCGGGACGGCGTCGCCTGCGAATCGATGCAGGTCGTCTAGTTCGGATAAGGGGAGCGACCATGAACCGCCTGGTGACCGCGCTCCTCGGCCTGAGTCTGGGAATCGCCGCTTTCGCCGGCCCCGCCGGCGGGCAGGAGCAAACCTCCCCGGCGACCGTGGTTGAGCTGGCGCAACCGCGGCATGACCGCGGCGGCCCTGGCCAGGACGGCCGTGAAGTTGCCCGTGGCGATGCGGGCGAATCGATCAGCTATACCATTGTCGAAACGCCTGACCCGGCTGCCGGTGACGCGACGACGGCGGTGGCCCCGGCGGCGCCCGACCTGAGCCGGGTGCCGGTCCAACCGGACAGTGGCGAGACGACGCTGGCGCCGCCGACCGGCGAACCGGCCTCGGCCCCGGTCGCCAGCAATCCGGACGCCGGCGTCGCCGGTGACGCCACGGTGACGGACCCAGGCGGGGAGTCCCCGGAGCTGGCCGCGACCTGTGCCGACTTTGGATCGTGGTACGACGCCCAGGTCCATTACGAGTCGCTTGGCAGCACCGCCGCTGCCCCAGAGTTGGTCAGCGCCCTCGATCCCGATGTCGATGGCGTCGCCTGCGAAGAGCTGATCGTCTATTCGTAGCAATCTGAACAGCGCAAGAGCAACAGCAAAGCGAACGGGTTGAGCACGCACGCTCAACCCGTTCGTCTGTCCATAGTGGCGCGAGATACGCGTCATTGACGGGTGGCCCGAGGCTGGATCATTGAACGGGTCGGATTTCGGATGGACAGTTGGCAAATTGGAGCTTGGCGGTGACAGGCGGCGATGATCGCCTCACTGCCTCGACCCCGACTATATTTGACATAACGACCACCGCAAACGGCGGCTCAGCCGTGGATGACGCTGAGCCGCCGTTCGCGTGGCTCACTCCTCGCCGGCGGCTTCGGCGAAGGTTAGCTCCATGGCCGTTTGGAGGGCGGCGGCGCCGTCCTCGGGCGACAGGCTGTTAAGCAAGACTTGCTGCAGGATCTCGGGACCAGTCAGCCGTTGGTCGTGGGCGCTGAGTTGGGTCAGCAGCAGCGGTGTCGCTTCGGCCGGGTACCACGTCTCGCGGGCCGACTCGATAATGCTGGGGAAGTCGTCGAAGAACGGACGCTCCTGCCAGAATGGCGCGGTGGCCAAATCGCGATAGACCGGATACCAGCGGCCGCCCACCGCCTCATAGACTTCCTGCAGCGGCTCCGGTTGCATGATCGCGGTGATCAAAGCCTTGGCTTGGTCGACGCAGGGGCTGGTGTTGAAGACCGACCAGGACCAGGTGCCGACCGAGGGGAAGGATCCGGCCGGTCCGGCCGGGAAGAGCGCCTGCGTCGTTTCCGCCAGCAGCTCCGGATCGTTCGCTTCCAGATAGGCGAAGATCGAGGCCGGGTTGAAGACGAAGGCGGCCTGCCCCGAGTTATAGGCGGTGTTGTTGCCGGAGTCGTCCCAGGAGGGGGAGTTCTGGGGGATCAGGCCGTTGTCCCACCAGCGTTTGATCGTGGTCAGGGCCGCCACGGTGCCCTCGTTGTTGACCGCCGGGGCGCCGTCCTCGTCGACCAGGGTGCCGCCGTAGTTGAAGATCATCTGGTTGAGCTGGCCGTTGGTGTCCGGCACCCGGCCCAGGGTCATGCCGATGCCGAAGGTTTGGGGCGGATTGTTGACCGCGGTGGCCAGCTCTTCCAACTCCTCCAGGGTGGTTGGCGCCACACGCTCACCGGTGACTTCTTCGATCAGGTCGAGGCGGGCGTACATCACGCTGAGGTCGGACTCCATCGGGATCGAGTAGACCGTTTCCCCGACCATGACGTGGGGCAGGAGTTGCTCGTACATCCCACCCGCGAGATCCTTCAACTCGTCGTAGACATCGGTCAGGTCGACCAGGCGATCCTGGCCGGCGTAGAAGATCGAGAGGCTGCCGAGCATCATCACGATGTCGGGGACCGAGCCGGTCTCGACGGCGGTCGCCACGCGGGTCGTGTAATCGGAGCCGGGGAGGGCCACGTATTCGACCTCGATCCCGTTTTCCGCACCCCAGGCCGCCATTTGCTCGCCGAGCCGGGCGTCGCCTTCCTCGGTGAACGAGACAACGCCCCAAGCGGTGAGGCGATCGCACGATTGGGCCCGGGCCCGCGGGGCGCGGCGGGTGCCCAGGGCCGCCGCGGCCGAGGCGGCGGCCGAGCCCTTCACCAACGCGCGACGATCAATTCCTGGGCGACGGTGCGTTGACATCTGCTACTCCTCCGTTGTCCTCTTCGACAGCCGTCATTCGGCCGATCCTATCCACCAGTTCTATCGGGTTCACATCGGCGCGCCTCCTTCGTCTCGCGGCGGCTGTCCGGCACCCGCGGCGGCGAACGCTTAGCCCTTGATCGCGCCGCCGCCCAGGCCGGAGACGATCCAGCGCTGGGCCAGCACATAGATCAGCACCGGCGGCAGCGAGGCGATCAGTGACCCGGCCATGAGCGGCCCCCAGGCAAAGACATCGCCGATCACAAACTCCGAGAGGCCGACCGGCAACGTCTTTTGCGAATCGCTGGTCACGAGCAGCAGGGCGAACAGGAACTCGTTCCAGGATTGGGTGAAGGTGAACAATGCAACCACCGCCAGGGCCGGCAGCGCGAGCGGGATGAAGATGGAGCGCAGTGCCTGCAACCGGTTGGCGCCATCAACCAGGGCGGCGTCTTCGAGGTCCGCCGGCACGGTGTTGAAGTAGGAGATGGTCAGCCAGGTCGAAAAGGGGACCGAGAAGATGAGGTAGATCACGACCAGGCCGAGCGCCCGGTTGGTCAGTTGAAATTGGAGGGCCACCTGGGTCAGCGGAATAAAGAGTAGCGAGGCGGGGATGAGATAGGTGACCACGGTGGCGCGGGCGACGAAGGTGCGCCCGACGAAGGTCAGCCGGGTCAAGGCGTAGGCCGCCAGCACCGCGATCGCCATCGCGATCACCGTGGTCAGGGTCGCCACCATGAAGCTATTGCGAAAATAGGTCAGGAATGGCGTCCCCGAGACGACGTGCTGGTAGTGCTCAAAGGTGAGCACCTGGGGCCAAAGCGAGATCGAGCGGTAAATATCCCGGTCCGTCTTGAGCGAGGTCTGGATGATCCAGGCAAACGGAAAGAGCGTCCAGAGTCCGAAAAAGAGGCAGCCGGCGATGATGGCGACGGTGCGGCCCCCGCGGCGCCGGAACCAGCGGCCAAACGACCACGACCGCGTTGTCGGCGCCACTCGCGGGGTGATGGCGGGAATGCTGGCCATGACGCTACGCTCTCCCTTCCGCCGACAGCATCCGTTTGGTCAAGAGGACGATGATGACGATGAAAAGCGGGAAGAAGAGCACGGGCACCGCCGCCGCCAGCCCCAATTGGCGGGCGCCGGCGATCCCGATCGAATAGGCGAGCATGGGAAAGGTCATGGTGGCGTCGAGCGGCCCGCCGCTCGTCAGGACGAAGACGAAGTTGATGCTGTTCGCCGTCCAGATCGTGGAGAGCATGGTGGTGACGATGATCGCGGCCCGCAGCCCGGGCAGCGTGACATCGAGAAAGCGCCGGAACACGCTAGCCCCATCCAGGGCGGCGGCCTCGTACTGTTCGCCGGGGATGGCCTGCATGCCGGCCAGGAACATCATGGCGTAAAAGGGGGTCCCCTGCCAAACGGCGACGAAGATCACCGACCAGAGGGCCAGGCTGGGATCGGCGAGGAACTGGACGAGCGTCTCCTGGCCGAAGAACTCGACCCGGATGTAGTTGATCAGCCCATAGAGGCTGCCGTCGAGGATCCAGCGCCAGGTTAGGGCGACGATGATGGTCGGCATCGCCCAGGGCAGGAACAAGATCGCCCGCATGAGGGTCTGCCCGCGAAAGCGCTCGTTCAGGAGGAGCGCCATGCACATCCCGATCAAGAGCTTGATCGCGACCGAGATCGCGGTATAGACCAACGACACGCGCACCGAGTTCCAGAACACGCGGCCATACTGCTCGCCGGTGAGCAGGTTCTGGAAGTTTTGGAGGCCGACCCAGGTCGCGTCCTCGCCGACCACCTTGCGTTGCATACTGAGAATGATGCCGGCGACAAAGGGGTAGGCGACGAGCACGATAAGCACCAGCAGCAACGGAACCAGAAAGAGCCAGGCGATCCGCCAGTCGCGCCCCAACAGCGCCCGCGCCCGGGACTGGCGCGGCGTGGTGACGGCGACCAGCGGCGGCCTCGTCGTGGAGTAGGTAGCCATCACTGCTCCTGCTGGATTGAGGCTGGCGAAGACCGGCGGTCGAGATCCAGGCGGACCATGCGAAGCGGCTTCGACGCGGTCTGGTCATCGCCCTGGTTGATGCCGAGTTGCGGCGAAGGCGCGGCGGAATCCAGGATCGCCACTTTAAGCCGACACCCCTGGTTGGTCAAGGGGCAGCCCGGCAAACACGCCCGGATCGTGGTTCAATGAGGCGCAAATTGCCGAGGATGGGCAGGTCAGAGGAGGATCGTGATGTTCATGCAGCTCGCCGAGGCGTTGCCCCCATTTCCGAGCACGCTCTGGACGCTGGCGAAGCAGGCGGGGGTGACGCACGCGGTGACGCAGGTGCCGCCGGATGGGCCGGACGGTCCCGGCTACGACTTCATCCCATTGCTGCGAATGAAGAACCGTTTCGCCGACGCCGACCTCGATCTGCAGGTGATCGAGACCGGCTTTCCCTGGTTGCACAACGGCAAGCTGGGGCGCGACGGCCGGGACGAGGAGATCGAGAAGTGTCAAATCTTGATCCGCAACCTGGGAAAGGTCGGGATTTCCGTCGTCTGCTGGAACTTCATGGCCGTCTTCAACTGGATGCGGACCTCGACCACAACCCCGGCCCGCGGCGGCGCCCTCGTCACCAGCTACGACCACGCCGACATGATGGACGCTCCGCGGACGAGCGAGGGCGAGGTGACCGAGGATCAGCTTTGGGACAGCCTGGTCTGGGTGATGGAGCGGATCGTGCCGGTGGCCGAGGAGGCCGGCGTCTACCTGGCCCTGCATCCCGATGATCCGCCGATCTCACCCATCCGGGGGATAGGCCGGATCTTAACCTCGCCCGAGAACATGCGGCGGGCGATCGACTTGGCGCCGAGCCCGCACAACGGGATTACGATGTGCCAGGGCACGTTTTCCACCATGGGCGCCGATGTGCCGGCCGAGATTCGCCGGTTTCTCGATCGCGGCGCGATCCATTTCGTCCACTTCCGGGACGTCAAGGGGACGCCGGCCCGGTTTGCCGAAACTTTCCACGACCTGGGCCAGACTGATATGTACGAGGCGATGAAGGTCTACCACGATCAGGGCTATCGCGGTGTCGTGCGGCCGGACCATGTGCCGACGATGGCCGGCGAGGATAATCAGGCGCCCGGCTACCAAGTCCTGGGTCGACTCTACGCCTTGGGGTACATGCACGGCCTCAGCGAGTCGGTGGAGAAAGCGGCCGCCAAGCAGTAGTCGCTTTCGTGTCCGTTCGGGGCAATGCTGGAGGAGCGTTGGGGATGAAGGTGCTCGTGACCGGCGGCAGCGGTCATCTCGGGCAGTTCGTGGTGCGGGACCTGCTCGTTCACGGCTACGAGGTGGTCAATGCCGATCGCCGTCCGCCCGCGAACACCGCCTGCGGGCAATCGTCGCCGGCACGGTTCATTCAGACTGATGTCGGGAGCGTCGGCGAAGTCGCCGGCGCCCTCGTGGGGTGCGAGGCGGTGGTGCATCTGGGCGCGATCCCAGCTCCCTATCGTCATGCCGATGAAGTTGTCTTCAACAACAACACCCAAGCGACGTTTGCCGTCCTGCACGCCTCGTCATTGCTTGGGATCAACCGAGCGGTCATTGCCTCCAGTATATCCGCCTATGGCAGCGCCTATTCCCCGGCGGTGACGGTGCCGCTCTACGCGCCGGTGGACGAGGACCACCCATTGCTGAACCATGACGCCTACGGCCTCTCGAAAGAGGTCGATGAGCGGACCGGGCAGATGTTCCACCGCCGGACCGGGATGTCGATGGCGGCCATGCGGTTCCACTGGGTCGCCGCGCCGGGCGGGGCGCTGGCCCGCGTCCCGATCGCGAACGCGGCACTCGCCGATCCGGAGACAAGCCGGGTGCTCTGGGGCTACGTTGATGCGCGCGATGCCGCCAGCATCTGCCGTCTGGCCCTGGAATCCGACGCCATCGGTTTTGAAGCGTTCAATGTCACCGCCGCCGATACCCTGGCCGAGCTACCGACCGAGGATTTGCTCCGGAGATATGCGCCGAGCGTCGAGATCCGGCAGCCGATTCCCGGCTTCGCCTCACCCTACTCGATTGAGAAAGCGAAACGCTTGCTCGGCTGGGCGCCGCGGCATAGCTGGCGCGATGAGGCGACGGGATAGCGATACCGCGAGGATGAAAGTGATCGGTTGACGCCTCCACGTTCGGCCTACCCGATCCGTTCCAACCCTGCCGCAAGCTCAACCCCGAGACCCGGTTTGTCCGGCAAATAGACGTAGCCGTCCTCCCGCGGCACGAGCGGCTCGCGCAGCAAGCCCTGGAACCGCTCCACCGGGAGGTTCGGCGGCTCTTGCAACAGCTCGACATAGGCGGAGTTAGGGCAGCTGGCGCTGAGGTGCAGATGGGCGGCGACGCCAAGGCCGCTGCCGCCGTGGTGCGGCACGAACGGCTTCTGGTGCATCTCGGCATAGGCGGCCACCTTGCGCAGCAGGCCCAGGCCGCCGGAGACGACGGCGTCGGCTTGAATCACGTCGTAGCAATCCTGGTCGATCAGCCAGCGGAACTCGTGGAGGCCGACATTGTTCTCGCCCCCCGCGATCGGGACGTCGGAGGCGGCCGTGAGACGGCGCAAGGGGTCGAAATCGAAGCGGCCGAGCGGCTCCTCCAGCCAGACCACGTCGAGTTGGGCCAGTTCCCGGCAGGTTGTCACCGCGCGCTCAAAGCTCCAGACGATGCTCTGCTCGCTGCCGGGGGTGCCTGGCTCTTGAGCCTGGTTGGCATCGACCATGATCTCCATCCGGTCGCCAACCGCCTCACGCACGGCCGCCACCTGGGCGACATCCGCCGCGATCGTGTCGTCGTGCAGCCGCAGCTTGACCGCCCGGTAGCCGCGTTCGTACAAACTGAGCACATCCTCCGCCCGGCGCACCGGCGATCGCACCTCGACCAGGCTGGCGTAGGCTTTCACCCGGTTGGTGTGCGCGCCCCAGAGTTTGCACAGGGGCAGGTTGGCCGCCTTGCCGGCGAGATCCCAAAGTGCGATCTCGATCCCGCAGGCGATGCCCCAGCTCGCGGCGCCGGCGCCACTATTGCGAATCGTCCGCACCAGGGCCGGGATGAAGAACGGATCCCGCCCGATGAGCTTGGGCGCAACTCGCTCTCGCACCGCGTCGGGAGCGCCATGCCCCGCCCCGTGGCCGGTGATCCCCTCGTCCGTCTCGACGCGGAAGATCGTCGGCCGATTCTCGCTCCAGACGTTGCCAGGCGACCACGCGGGCCGCACCTCCCCCGCGAACGGCACCCGCCAGACCTCGGCTTCTACCGCGGTGATTTTCACCCGCGCTCCCCTTATTCGTCGACGGCGCCGGCGGCGTCTTCCACGGTCGTTCCCAGCTCGTCGATCTGGCCGCCGAGCGGGATGCCGGGGGCCAAGTTCTCGGTGGAGAAGGCGCCCACCCCCATCGGGGGGCCGGTGTGCCAGCCGGCGTCGAGCGCGGTCTGACCGGAGATGTTGAGCGTGATGGCGCCCGGCTCGACCCCGGCGACGGTGTCGAGCGGGAGATAGACATCGTCGGGGAAGAACCGGCCCTGCTCGATCAGGACGTAGCTTTCGGTCGCCTCGATGACCGTGCCGACCAGCTCACCATCGATGTCGCGGGCATCCCAGCCGGGCTTGATCTCCGGTTGGGCCAGTGGTTCGCTCATCCGCGGTTCCCTCCGTTGGAGCGTTGCTCTTCCGCTGGCATTGTTGCAAAAACGGCTGCTGACGCCAATGCCGTCATTCCCAAAGAATGGGAGATGCACGGTGCGTGCCGGGGACGATCGGCATCTCCACGATCGGCGGTCTGGTACGATCGCAGCACGCGAAGCGGCCTGTCCCACACCTCGTTTGGACATGCGGAGAGAGACAGCCATGGTGCTCACCAAGCCGGTTACGGTCGAAGAGTTGGAACAATATGCGGGAGACGAGCGGTACGAGTTGATCCAGGGAGAACTTGTGCCGATGTCCCCAACATCACACCTCCATGGCGTCCTGGTGTTCCGGCTCGCGATGTACCTGGGCAACTACATTGACCAACGACGTTCGGGAACGGCCGCCGCCGGCGAGCCGGGCGTTGTGATCGAGCGTGACCCGGACACTGTTCTGGCCCCGGATGCCTTTGTCATGCTTAGCGCCTCGGGCTCGCTGGCGGATACCCCGCCCGGTTTCGCCCGGACCATGCCCGATCTCGTGGTCGAGGTCTTCTCCGATTCCGACAGGTGGCCCCAGGCGCGGCGCAAGATCGCGCTGTACTTTGCGGCCGGGATTCCGCATGCCTGGATCGTGCATCCCACGGATCGCTCCGTCGCTTGGATGCGGGCCGACGGCCGCCAAACGATCCTCACCGGGTCCGAGGTCCTCGATGGCGGCGATCTGCTGCCTGGGTTCCGCTTGCCGCTCGACACGCTGTTTCGCTAGCGTCTCGGTGCGGTCGATGTCGTTCTAGCTCACGGTTCGCCATCGAGCACTTGTTTCATCGCCGCCAATGAGCTAGTGATCTCGGCCCGGCGAGCGACCTTGCGGGCATCATCGCCGCGGGCGGAAGCCGCGATCTGGTGCAGCGCGTCCGGCACTTGGCGACCGGACTCGATCTCCGGCAGCAAATCCTCGTGGACCTTGAGGCTGACGTCCCAGCCGGAGAGGTCACGCACCTCGAATACCCCGGCCAGGGCCAAGCGGCGGCCAAACCCGGTGCGGATGATGGTATCGACCTCGGCCGCGCTGGCGACGCCGGCGGCGACGATCGCCAGCGCCTCCCGCATCAGCGCGGTTTGCAGCCGGTTGCCGACGAAGCCGGGGATTTCCTGATTCAGCACCACCGGGGTCTTCTTGATCGACTCGTAGAGCTGACGGACCGTGGCGACGGTGTGGGGAGATGTCTCCGGGCCGGGCACGATCTCGACCAGGGGCAGGAGGTGCGCCGGGTTGAAGTAGTGGGTGACGATGACCCGATCCGGCCGTTGCGTCACCGCCGCCAGCGTGCTCGGCATATAGCTGGAGGTGTTGCTGGCGAAGATCGCCGCCTCGGGCGCGATCGCGTCAAGCTCGCGAAAGACCGCTTGCTTGGTGGCAAGGTCCTCGTAGACCGCCTCGATTACGAGATCGACCCCGGCCACGGCGGTGGCGAGATCACCGGCATACTGGAGCTGCCGGTTGGCAGTCTCGATTTGATCCAAGGTCAAGTTTCCGGTGTCGAGCAAAAGCTGGAGGCTCGTTGCGATCCGCTGTTCGGCCCGTGCCAGTTGAACGGGGTCGAGGTCATAGAGCCGGACCGCGTAGCCGTGGGCGGCCAGCTCCAGCGCGATGCCGTGGCCCATCAGGCCGGCCCCGATCACCGCGATCCGGGAGATCGCGCCGAGCGTTGGCTCAATCATGTGACCGATCCTTTCGCCGTCGACGCGGACACCAAACCAGAGTAAACGCCCGCGGCCGGGCCGTCGTCGGTGGCGTTGTGGCGCTCGACCGCGGGCGTCTTGGTTGGACCATCCAACCGGGCGAGGCTAGGCTGACTTCACCGCCGTCACCAGGTCAGACAGCGATTGCTTGGCGTCGCCGAACAGCATCGCCGTCTTCGGGTTGTAGAACAGCTCGTTCTCGATGCCGGCGAACCCGGAGCCGCGGCCGCGCTTGAGAACCAGGATGCTCTTGGCCTGATCGACGTTGAGCACCGGCATCCCGTAGATCGGGCTGCTGGGATCGGTCCGGGCGGCGGGGTTGGTCACGTCGTTGGCGCCGACCACGATCGCGACATCGGCGGCGGCGAAATCGTCGTTTATCTCATCCATTTCCCGGAGGTCTTCGTAGGGCACGTTGGCTTCGGCGAGCAGCACGTTCATGTGGCCGGGCATCCGGCCCGCGACCGGATGGATCGCGTATTTGACATCGACCCCGCGAGCCTCGAGCAGCTCCGCCAGCTCTCGCACGATGTGTTGGGCCTGGGCCACGGCCAAGCCGTAGCCGGGGACGATGATCACCCGCTCGGCATACGCCAGCGGCACCGCGGCGTCATCCGGGGTTGCCTCGCGCATCGGCAGCTCTTCGCTCGTCGCCCCGTCAGCGCCGCCGGCGGTCGTCGTGACCGCGCCAAAGGCGCCGAAGAGGACGTTGGTGACCGAGCGGTTCATGGCCCGCGCCATCATCAGCGTCAGCAGCGAGCCAGAGGCGCCGACGAGGGCGCCGGCGACCACCATCGCCTGGTTGTTCAAGATAAAGCCGGTGAGGGCGGCGGCGACCCCGGTCAAGGAGTTGAGGATCGCGATCACCACCGGCATATCGGCGCCGCCGATCGGCAAGACGGCCAGGGCGCCAAGCGCCAGGGCGCCGAGGAAGAGCAGGACGATCAGGAACTTCGCCAGCCCGGCATCACCCAGGAGGACGGTGAAGACCGCCAGCGCCACCACGGCGATGCCGATCGCCGCGTTGATGATCTGCTGCGAGGGATAGGTGATGGGGCGTCCCGACATCAGCTCCTGGAGCTTGGCGAAGGCAATGATGCTGCCGGTGAAGGAGATGGAGCCGATGATGACGCCGAGCACGATGGAGATGGCTTCGCCCACCGGGACGTTGGCGAGGTGCTGGAACTCGACGATCGCGACCAGCGCCGCCGTGGCGCCGCCCATGCCGTTGAAGATGGCCACCATTTGCGGCATGGCCGTCATCTTGACGATGCGGGCCGGGTAGATCGAGACCGCCGCGCCGATGACGAGGCCGACGATGATCAGCGCATGGTTGCGCAGGTCGGGGATGAACAGGGTGGCTATGATCGCCAGCGCCATGCCGATGGCCGAGAGCTGGTTCCCCTGGCGAGCGGTCGCCGGGTTGCTCAGCCGTTTCAGGCCAATGATGAACAGGATTGCGGCGACGATGTAACTGAGGTCAATCGCCGCCTCGCGCCAGCTCTCGATCATCGTTGCTGCCCCGTCCCTCGCGCCGCGCCGGCCGCCGGCTTCTTGCGGAACATCTCCAGCATGCGATCGGTGACGACGAAGCCGCCGAAGACGTTGGCGGCGCCGAGGACGATCGCGATAAAGGCGATGGCCTGCAAGATGATGTTGTCCACGTCGCCCAGGATCAGCATGGCGCCGAGCACCACAATGCCGTGGATCGCGTTCGTGCCGGACATCAGCGGCGTGTGCAGGGTCGACGGCACCCGGCCGATCAGCTCGAACCCGAGAAAGATGGCCAGGAGGAAGACGTACACCCCTAGCAGAAACTCGTTGCCCATCCAGCTTCCCTCGTTCTCCCCATACGGACCGCGGCTCGTCGCCCGGTGCTCACCATGACACCCGAGATCGCGGTGTTAGCTCTCTCGATACGGCGTTGTCACTCGCGCCGTCGTCGGCTCGTCTGACCCCGTGGCGGCTTCTGGCTCGGCCTCTGGTGCCGGCAGCTCAATCGCCGCCGCCGCCTCAAGGGGCAGGCTGGCGGCCACCGCCTCCGCCTGGTCCGGTGCCTCGCTGGTCGTGAGCGAGCTGATCTCGACCGGGTGCGATGTGGTGGAATCCGCCGCGGGCGCGGGCGACGTCTCCGGTGACGCGACCGGTGTCGCGCCATCAGCCGGCGCCGATGCCGCGGCCGGGGCGCTGCTCAGTCCGAGCCGCTCGTTCGTCGCCTGATGGACGATGTTGCCATCGCGGGTGATGCAGGTGCCGGCGACGATGTCGTCGGTGTAGTCGGGCTGGAAGGAGCCCTGCTTCACCAGCAGCTCGAGCAGGTTCTGCACGTTCTTCGCATACATCTGGCTGGCGTGGACTGGCATCATGCTCGGTAGATTGAGCAGGCCGATGATGGTGACGCCGTTGTGCTCGACGACCTCCCCCGGCGTGGTCAACTCGCAGTTGCCGCCGGTCTCGGCCGCCAGGTCCACAATCACCGACCCCGGGCGCATCCGTTCCACGGTGGCCGCCGAGATCAGCTTGGGCGCCGGCCGGCCCGGCACCAGTGCCGTGGTGATGATCACGTCAGCCCGCGCGGCATGGTCGGCCAGCACTTCTTGCTGGCGGCGCAAGACATCGGCCGAGACTTCCTTGGCGTAACCGCCGGCGGTTTGGCTGCCGCTGGTGTCGACGTCGATATCGACGAACTTGGCGCCGAGGCTTAGCACTTGCTCCTTCACCACCGGCCGGGTGTCGTAGGCCTCCACCACGGCTCCGAGCCGGCGGGCGGTGGCGATCGCCTGCAAGCCGGCCACGCCGGCGCCGATGATCAGCACCGTGGCCGGCTTGATCGAGCCGGCGGCGGTGGTCAGCATGGGGAAGAATTTTGGCAGATGGTCCGCCGCCAGCAAGACCGCCTTGTAGCCGGAGACGGTGCTCTGCGACGACAGCACGTCCATCGACTGCGCCCTGGTGGTGCGGGGAATGGCGTCCATGCTGAACGAGGTGATGCGCTTCGCCGCCAGGCGTTGCACGAGATCGAGATTGACCAGCGGCGCCAGCAGCGCGATCAGCGTGGCGCCGTCCCGCAACTGAGCGACCTCGTCCGGCTGGCCTTCGCCGCCGGTGGCGGGGCGCTGCACTTTGATAATCAGGTCGGCCTGTTGATAGAGCGCGGCCGCGTCGGCGGCGATGGTGGCGCCGGCCTCGGTGAACGCCGCGTCATCGATGAAGGCGCCCGCCCCGGCCCCGGCTTCCACGACCACCCTCGCCCCGGCGGTGGTCAGCCGTCTGATGGTGTCGGGGATCAGCGCCACCCGGCGCTCGCCTTCGGCCGTCTCGCGGGGCACGCCGATCGTGACCCCGGTTGCAGTCGGTTGTTCCATGCTCGCTATGTCTCCAGCGCGTTGTGACCGCGCCCTGATCGCCGCCGCGACGGGCCGGTGCGTACGGTCCCGTTGCTCCTGCCCGGCACCGGGCTGTCACCGGTTCGATCCGGCCGTTGCCGGCCGGCAACGAGGCGTCCCATCATCGACGCGGAGACCGATGCTACGACACGGGAGTGTACACGGAATCGGGCCACGACGCGCGGGGGGCGGCATTGATACTGGTTCTGGCATCCGTTGACCGGCGGCGAGGCTTGCCGATCATGTAACGGGCCAGGTCGCGCGGTTCTCGGCAGGGGTCGCGGCGGGGCGCTGGACTGGAAGTCCGCGCTGAGCATCACGAAGTCCTTTCAGGACTGAGCACGGGCCGGTCATTCCGGCCACTCATCGTGGCTCTTTGGCTCGCTGTTGTTGACAAACCTCGCCGTCGCCAGCGCGTGATCGCGACGATGGGTGCGCTCCGTTCTGTCGATGCGCTGGTGGAGGGATGGAGCGGTCCTATTCTTTACCGCCGGGACGGGGGCGGGCTGGGGTGCCCTTTGGGCCATGACGAGAGAGTGCTCTCGGACACGGTGGGGCGCTGCCCAGGCCCGCAGCCGTCTCGCTGTGCCAATTAGAACATTTGTACTATAATCGCCGGAAGGTGTCAAGGGGCGGCGAGGAGGGCAGGATGCTTCGACGGCGGGCGACGCGGGGGAGCGGGGGACGGCGGTGCGTGGCGGACGGGTGCGCGCGATCGGTGCGACCGGGGCGGGTGCTGTGTCCGGCGCACGCGCGGGGGGCGTACGGGCGGGAGCTGGAAGCGGCGATCGGGCGGATGGCGCGGCAGGTCGAGCGGGCGTTCACCGCGGCGCCGGAACCGGGGGTCGCGACCGGGCCAGACCGGCGACTGGAGGTGGTGGAGGCGTTTGCGCGGCGGGTAGCGCGGGGAGAGTATGGGGAGCTATTTGAGGGGCGGTTGCGGGAGGTGATGGCGCAGGCGGCGGCGGAGCGGGGGATCGCCGAGGAGATCGGGGCGTTGCGGGTGGTGCTGGCCCGGTTGATGACCGATCCGGGGATTGACCCGCTGCACCTGGCGCACGGGGTGGCGCGGGTGGCGGGGACGACGGTTCGGACCAGTCCCACGGCGCGGCCATTTTGACAGGACCAGTTTTTGGGGGTCACGTCACTGTCAGACTGAGAAACTCCGTCAGCAATGACGGGGTTTTGGTGGGTGCCCAAGAACTGACGTGCGCAAGGTACAGGCACAAGAGATCGACCCCCAATGCGTCTACAAGATGGTCGAATTACCAGGGACCAAGAAAAGAGGAAGATTCTTCCTGGTATACTCGAGGACCTCGCGAGCCAGGGAGTGGCGCACCGCTCTACGCGCCGAAGTAGGGTAAAATCTTGGCAACAGACGTCTATCTCTTGACGATTAGTGAGGCGACTGATGAGCCAAGCGCAGTCCATCCCTTCACCAGGCGACCATCTCCTTAAGTACATTCCGGAGCACGTTGCTCAATATGAGAGCAACTATAATCTTTCGACAGGACGAGCATTCCTCATGTGGTACGGCGTTGAGGCGCTCGAACTCAGCGAGGATAGCGCCTATGAGGCTGCGTCTTATGATGGTGGTAACGATATGTCGATAGATTTTTTCTATGTTGATGATGAGAATGAACGCGTCGTCATCGCTCAGGGTAAGTTCAATGCGCGTGGTCAATTCAAGCCCACATCAGGTGAGTTTCTCGAGCTCGTTCACACGACTGACTGGTTGCAGAATCCTGAATCGTTCGAACGAGAAGGACGTCCCGATCTGGCAGAGGCAGCACGAGATTACAATGAAGCTTTGGGTAAGGGATTCACGATTGATTATCACTTCGTATATATGGGTGTCCCTCACAAGGAAGTCATCGACGCCTCTCATAACTTTAATAATGCAAACATATCCACAACTCCAATACGCACTTCTCGTGTCCTACATATCGATGTACTCCGACAAATACATGACGAGTTTATAGATGCATCTTCTCGCATCGAGGCCGCCACCATCGCGCTTTCTACCGAGCAAACCTTCCAACAACGGGGGTCATACGGTAAATCGCTCGCAGCCACAATTCCTGGAACAGAGCTTCAGAAGCTTTACAAGGTTCACGGCGATGCGTTGTTTGATCGAAACGTTCGGGTGTTCTTGGGCACCAGAGCGGGAAGCGTGAATGCCGGAATTCGCGATACGCTGGCCTCACCAGATCGGCGCAACTTTTGGGCATACAACAATGGAATAATGTTCATATGTGATCGGTATGAGTTTGAAGAGGATTCGGGGAAGCTGACAATCCATAACTTCAGTATCGTCAATGGGTGCCAGACAACGGTTTCTGTCGCTCAATCCCTCGATCCGGCACCGCCTGAAGTATCCATTCTCGGGCGCTTCATAGCTGCCACGGATGACCAAGTGGTGGATTCTATAATTCGATTCACCAATTCTCAAACACCCATCAGAAATTGGGACATAATCTCTCAGGACAAGAATCAGAAGCGGTGGCAGGCAAAGTTTGCAGAAGAACCAAATCCGTTCTTTTACGAACTGCGTCGGGGCGAGACGGGGCACCTCTCGTTAGAAGAGCGTCGTCAGTTTACAAGGAGTGGGAAGTTTCACGTTATTAAACCCGACCTCCTTGCTCAGTATCTTGCTGCGTTCAAGGGCCTCCCCGTTGAAGCTTACCGGTATAAGGCAAGCCTGTTCACGACTCACCGCGAGACGATTTTTCCGTCGGATCTTCGCATTGAAGAAGCGATCGTCGCATGGCTCGCGGGCGACGCTGCTGAAGAGGCTGTAAAGGTTGCAATTGCAGACGCCAATCAGCGTGACGAACCAATACGGTCACTCCTCCTCAGGCGGGGTGCAAAGCTATTTACCCTCGCCGTGATGGGAACAATCCTCGCCGAGCGGAATGGGGCAACATACCTATCGCGAATCACCCGTGCAACTGCTGGTAGCAAGGCCAATCGTCAGCGCTTGTCATCATATGCAGTTCTCGCCGTCGAGTGGTACGCCGAGATAATGAAGGACCTCATAGACAGCGGCACCGATCTCAACGTCTTGATTCGCACCCAGGACACATTCGCCAAGATTCGAGCCAAAGTGCTAACCAAGTGGAAGGTTCAGGTCTTGTCTCAGGCGTGGGTGGATGACGCCCTTCCTAAACTTTGAGCTAAATGACCGACAGTGATCTAAGAGGTCAAGCTGTTGTCGTCAGTATGCAGCATGCGCCACCTCGTCCATCAGTCTGCCACCATTTGTACTTCAGTAAATGGTCGACTCGGATCGATATCCACTTCGTTGCCCCAAACATGCCAGCCTGGCTGTGGGTGGCGGGCAAAAAGTTCGAGGAACGGACCGGAGCTACAGTCTTCGATGATCCCGTACTGCTCATCCGGCTTGTGGGAGTGGCGCCGCTTCTGGCTGATGATAATGTTGGTTTGCCGCCGGCCGGGAGCCAGGGTACGGAAGTTTCCCCGCGTCCCGAAGAGTAACAACTCGGTCACGTTTCGGAAGTAGAACCCTACGCCTCGGCCATCCGGTCCGCCATCTCTTCTAACCTTGTACCAAACGATGTTGGTCTTGTAGGTGAAGCCCCAGCGTTTCATCACCTCCAGGCCCTCGAGGATCAACGCATTCGGTACCCAGAGGTAGAGGTGGCTCTTCGGCAGCGCGAGCTGTGCCACTGGCAGGCCCATGATGTCCTCATTGGTCATTGTCTCATAGCGCAAGAGTCGGCGGTGTTCCGGCGCCATTTTGCCGGTGCGGTTCATAAACCGCCAGGGTGGATCAGCCAGGATGGTGCCGAACTGTCGCTGCTCACCAAGCGCCAAGAGGCTTTCGGCCGGCATTTCCATCATTCGTCCTCATCCTGAAGCGCTGCGGCCTCTTCGAGTAACTCCACTTCAGCCTGTTCTTCCGGGGTCAGCTGAACCCGGTCGATGACATAAAGCGAGGGCTCGATCCCGAACACCAGTACCGGACACCCACCGGCGCCACCACCGTCAATCTTCGGCAAGAGCTTGCCCATATGAGTTGTGGCCGCGCCGAAACTTCCGCCTCGTCCGATCGACTTGACGATCGCCTGTAGCCCATCCGTTCTAGTAATGATAACCCCGACATCAACCGTCCTCAACTCAAAGAGCAGTCGGAAGTTATTCAAATCCCGGTCAAAGAAGGGGTCTTTATTGTTCCATTCAACTTCGAGAGCGATCTTGTTCTTGAAGCAGTCCACCTTATGAGTTGGCACATTATAGGAGATCTGATTCACTGTGATCGACGTATCAAACAGCACCTCGGTCCAGCCGATCCGGTACAGGTAGCTGTCAAAGAAGGCGGCGACTCTTGACTTGTTGCCTCCGCCCTTGATGATGTAGCTGTGCTTGAGCTGGAATGCTTGCAGGACACCCATCAGTTCGGACCATTCCGCAGGATGAACCATGCTGAAGACCGCGCTGGCATTCCGCCATTCGTGGATTTCGTAACTGGTGCGGACATTCGCTGGATAGAGCGCCCGAATTGCCGGTTCCAGGTCACTCAGTGCAGTCATGCGTTCCTCCCGGACAGGAAACGGGGTTCCCGCCTATACGTACATTGTAGGGATGTTTTCCAGTTAGTCTAGACGTGACGGCCTGACACCCGACCGAGACGCGACGATTCTGAATAAGAACGGTCACTTCCCTGGCTATTACCGGACGAATCCCCGACCGAGGGGAGCTATCCACAATCGTCTATAGTCCTGCCTCCGTTGTTTGGTCCAGGCATAGAATGGAGTCATCCTTCTCACCAAGGTCCGGCCGATTAACGCAAATGCTTTAGAGGTAAGCCACTACCAGGTGTGTCTCGCGCAGTCGCCAGGCACCGTTGAATCATGGTGTGTCGAATGGAGTCTGACTGCGAAAGTTCGACGGATTTCATGCGTGGGCCGGCCCGGATCGTACTGGTGAGAATTACATCAGGGGCGAGACTCCAAGTCTCACCCCTGGTGTCGTACCCTCGATACGTATTCGCGTCGAGCGCTAGCCGCGGGCGGCCTCGAAGCGCTTGTTGACGGCGTCCCAGTTGACGGTGTTCCACTCAGGAATTGGTAGAGGCGGGGGTGCCCGCCTGGGCCACTGAACGTTCGCGCTGAACACCACAAAGTCCCGCCGGGACTTGAGGATGCCTGCCTGTATTGGTTGGCTGCTGAGCCGGTTAGCCAATAGTTGGACCGCACCATTCAGTCTGGTTGTACGTTCGCCATACGGCATCCGCGTTGCTATACTCCGGACCATGAGAAGAGGATAGGAGTTGACATTTAATGGCGAACGAACCGCTGACCATTCCTGTTGACCCGGCCAGCAAGCTTGGCCGCGCCCTGGCCGAGGCGGACGCCCCGGTCGTGCTCGACGTCAACGGGGCGCGCTACACCGTCGACCGCGAGCATGTGTTTGCTCACGATGACGCCAACGCCGTCCTTCATGGGCTGCGCCAGAGCCGCGGCGCGCTTCAAGGCGTTGACACCGAGGCGCTGCTGGCTGACCTGGCCGAGCAGCGCAGGCAAGACCCGACCCGCCGTCCCGTCTAAGCCGTGGCGTACTTGCTCGACTCGAATCTCGTCATCCCCTACCTGGCGGACGACCCGGCGACCGTTCCTCTGGTCGAACGCCTGGCGCCGCGGGGCATCGCGATCAGCATCATCACCTACCTGGAGGTTTACCAAGGCACGCTGCGCAGCCCCAACCCCCACCTTGCCCTGGAGCAGTTCGAGCACTTCCTGGCGGTGGTGCCCACCCTGCCCCTCTCGCCGGCGGTTGCCCGACGCTGCGCCCGGCTACGCGAATCGCTCAAAGGGCGCGGCCGGCGCGTCCGGCACCGTGCCTTGGACCTGGTGATCGCGGCGACGGCGCTGGAACACGGTCTCCAGCTCGTCACGCGCAACCTGGCCGACTACGAAGACATTCCCGAGCTTGCGCTCCACACGCCAAGCTGAGCCTGGCGCCGCGCGGCCACGGCTCGCGTTGAGGAGAAACACGCCTGGGGCGAGACTCCATGTCTCGCCCCAGGTGTGCTGCGCCAAGTAGTCGAGGCGAGGGCTAGCCCCGGGCGGCGTCGTAGCGTTGGTTGACGGCGTCCCAGTTGACGGTGTTCCACCAGGCGTTGAGGTAGTCGGGGCGGCGGTTTTGGTACTTGAGGTAGTAGGCGTGCTCCCAGACATCGACCCCGAGGACCGGGGTGCCGCTGCCGTCCATCAGCGGGTTGTCCTGGTTCGGCGTGCTTGTCACGCTCAGATCGCCGCCGGGGCCGACCACCAGCCAGGCCCAGCCAGAGCCGAAGCGGCCGGCGCCGGCCTTGTTGATCGCTTCCTTCAAGCCGTCGAAGGAGCTGAACGCCTGGTTGATCGCGGTCGCGAGGGCGCCGGTCGGCTGGCCGCCGCCGTTCGGGCCCATGATCTCCCAGAACATGGTGTGGTTGAGATGACCGCCGCCGTTGTTGCGGACCGCGGTCCGCTTGTCGTCCGGCACGCGATCGAGGATCTTCACCAGCTCCTCGATGCTCATGTTCTCGAACTCGGTGCCCGCCACCGCGTTGTTGAGGTTGGTGACGTAGGTGGCGTGGTGCTTGTCGTGGTGGATCCGCATCGTCTGCTCGTCGATGTGCGGCTCCAGCGCCGCGTAATCGTATGGAAGTGGTGGTAGCTCAAAGGCCATCGCTTCGTTCTCCCTTCAACATCCGCTGCCCGGCGCCACGACCGTTGTCGCGGCGGCAAGGCAGCAAATAATCCGCGCCTGAGGTGAGGATACCGCAAGATGTGCGCCGACTCCGCCGCATCTCCGGACTAATCGGCCACGAATCGCCGCTGGTAGGCGGGACGTGGCGCCGGCGTCCCCTGATCCACGCTCTCATCCCATCGCGCGGTGACGGCCACCACTACCACATTGGGGATCGGACGACTCGCTTCGGCTGCTGGACCGTGACTGCATTGCTGACGACAGGCGGCATCATGCGCGGTCAGCGAGCCGCGATGGACGGTAGCGGCGAGCTCGTCGAGCTTGGGGTGATTCCGTGCGGATCCCGGAGATGTTGCCGATCGTGATCGGCCCGATCGGGGTCTTGATCTCGCTCATCCCGCGTCAGGGTGATGACGGAAAGGCGACCAACCGGGAGCGGTTGCGCGCGGTGCTGACCCCGGCAGGACCAGGTCATCGACGTCCCGGCGGAGCCGCCCAATGCCCAGGCGCCACGGGAATGGCCAATCGCCGGGGAACCGCGATGTCCCCGGCGATTGGCCACGGTATTCCAAACCCGCCAAACCGCTCAGCGGTGGACGAACCTACAGGAGGCGAGCCACGATCGGGCAGTTGACGATGAATCCGGTCGAGCCATACGGCGCGCCGTCCGGACCGGTCAAGAATCCCCTCTCGGCCAGGCCCAAGATCTGGAACTCGTCGATCAGGCGGGAGCGATAGCCGAGCTCGATCGCCTCGTCGGTCCAGACCCCGAGGTTGAGGTCCCACAGCGGACTGTAGTCGAGCGCGATCGTCGGCACGCCGCCGAAGACGTTGAGCGGGCCGGTGCCTTCGCCCATCAACGCGCTATTGAGTCCCTGTCGCTGCGGGTTGTCGGCGCCGGTCGGACCATTGGCGGTGACGAACAGACGCTCAATGGCGCTGAAGGCGCCGTCGTCGAAGCCGACCTGGATGTTGGCCAGCGCCGGCGCGAAGGTCGCTTGCTCGAGCGTCGCCACCAGCGGGTCCGACGCCTCGAAGCTCATGTAGAAGACGGGCCGGGCGAAGCTGAAGCCAATGACCATCGAGAAGGTGACGGTCATCTCGTCCGGGCAGATGGCCGTGACCCGATCGTGGACCAGGCCGTGGTCCACGTCGCCATCGCAGAAGGCGATCTCGTCCGCCTCGTTGCCGAAGGCGATGATTGGCGCATTGTAGATGTGGCCGCCGGCGTTCTCGATGAGGACCAGCGGTGAGTAGGCGTCGTCGCCGACCGATCCCGGCTCGGCTAAGATGGGCGGGAACGCGTTCTCTCCAGTTCCCGGCGAGACGATCAGCTCCGGGGAGAAGTCGACCGTACCGCCGTCGAACGTGAGGGTCAGATCGTTCTCCAAGGTCGCGGTGCGGACGCCGCCCTCGACGTTGGCGTAGGCGAGCTTCGCCGAGTGATTGAGCCCGAGCGCGTCGGCGTTCGCATGATCCGTGGTGTCGGTCAGGACATACCAGACGGCGGTGCCGTCGGCCATCTGGCCGCGATAGAGCGGCAGGGTGACGGTGCCGGCCTCCATATCAATCTCACCGGCCCGCAACAGCTCGACCGGGCCGACCAGCTCCTTCTGCACCTCGGACGGTGGCGGACCGAAGTAGGTCAGAGGAATATCAGTCCCAATCGATGCCGGAGCGGGCGCGACCTCGTCGAGCCCGGCGGGCTCCGGGGTGGCGTCCTGGGCGAAGACCGCGGGGATGCCGCCCAGCACGATCATCAGCCCGAGCAGGATGCTGACGAGCGCGGAAACGCGAAATTTACTGTTTTGAAAACGAATACGGTTCATGGGTGGTCTCCTGACCGTTGCGATGACCCGCCATCCGAGGTGGGTCGCCTGGACGTGAACCGTGGTGGGGATGACCCGTCGCGAAGCGGAAAGCAAGCGCCGGCGCCCCGGACCACGGGTCGAGCCGTGGCAAGCGCCTCCTCTCTTCGGTGCGGAGCGGGCGGCGTGGGAGCGTCTCCGGGGAGGTAGTCTCACGGGCCACGTTCGCCTGCCTACTCGTGCCGGGACCATGTTGTCCCTGCCTGTTTGTGTAGTGGCGGTCGGATACGATTCGTTACGAGGGCAACGTGGGGAGCGCTACGTCACGGGTCACAGCGGGATGGTTCCATGTGCCCAGCCGACCGCGTCCAAAATCAATTGGTGGCCGTACTTGGCCGCGCGCATCGCCTGCTGTGGCGGCGTTTTCGAGATCGTGGTTAGCCACACCCGGAAATGGGTTTCGCCGCCCCGCCGTCGCCGGAGGAAACCGCACCCCGTCCCGGTCTGGTGTTGGCTACCCGCGACCGCAATCCGGGTGTCCCCGCGTCGGATTCCCCGGCCTAGTCCGGGGTCGTACGCACCAGGCCGACGCCGGCGAGGCCGATGGCCGGGGGGTCGATGTGGACGCTGGTGATGCTGAGGCCGGCGAAGGGGGTCACATTGAAGGTGCGGCGGAGGTGTGCCTCCGGCTGGTTGTAGGTCTTGATCAGGGGGGTAACCCAGGCGACGACCTCGACCTCGGTCGCGATCGGCCGCTCGTCGCCGGTACGTGATCGGTGGCGGGCGACAAAGTCGGTGAGGGCGGCCTGACCGATCACGAGGGCGCTTTCGCCGACGGCCTGGCTCATGATCGCTTTGTCGATGATGTCATCGGCGCCGGCCGCGCGCAATCTGAGGACCGGGTGCGTGGCCGCCGCTTGGGCCGCCAGCCGGGGGCCGGCGATGGCATCGACGATGTCTTGGAGGGCGGCGGCATCGGCGTGCATGACGACATCGCCTTCCCCGGTGTAAGAGGGGATCACGAAGGCGCCGGCCGGATAGCGGGCGTGGTCGAGGCCATCGAGCCTGGCCTTTTTCAACAGCACGGCCGGGATGCCCGAGATTACGGCGTACATGGAGCCGATCGGGTAGCCGGACATCCCCGGCACCAACAGGAGATCGACCTGCCGCTCGGCCAGGTGGGCGGCCGCCTCCCGAACGTGCCCAGCCAGATAATCCGGGCGGGCGGCGGTCTTGAGCAGGCTGCCATACTCGATGCCGATGCCGCCGCCGGGAAAGGTGGCCGGGGATCCGAGCCGGAGCAAGCCGAGCGCCAGTTGCTTGCCGCCGGGCGAGAGGGTCGAGGCGGCGATTGCGGCGGCGGCGAGGTCCAGCGGGATCACGGCGTTGATTGGCGCGTCGGGTGACATACCGCTCAGCTCGCGGGGCCGGTCGTAGCGCCGGAGCGCGAGTGCGACCTGAGCCCTCTCTGCCCCCATTGGCATGGGGTTCTCGTTTACCACCAGTTGCTCCCCCTCCCTCCGCAAACCGCCTGACCGGTCGGCCCCCGCCCTGGAGCATGCCGCTTCCCGGCACTCAGCGCACCCAGCGGACCGTGGCACGGTATTCTACGTGACGAGCGGCCCGACGGGATGAGCCGCCCCGACCAGCCCCCCGCATGCGAGCGTTGTCGTATTGAGGAGGTAGCAGCAATGCCCGAGATTTCGATCAAGCAGTTGGAGCCGCGGCCGACCGCAGTGATTCGGACCACGGTCGAGACGCCGAAACTGGCGGCAGTCTTTGACGATCTCTTTCCCGCGACCTGGCAGGCGGTGCAGGAGGCCGGCCGGACCCCGGCCGGGCCGCCGTTTGGCCGATATTTCGACTACTCCGATACCATGGTCGATCTCGAAGCCGGGGTTCCCCTGGATGCGCCGATCGCCCCGGCCGGCCGGGTGACGCCAAGCTCGTTGCCGGGAGGGGAGGCGGTGTGCCTCGTCCACATTGGTCCCTACACGACGATGGGAGCCGCCCATGACGCCCTGGAAGTCTGGATGGCCGAGAACGGACGACACGCGGCCGGTCCGGTTTGGGAGTCGTACGTGACGGACCCCAGCGGTGAGCCAGATTCCTCGAAATGGCGAACCGAGATCATTCAGCCAGTCGTGCCACTGTCGACCACCGGCGCCACCGATTGAGTGTGACACGAGGCCGCGGATGAGCCGGCGGTGGCGGAGAGATGCTCCACGACGTACCGTTCGGAGTCGTCCGCGGTCTCCGCACCTTATCCGGATGCGAAAGCATGATCCGTCAGATTGAGAGTTTCGAGCCCGCGGCGGACTGGACCGTGATCGGTCCGGCTGGAGCCCGTTGCATCATATGAACGGCAATCGGCCAACGTCCAGTTGAGGAAGCGGTTGGATGAGTTTCCGTGAACGCCTGGGCCAACTCCGCGAGGCGCGGCGTGAGCACGACTTCGCCCGCCCGTCGCGGCTGACGGCCGAGCGGATCCATCTTTTGGCGTGGAGTATCGCCGGCCTCTGCTCGATTCTGGCGATCGGCCAAGGATACGCCTTTCACCTCTCCCACGGCTTTGATCGGCTCGAAACGTCGGGCGCGGCCGCGTTTCCCCTGCTGACTGTCGTCACCGTCTGGTTGCTGACCACGTCCGTGGTCGTCATCAGGCCGGAACGGCTGGCGCCAGGACGCTTGGTGACAACCTCGGTGGCCTGGACGGTCGTCCTCCTGCTGGCGCTGATGAGCACCTGGTTCCTGATCGACCACGAGGTCCGCCCCATCGCCGGAGTTGGCCGGACGGTCGCGACCCAGGCCGATGTCGATCGCTATCTCGCGGCGCACGCGCTGGAGCTGACCGACACCGAGATCGCGCCGATTCACATCCCCACCGGCATCTTCGTGGAGACGATCGAGTTCTCGACCGCGAACGATGTCCAGATCAGCGCCTTCATCTGGCAGCGATACGGTCCCCAAGTCCCGGCCGATGTGCCCCGCGGGTTCAGCCTGCCTGGCGCTGTGGCCGAATCGATCGACGCGATGGACGCCTACACGGCGACCGATGACGACGGCAACACGCTGCTCGGCTGGCACGTCCACCTGACGGTGCGCCAGCAGCTCGATTATCGGAACTTTCCGCTCGATCGTCAGGATATCTCGTTGCGGATGTGGCCGGAGGTGCCGGACCGGCGGGTGGTCCTGGTGCCGGACTTTGCCTCGTACCCGGACCTGGAGCCGGCGGCGCTACCGGGTCTGAGCCGGGACTTTGTCGGCGGCGGCTGGAGCGCCGAGCACACGTTCTTCAGTTACCGGATGAACGACGACAACGCCACCTTTGGCTTCCCGGAAGGAGCCACGCCGCGCGGCTTCCCGGAGCTGGTGTTCAACGTCGGCGTCAAGCGGAGCTTCATCGAGCCGTTCCTGGACGATGTGCTGCTGGCGATCGTGGTCGCGGTCCTCCTCTTCGCGATCGTGCTCTTGAACGCCGTGGACCTGGATCGGCGGACCCGGTTCGGGGTGACGACGTTCGGCGTGCTCGGCACCTCGGGGGCGCTCCTGTTCACCGTGCTGACCAAGCACAACCAGATCCGGTCGGAGGTGACGCCGGGCCAGATCGTCTACATCGAGGTGCTGCCGATCCTGCTCTACATCACGATCTTGCTGGCGGTGGCGAACGCGATCCTCATCCTGGCGGCCCCGCCCGGCCGCTTCAAGTTCATCTCGTATCAGGACAACCTCCTCCCCAACGTCGTCTACTGGCCGGCTCTTCTGGGTACGCTGCTGATCGTGACGATTCTGGTTTTTCGGGGGTAGGAGTGGGCTGCCGGTTCGACCCCTTTAGGAGCGGTCCTCGCGGATGAAGGGGCGGCCGAGGGCGGCGGGGGCGCCGAGGTGGCGGCGGGCGGCGTCGCGGGTGGCGATGACGAGGACCAGGATGGTGAATAGGTAGGGGAGCATGTTGAGGAAGAAGGAGGGGATGCCGACGCCGGCGCTTTGCAGCCGGAACTGGCCGGCCTCGACCCCGCCGAAGAGGTAGGCGCCGACCGCCGCGCGGGCCGGGTTCCAGCCGGCGAAGATGACCAGCGCCACCGCGATCCAGCCGCGGCCGGCGGTCAGGTTCTCGGTCCAGCCCGGATTGGTGCCGAGCGAGATCGCGGCGCCGCCGAGGCCGGCCAGCGCCCCGCCGGCCACGACGTAGATGACCCGCAACCGGCTGACACTGATCCCCATCGCGTCGGTCGCAGCCGGGCGCTCGCCGATGGCGCGTAGTCGGAGCCCCTGGCGGGAGCGATAGATATAGAACCAGAGGGCGGGGACCAGGAGATAGGATATATAGGCGAGCGCGTCCTGCCGGAAGAAGATTGGCCCCAGGCCGGGAATATCGCCGAGCAAGGGGAGGGAGATGTCCTGGAACGAGACCGGGGCCGGGATGCCGACGAGGTCTTGTCCCAGGTAGGCCGAGACGCCGCCGCCGAAGATGGTCAGGGCCAGGCCGCTGACGACCTGGTTGGCGTGCAAGCCGACGGTTAGCAGGGCGTGGATCGAGGCCATCAGGCCGCCGGCCACCAGCGCGGTCAGCGTCCCCAGCCAGAGGTTCCCGGTCCCCAGGCTGACGGCGAAGCCGGAGAGGGCGCCCATCAGCATCATCCCCTCGACCCCGAGGTTGAGCACCCCGGCCCGCTCGCAGAGCAGCTCGCCGAGGCAGGCGAAGAGGAGGGCGGTGCCGGCCGCGATTGCCGCCGTCAACACCGAGGCGAGGACGGAGAGGGTCAGCAGGTCACCCATGGGAGGAGTCCAGTCGCGGCGCCGATGGATCGGCTGCCGGTGTCGGCGGTGCCAGCCGGAGCCGGTAGCGCGTCAGCACGTCGCCGCCGAGCAGGCAAAAGAGGATGATGCCTTGCAACATCGGCGCGATCGCCGCCGGTAGGCCCATCGTCATCTGGATCTGGTCGCCGCCGACCAACAGCCCGGCCAGGAGGACGGCGACGAGGACGATCCCGGCCGGGTGCAAGCGCCCCACCCAGGCAACGATGATCGCCGTGTAGCCATAGCCGGGGGAGAGGTTGCGTTGCAACTGGTGGCCAATCCCGGCGACCTCGCTCATGCCGGCCAGCCCGGCCAGGGCGCCGCTGAGGGCCATGACCATGATGATGGTCCGTTTGGCCGGCATCCCGGCGTAGCGGGCGGCCCGCGGGTTTTCGCCGGTGACGCCGATCTCGAAGCCCCAGCGGGTCCGCCGCAACACGAGCCAGAGGGCAACGGCGGCGACGAGGCCGAAGCCCAGGCCGAGGTGGACCCGGGTCGTCTCCCAGGCCGGCAGCGAGGCGGCGTTGGGCAGGCGGGGGGTGCCGGGGAAGCCAAAGGCGGCCGGGTCGCGCCAGGGGCCGTGGACGAGGTATTCGGCGAACAGGATGGCGACGTAGTTGAGCATCAGGCTGGTGATGATCTCGTTGGCGCCGAGGAAGGCGCGTAGCGCACCAGGGATGATGCCCCAGGCGGCGCCGCCCAACAGGCCAGCCAGCACCATCGCGGCAACCAGGGCCGGGGCCGGCCAACCCGGCACCAGGAAGAGGCCGGTGCCGGTGGCGGCGATGGCGCCGAGGTAGATTTGGCCCTCGGCCCCGATGTTCCAGAGCTGCATCTGAAAGGCGATGGCGACGCCGAGACCGGCCAGGAGCAGGGGCGTCGTCTTCACCAGGGTTTCGGCGAAGGCGTCTCCCGTGCCGAAGGCGCCGGCAAACATCGCCCGATAGACCGCGAGCGGGTTCTCGCCGGTAGACAGGATCAGCACCGCGCCCAGGACCAACGCCAGGAGAATCGACGCCACCGGAACGAGCACGGTGACGAGCCGGGACGGGGCGGTGACGCGCTCCAACCGGAGCCGGGGCGACCGCGACCGGCTAGCCATGGGCGACAACGCTCGGCTCCGCGGGATCGGTGATTCCGGCCATCAGCAAGCCGAGTTGCTCGGGGTCGGCGCCGGCGGCGGCGACGGTGCCGACGATGCGGCCCGCGAACAGGACCGCGATCCGGTCACAGAGGGCCAGCAGCTCGTCGAGGTCTTCGGAGATGAGGAGCGTCGCCGCGCCGCGCTCGCGTTGGGCGCGGAGCATGGCGTGGATCGTTTCGGTGGCGCCGACATCGACCCCGCGGGTGGGGTGGACCGCCACGATCAGGGCCGGCTCGCCGTCCAGCTCGCGGCCGAGGAGGAGCTTCTGCTGGTTGCCGCCGGAGAGCAGGCTCAGCTTTGCCCCGGCGCCGTTGCAGATGACGTCGTGGTTCGCGATCAAACGATCGGTGTAGGCTGTCGCCCGCCCAGCACTGATGAAGGGGCCGCGGGCGATCGGCGATCGCCGGTAGGTGCGGAGGATGGCATTGGCGGTGAGGTCGAGCCCGGAGACGAGGCCGGTGGCGATCCGGTCCTCGGGCACATGGGCGACGCCATGGCGGGCAATCTGCCGCGCCGAGCGGTTCGTCAGGTCGTGATCCCCGAGTCGGATCGTGCCGCCAGTGACGGGGCGCAGTCCGGTGATTGTCTCCGCCAACTCGCGCTGGCCGTTGCCGGCGACGCCAGCGATGCCGAGCGTTTCCCCCGCTCGCACCTCAAGGCTGACCTCTCGCAACGCGGGGAGCCCGTTGTCTCCGTCCGCGTCAACGCCGCGTAGCGAGAGCAGCACCGGGCCAGCCGCGGCCGCCTCGGGCGGCTCCGCCGCCGGACGCTCGACGAGGGCGGCCAGGTCACGGCCGACCATCAGCCGGGCCAGCGCCCGGCGGTCGGTCGCGGCCGGGGTCATGGTGGCGACGACGCGGCCGCGGCGGAGGACCGTGATCTGATCGGCGACGGCCAGTACCTCATCCAGCTTGTGCGAGATCAGGATGACGCAGAAGCCATCCGCCGCCAGCGTCCGCAGCGTGCCGGCCAGGTTGGCCGCTTCTTGGGGGGTCAGCACCGCGGTCGGCTCGTCAAAGACGAGGATCCGGGAGCCGCGATAGAGCAGGCGGACGATCTCGACCCGCTGCTGCTCCCCGACCGAGAGCTGCCAGACGGGAGCCCGCGGATCAATCCCGAGCCCGTACTGCCGGCTGATCTCTTCCAGCCGCCGAATGACCCGGTCGGTCTCGATCCGGCCCCGGCCTGGCTCGCCGAGGAGGACGTTTTCGGCGACGGTAAAGGTCTCCACGAGCATGAAATGCTGGTAGACCATGCCGACGCCGCGACTGATGGCATCGGCCGGGGACCGGAGCTGAACCGGCTCACCGGCGATCGCCAGGGTGCCGGCATCCGGCCGGTACACCCCGGCCAGGATGCTCATCAAGGTCGATTTACCGGCGCCGTTCTCACCAATCAGGGCGTGGACCTCGCCAAAGCGGGCCGTGAAATCGATGTCGTCGTTGGCGACGGTGGCGCCGAATCGCTTCGACACGCCGCGCATCTCAATCGCGGTCGACACGCCATGCTCCTGGTGCCAAGGGAAACTCCGGGTCGTTGCCGATTGCGGAACCCCGTGCTGGCCGTGGAGCGCGGGGCTGAAGACCCCGCGCTAAAAACACAAGACCCAGAGGGTGCCCCGGCTGAAAGCCGGCTAGGCATAGATGGCACCAGTCGATGGCGGACCCTGACCAGAGCCGGCCAGGGTCCGCAACGTCAGCTTTGGTCGGATTACTCCGGCACCTCGCCGATGACGCCCTCGACGAACCAGTTCATGCCGAGCAGCTCTTCGTCGGTCATGGCGACGCCGTCGGCCACCCGCTCTTCGCCGTCCTGGTCGAGCAGCGGGCCGGTGAAGATCGTGTAGATGGTCGATTCGCCGCTCTCGAACGACGCGACCTCGGCTTCGGCCATGGCGCGGACCTCGTCCGGCACCATCGGCCCGATCGGGGCCAGGCCGACCAGGCCGTCTTCCCAACCGCCCCAATGCTGATTGGTCTCCCAGGTGCCGGCCATGACTTGCTCGACCAAGTCGGTGTAGTAGACGCCCCAGTTCCAGATCGGGCTGGTGAGCACGGCTTCCGGGGCTTGGATCGACATGTCGGCGTTGTAGCCGACGCCGTAGGCGTCGCGGTCTTGGGCGGCGAGCTGGGGACCGGCGGTGTCCTGATGCTGGGCGATGACGTCGGCGCCGCCGTCGAGCAGGGCCTCGGCCGCCTGCCGCTCCAGTTGCGGCCCGAACCAGGTGTTGGTCCAGACCACGGTGACGGTGGCCTCGGGGTTCGTTTCGCGGACGCCGAGGGTGAAGGCGTTGATGCCGCGAATGACTTCCGGGATCGGGTAGGCGGCGACGTAGCCGATCTGGTTCGACTCGGTCATCGCCCCGGCAATCAGGCCGGAGACGTAGCGCGGCTCCTCGATCTTACCGAAGGCGGTGCTCAGGTTCGGTCCGGTCATGAACCCGGAGATATGGACAAAGGTGGTGTCCGGGAAGTCTTCCGCGACATTGGCCGTCGGGTTCATGTACCCGAACGAGGTCGTGATCACGATGTCGTAGCCATCCTGGGCGAACTGGCGGATGACGCGCTCGGCGTCGGCCGGGTTCTCCGGCACGCTCTCTTGGAAGGCGGTCTCGACGTTCGGCAGATTCTCTTCCAATGCCAGCCGGCCCTGGTCGTGGGCCCAAGTCCAGCCCATGTCGCCGACCGGGCTGACGTAGACGAAGGCGACCCGCACCGTCTCGTCCGCTGCTGGCGTCGCGTCTTGGGCGATCACCGTCGAGACAGCTGCCGATCCGATCAAGATCAGGACCAGAAACGCCCGTGCCAATATCCGCATAACCACCGTCCTCCTGCCGTTCAGCAGCATCCGCCAATTCTCCCGGTCGTCGGAACCAGCGTCCATTATGGAGCCACCGCGAACGAAATGTCTTGGGCGCCCTGCCAGACCACGGTCCGGCCCAGCGCGGGCAGGTGCTCCTGCCCTTCGACAATGGTCAAGAAATGGTTGCCGGCCAATTGGCCGAGCTTGCTGGCGAAGCAGGTCGAACCGTACGGAAACAGAATCTCGGTCTCACTGTATCCACCCGGGTAGAGCAAGATCTGGCCCGGCGCCGGATAGCTGGTGGCGTTTTCGACCCGGAGCCCGACATCGAGATCACCCAGCGGAATCCAGGCCGACTCCCCGCTCCAACGCGCCTGGATCAGCTTGTTCTGAAACGGCAGCAGCTTGGCGAAGGCGTCGCAGGTCAGCGGCGCCGTCTCCGTTTCCCACGTCGCGGTGAAGGTGAAGGCGCCAACCGTGATTCGGAGCAATTTGTCAAAGGTCGATGTTCTGGTCACTATTTCTCCTCGACGCCATTCGTCGACGCGTTATCCGTGAACCTGATTTTGGGTGCATTGCGGGGGAAACGAAGCAATATGCCAACGGCGCTGGACTAGAAGTCCGCGCTGAGCACCACGAAGTCCCTCCGGGACTGACGACGATCGCAGCGCCGCTACATAGGGAATCATGCGAGGTCCGCAGTACGACTTCCCCTCTGGAACGAACGAGTTCGTGATGTCGGTTAGGCCACGGCCGGGAAGCGATCGCGGATGTAGTCGTGCGCCTGCTTGACGTTGAGCGGTTGCGTTGTGTTGCCGGAGCGCACGTAGAACTCGGCGTTTTGACCGTCCATAAGGTAGACCGGGCGCCGGGTCGGGTTGGCATGGATGACGGCGACGGTCTTGTCCTCGAAATCGGCGAAGGTAAGGTCCACGAGCGCCGCGATCTCTCGTGACAGGTAGCTGTTTAGCGCCGATCGGAGCGCCTGTTCCCAGCCATCCCGATCTCCCCGCGACCCGAGCGTGGCGAAGTCCTCCTCGATGCCGAGCGCCGCACCCTCATCGCTAACACCGATCACGAGCGTTCCTCCCTCGGAATTCATAAACGCGGCGATCGTCTTTGCGACCATCTTTTCCAGTACCTTGTTGACTTGTCGCTGGCGGAAATCCCAACGCAGAGAGCCTTTGAACTCGAGAATCGTGCTTTCGCCGGCAGCGATGTAATCGGCAATCGAGCGTCGTTTCGCTCGGTTATCGGCGAATTTGCCGGAGCCGTTGGCCAGGTAGACGACGAGTGGCACCAGGACAATATCCGAGGAGAGATCTCGGTTCGAGTCGATGAAGGCGTCGAACCGGAGCACGTTGACCAGGTAATCAATTGCGCCCCTGGCACGGTGCCAGGCCTCCTGGATCTTCTCGACCGATGCCCTGTATAGCGGCTCATAGAAGCCCGAGCCGGTCGCCACGCTTGCCGTCAAGCGCACGTAGAATTCGAGCCCAAAGGCGAAGCCGATGCGGGTCAGTTCCGCTTGAGTAGCCCGCATGATCTGGCGAGCTTCCGGCCACAGCGCGCAAATGTGGGACAAGGCGAGGTCGGTCTTCGAGAGGCGGGTACCACCTGAGTTCACAAGGTTGAAAATGCGAACGACCTCGTCCATATTCCGTTCTCCCAGTATGTCGAGGTAGTACGTGTACTTCTTGATCGCGTCGAGTTGTTGGAGATGAGAGAAGAACTGAAACAGGTAGTCTCGATCCTCAGGAGGGAATGGGCCGCCGGCCCCCAAGTAGTCGCCGATGCCAGCCTTGAGAAAGGTGGTAACTGGGAGCCATTCTCTTGCTCCTTTCATCACGGTTGGCTTGAAGTAGGAGAATTCCTGAGTCACAACGTTAAAGTAGATGTTGAAATGCAGACTTTCGCCTTCATAAAATGGTGGCGCTTCCCCGGTGATGAGGGCGTACAGGCTCGTCAGCCGCTGCTGCCCGTCTAGGATCAGTTGGAATACCTTTCCGTCACTGTCGGTTGCATCGCCGCGCACCATGCCCGGATTGGGTGTCTTCCAGATCAGAAAGCTTCCGGTCGGATAGCCATGATAGAGGCTGTCCAGAAATTGTCGTACCTGGGTCTGGGTCCAGACATACCCGCGCTGAAACTCCGGCAGGATCAAGTCTCCGCGGGAGATGTCGGTGATGAGTTGATTCACTGGCAATTGAGTTCCCACCACGTTTCCCCTTGTGGTCTTGCCGGTGGCTTTGCCATGCTCGGCTTGAATCGATGCCTGATCCGAGGCCGTAGAACCTGACTACAGGCCGATGTTCATCACCGCATATTGTCTGCATTGGCATTATAGTGTGCGCCCGCTTCCTTCGCTTAGCCTGGTTGCCGCGCGGCGTTCGATCTCGGACGAGACAGCGGCCCGGCGGGACGATCGCGGATCTCTGAACCGGCCCCTGCCAGGGCAGTCAACACCCGCTCCGGGGTGAAGGGTTGTGTCGTGACCCAGACGCCGACCGCGTCGTGGATCGCGATCGCGACGGCGGGCAGGAACGGCACCAGGGGTAGCTCGGCGACGCCGCGGGCGCCGAACGGCCCGTGGGGGTCGGCCAGCTCCAGGATGATGGGGACGATCTCGGTCGGGACATCGAGCGCGGTCGGCAGCAGGTAGGTGCTGAGATGCGGGGTGAGAATCTTGCCGTCGCGGCACCGCAGGTCTTCCAAGAGAGCGTAGCCGATCGCCTGGGCCAGGCAGCCCTCGATCTGACCCTCGACCTGTTGCCGGTTGATCGCCTTGCCGACATCGTGGACGCTGATGATCCGGCACACCTGGACCTGGCCGGTCAGGAGATTGACTTCGACCTCGACCGCCTGCGCCGCGTAGCCATAGCAGTAGTTCGGATAGCCCTCACCCGTCTCCTTGTGCAGCGGCGACGTCGCTTTGGGCCGGAATTGGACCGTGGTCTCGACCCGCTCGTCGTCGGTCGCGCCATACTGCTGAAGCGCGGCGGTGGCGGCATCGAAGACGGCGCGGCCCGCCATCAGCGTCAGGCGGGAGGCCGAGGCGCTGCCGGCGTTCGGCGCTTCGGCGCTGTCGTCGGCGATCAGCTCGATCCGCTCAATCGCCAGGTCGAGGACTTCGGCCGCGATCTGGCGCAGGGCGAGGTGCGACCCCTGGCCGACGTCCGCCGCCCCGACCCGGACCACCGCCCGCTCGATCTCGCCCCGGCCGGCCAGCTCGACCGTGGCCGTCGATTGTTCGGGGAAGCCAAACGAGTAGCCGAGGTTTTTCATGCCGCAGGCGATGCCGACGCCGCGCCGGAGGTGCGTCCCAATGGCCCCCCCCGCCCCCAATCCTGGGGGAGCTTGGCGTTCTCCCCCCAGGATTGGGGGGCGGGGGGGGCCATATCCCCACCGCGTCGCCGCTTCCTCGATGCAGCGTTCCAGCACCGGCTCGGCGCTGACGCCGGGCGGCAGGATCTGCTGGGTCGGTTCGATGCCGCCCTCGCGATAGATGTTGCGACGGCGGACCGTGAGCGGGTCGAGGTCGAGCGCGTGGGCGAGCCTGGTGACCATGATCTCGGCCGCGAACTGGGCTTGGGGGGCGCCGAAGCCGCGGAAGGCGCCGGATGGAATATTGTTCGTGTAGACGGCGTAGCCGGTGGTGGAGATGTTGGGGATCTCGTAGCAGCCGGTGGCGAAGAGGGCGGCGACTTTGGTGACCTCGACGCTGGTCGAGGCGTAGGCGCCGCCGTCGGCGACGATCTCGGACTCGACCGCGGTGATCGTGCCGTCGCGGGCGGCGCCCCAGGTGCAGCGGATCTGCATTGGGTGCCGTTTGTGGTGGCCGATGATCGATTCCTCGCGGCTCCAGACCATCGCCACCGGCTGCCGTAGCTTCCAGGCCGCGAGCGCCAGCAGATGCTGGATGGAGAGGTCCTCGCGGCCGCCGAAGGCGCCCCCGATCGCCGCGTAGCGGATGATGACTTGCTCTTCCGGCAAGCGGAGGATGGCCGCGACCTGGCGCCGATCCTCGTGCAGCCACTGGCCGGCGGTCTCGATGATGACCCGCTCGTCGTCATCGACGTGGGCGATCCCGGCCTCGGGTTGCAGGTAGGCATGCTCTTGCCAGGTGGTGGTGAACTTCCCCTCCAGGACGACATCGGCCGCCGCCAGCGCCGCTCGCGCGTCGCCCTTGCGAATAGGGACGTAGAAGAGGAGATTAGTGCCGCGCTCGTCGTGGACCAGCGGCGCGTCGTCCGACATCGCCAGGCGGGGGTCGGTGACGGCGGGCAGAACGTCGTAGGCGACGTCGACCAGGGCGGCCCCGGCGGCGGCGGCCTCCGGCGTCTCGGCCACGACGACGGCGACCTTGTCGCCGTAGAACCGGACTTTACGCTCACAGAGAACCGGCTGGTCGTGATCGATCAGGCCGAAGGCGTTGAACGGCACGTCGGCGGCGGTCAGGACATCGATCACGCCGGGATGGGCGCGGGCGGCGCCGGACTCGATGCCCAGAATACGGGCGTGGGCGCGGCCGGCGAAGACGACCTTCAGGTGTAGCATGCCCGGCCGGATCAGGTCGCCGGGGTAGGTGGTGGCGCCGGTCACCTTGCCGAGGGCGTCCTGGCGGGGCAGGGGCTGGCCGAGGAGGCTGGTCCGAGTCATCGCCCGGCCTCCACGCTTTGGACCGCGTCGAAGATCTTGCGGTAGCCGGTGCAGCGGCAGAGATTGCCGCTGAGCGCGGTCTGGATCGCCGTCAGATCGGGGTCTGGCTGCTCGTCGAGAAGCTTGGCCCCGGCCATCAGCATGCCGGGGATGCAGTAGCCGCATTGGACCGCCCCGCTGGCGATGAACGCGGCCTGCAAGGGATGCAGTGGCGGCTGGTTGCCATTCTGACCGGCAATACTCGCGGTGGCGGCCAGCCCCTCGATCGTTGTCACCGTCGCATTGTGCGCTTGCGCCGCCGGCACCAGGCAGGACATCACCGCCTGCCCGTTCAACCAGACGGTGCAGGCGCCACACTCCCCCTCGGCGCAGCCCTCCTTGGCGCCGGTCAGGCCGGCGTCCTCCCGCAAGGCGTCGAGCAGCGTCTTGTGCGCGGCGTTATCCAGCGCATGCACCCGGCCGTTGATGGTGGCGCGAATGGTCCCGGCGAACTCACCCGCGGACGGTGCCGATCGCGCCTGCCCGGTTTCGAGGAGGACCGGCTGAGCCGGCCAGGCGGCGGCGTGGGTGCCGCTGGCGATCCGGGCCAAACCCGCCGCGATGAGGTTCTCGAGCGTTTCGAGCCGGTAGGCGGCCGTGCCGCGGAGGTCGTCGATCGGGCTGGCGTCCTGGCTGGCGAGCCATCCCGCCTCCTGGCAGACCTCGGGAGTCAACGTCTTGCCGGCCAAGTATGCCTCGGCCGAGCTGGCGTGGACGACGGTCGGGGCGACGGAGCCCAGGGTGATCCGGGCGGAGCTGACCATGTCGCCGTCAAAGCTGACGATGAGCGCCGCGTCGATCACGGAAATGGCCTGCGCCCGGCGGAGCCCGAGCTTGAGGAACAGGCCGCGATCGTTGCTTGAGAGCGCCGGAAACCGGATCTCGCGCAGCAGCTCGTCCGGCGCCAGGTCGGTGGTCCGGAAGCCGGGGTAGAAATCGGCCAGGGGGACGACGCGCTCCCCGCGCTCGCTAATGAGGAGCAGCTCGGCCTTGAGCGCCAGCAGGGGCGTGATCGTGTCGTTGGCGGGCGAGGCGGTGATGACATTGCCGGCGATGGTTGCCCGCGTCCGCAATTGCGGGGCGCCCACCTCGAGGCAGGCCTGCGCCAGCGGCAAGGCGTTCGTCACACAGGCGGGCGAGGCGATGACGTCGTTGTGGGTGGTCAGGGCGCCGAGCTTGATCCAGCCGTCCTCCTGGCGCGGAGAGCGAAGCTCGGGGAGGGCGGTGATGTCGATCAGCGTTGTTGTCGGCCGGATGCCGCGGGAAAGCTCAACGATCAGGTCGGTGCCGCCGGCGACGATCCGGGCCCGGCCGGCATGCTCGGTCAGCAGCCGCAGGGCAGCGACCAAGGTGGTCGGTTGAAAATAGGTATCCCACATCGCGCGGCCTCATCTCGTCTCTCGTGGCTCAGTATCGGCATAGGGTGCCACAGATGCGGTGGTTGATGCTTGTCCCGGCGGGGGCTCGGCCCGGGGCTCGGGCCGGACCAGACGTCCGGCCGGGTTTGCCGAGAATTGACCGTCGCGGAAGATGGTGTGGCCCCGAAGCAACGTTCGCCTGACCACGCCGCGAAACGCCTGGCCGGTAAAAGGGCTCAACTTGTGGCGGTCGTGCAGGTCGCCGGCGCTCAGCGTCCAGACATGCTCGAGATCGACGAGCGCGATGTCGGCATCCGCGCCAGGCTCAAGCCTTCCTTTGGCGGGCAGGCGGAAGCGGTGCGCGACATATCCCGCCGACAAGCTGGCGATGAGTGGCAGGGAGAGGCCGCGCTGGTGGTACCCAGCCGTGAGGAGGGCGGGAAGTGTCGACTGGCAACCGGAGATGCCGCCCCAAACCTGGAAGAAGTCATCGCCGCCCTTCATGGTCGCCGGCGCCGGCGAGTGATCGGAGGCGACCATCGGCAGCTCACCCGACCGGAGCTTGTCCCAGAGCGCGGTTTGCTCGGGGCCGGACCGGAGGGGCGGGGCGCACTTCGCGATCGCGCCCAGACGTTCGATGTCGTCCTCGGTGAAGAACAGATAGTGGGGGCAGGTTTCGCAACTGACATCGACCCCGCGGGCTTTCGCCGCCGCGATCAGCTCGAACCCGCGGCCGGTGCTGACATGGACGACGTGCAGGGCGCAGCCGGCTTCCTCGGCCAGGAGGATGGCCCGGCTGATCGCTTCGAGCTCGGCGATGACCGGCCGCGAGGCGAGATAATCCCGCGCCGTCGTCTGGCCGGCCGCGATCGCCCTGGCGGCGAGGCGGCTGGTGATGGCGTCGCTTTCGGCATGGACGGCGACGATCAGGCCCAGCCTGGCGGCCTCCCGCATCCCCTCATAGAGGGTGAGATCGTCGGCGGCGGCGAAGTCGTCGGTGCCGCTTTGCGACATGAAAGCTTTCAGCCCGATGACGCCGCATTCGGCCAGCTCGGGCAGGCGGTCGAGAGTGCCGGGGACCAACCCGCCCCACAGCGCGAAGTCGGTCAGGGCGGCGGCCTCGGCGGCGGCGAGCTTGAGCCCGAAGCTGGCGGCATCGAGCGTTGGCGGGTGGGCATTGAGCGGCATGTCGAAACAGGTGGTGCCGCCGCCTGCGGCGACGGCCCGGCTCCCGGTCGCCCAGCCCTCCCACTCGGTCCGCCCCGGCTCGTTGAAATGGACATGGGCGTCGATCACGCCGGGCAAGAGATGCAATCCCCCGGCGTCGATCTCCTCCCGGCTGTCGCCGTCAAGCTCCGGGCCGATCGCGGCAATGCGGCCATCCGCGATGGCGATATCGGCTGCCGCCACCCACCGGTCGGTGACGACCGTGCCATGGCGGATGACGAGGTCATGGTGGATCATCGTCCGCTCAATTGATCCCTCAATGACTCGCGCGATCGTCGTGGACGGGTGATGCGATCGCCGTTTTCACGTCGCCGGAAGCCAAAGCCATCCGGCCGCATGACGAAAGCATCCTGAAGGAAGCTACTTTGGCCTCACCAAGCCAGAATTCTCTACCCATTCGTTCCTTTCACCCCCGTGAACGCGGCTGAGAAGCGGCGGCGGCGATCGCGTTTGTCCATTCAGCGTGGCATGGCCGCGGCGCGTAACGCAAGCAGCTCGTCGATGACGGCGATGGCGACCGCGACATCCTCGGTCGTCACCGACTCAGCCGGGTTGTGGCTGATGCCGTCTTTGCAGCGGACGAAGAGCATGGCGAACGGCATTGCCGCCGAGAGGGCGACGCCGTCGTGGCCGGCGCCGCTTGGCAGCCAGGCCGGGGTGTATCCAGTCGCTTCGATGGCGGCTGCCAGCATCAGCGCCAGGTCGTGATCGGCGGGGCGGGCCGGATTCTCCATCGCGATTTCCCACTGACTGGTCACGCCGCGTGCTTCATGCAACGAGGCGACCCGCTCGCGGAGCGCGGCGTTCGCTTTCTTGCGCCCGTCATCGGCCGGATGCCGGATGTCGAGACTGAGCCGGACGTGGTTGGGGATGACATTGCTGGCGCCGGGCTTGACATACAGCTCGCCCACGGTGGCGACCAGGTCCTCCGTCTCGCGGGCGATCGCTTCCGCCGCCAGGATAAGCTCGGCGGCGGCGGCGAGGGCGTCGTGGCGACGATCCATCGCCACCGTCCCGGCGTGGCCGGCGACGCCGCTTAGCTCGATCATGTATTTGCTTTGGCCCGCGATCGCGGAGACGACCCCGACCGGGAGACCGGCGCCTTCAAGCGTGGGGCCTTGCTCGATGTGGACTTCGACGTAGCCGAGGACGTCCGCCGGGCAGGACCGGACGCGACAGCTTGCATCCGGGTCGCCGCCGAAACCCAGGATTGCGTCGCGGAGCGTGATCCCGTCGTTGTCGACTCGATCCAGGAAACGCGGGTCCACCGCGCCCAGGTAGGCGCGGCTGCCCAGGTAGTCGGTGTGGAAGCGGAGACCCTCCTCGTCGGCGAAGGCGGGCAGCTCGATGGCGAAGGGGAGCCGGATGCCTTGCTCGCGCAGATGGGTGACCGCGGCCAGCGCCACGAGGACGCCGAGCGGGCCGTCGTACTTGCCGGCATCGCGCACGGAGTCGAGATGGCTGCCGAGGACGAGGCTGGGCGCGGCGGCGGCGGCGCCGTCGTAGCGGCCGATCAGGTTGCCGATCGCGTCTCGCCGGGTCGTCATGCCGGCCGCGATCATCCACCGCTCGACCTGGTCTTGGGTCGCCCGCAGGGCGGGGGTGCCATAGCGCCGGGTGAGACCGGTCTCCTCTTCGCTGAGCCGGCTCAGCCGCTCGCATTGATCCATGACCAGGCCGGCGCGGGCGAGTGTCTGCTTGGCGACGGCCTGAGCCATTCGGTCAACTCCCGCGGTAGGTCGAATAAGCCCATGGCGAAACCAGGAGCGGCACATGGTAGTGCGTCGCCGGGTCGGCGATGCCGAAGCGGACCGGGACGCGATCGAGGAACGGGATCTCGGCGTTGGCGGCGCCGAGATCGGCAAAATACTGTCCGACCAGGAAGACCAGCTCATAGATGCCGGGGCGAACCTCCTCCCCGGCCAGCAAGGGGTCCGCGGTCCGGCCGTCCTCGTTGGTCCGCTCGGCGAGGACGAGGGCGCGGGTGTCGCCATCGTTGCCGGGCTCGATCCGCCACAGCTCGATCAGCAAGCCGCCGGCCGGGCGGCCATGGGCGGTGTCCAGGACGTGCGTGGTCAACCGCCCGCTCATGCCGGGACCTCCGGCGCCTCGGTCCGGCGCATTGTCAGCGTGATTTCGCCGTAGGCGGGGAAGGGATCGCTGTAGACTTTCACCCTGGGGTCGGTCGCCGACTCGGCGACGGGGTCGCGGGTCCGGTTTTGGGCGGCGAAGCTGACCTCCGCCAATTGGGGGAAGCGGTCCAGGATGCGGGCTCCCATCTCATGCACCAGATGTTGAATCGACTCGCTGACCAGCTCGTGGAAGACCGCGGTGACCAAGTCCCGGATTTGCTCGGCCGGGACGTAGCGGGCCGGGCTGGGGTCACGCGGGTCATCGGCATCGGCGTAGCGCCAGTGGACATCGAGGAAGATGTACAAGGGGCGATCGCGACGGTCCGGCAAGGTCGTGTAGCCATCCCGGACGAAGCTCGTGAACGCGCTGCCGGTGACCTTCAAGAGTTGCAGCTCGACCCGGCCGCAGAGATGGTCGGTGAGCTCGATCTCGCCGTCGTTGCCTTGCAGCTCGAGCGCGGCCGTCGCGTAGTCGCCGCGTCCATGGTTGAAGAGGACCGGGCTGGGGCCGAACCGTTCGCCGGCCGGCACCTGCGCCGGCTGAAACGGCAGCTCGCGGCCCGAAATCTGGAGGGCGTTGATCTGCTCGTAGCGGTTGATGAAGCCGGCGCCCAGGTACGCCAGCAAGCCTTCGAGGGTCGATCCGTCATACGTCAGCGATTCGCGCAGGATGTAATTCTTCATGCTGTCGGTGGCGACCACCATCGAGTTGTCGCCGGCGGTGTAGGCGGGCAAAAAGTTGTCGCCTAGCACCTCGACATCGATCTCGACCGCGAACAGCGTGTTGTCGCGGCCGGTGAAGCTCGACTCCGGGATTGGCGTCACCCCCAGCAGCGGCCGGGCATAGACCCGGTAGACCGGGACCCGGAGCTTGCCGTAGCCGATCTGATAGTCGAAATCACTCATGGGAATGCCTATCGCTCCTGGCCGGCGTCCCGCTCATCCCGGATCATATCGCGTAGCCGGTAGTGCGCGATCTTGGCGATCTCCCGCAGCGCGGTCGCCAGCTCGTGGTCCCGAGCATGGCCGAGCCTCCGCTGGAAGCCGGCCAGGATCGCGGCTTTCTGGTTCTCGCGGGCGCAGATCACGAACGGGAAGTCGAACCGCTGCCAGTATCGCTGGTTGAGATCGGCGAAGGCCGCGATCTCGGGCCCGGTCAGCACGTCGCGATCGAGCCCGGCGGCGGTCTGCTCGGCGGTCGAGGCCGGTCCCAACGAGCCCGACAGGGCCGCCCGCCCGACGAGGTCGGGATGGGATCGGATGAGGGCTAATTGTTGATCGGCGGTGGCGGCGCCGACCACGCCGGCGAGCGTTCGTTCCAGATCGTCGCGGCTGGCGAAGGGCCGCTCGGGCCAGGCCGCCGCCGCGATCCACGGCGAATCCTCGTACACCCGGCCAAAGCGGCTGATAAACGACTCGCGATCGAGATCGTTCACCTCGGCGATTGCCATTCGTCCGTCAATTGCCGCGTCCTGACCGGCGTCGGGGGAAACCATCTCGTGTCTCCATGATCCGAATGCTCCTACGGCAGCAGCGGATAGGCGAGGATCGTCAGGAAAGGCGCGAAGTCGTCGTCAAGCACCAGGGTATCGAGGATTTCGGCCGCTTCGCGATACCGCCCCTCGTCCGGGCCGCCCAGCTTGGCCAGTTCCTCGTCCCGGATGTGCTGGTAGCGCTCGGCGGTGATGGGGACGCCGTCGGCGGTGGCCGCGCCGTGGTGGAGCCACTGCCAGAGCTGGCCGCGGGAGATTTCAGCTGTCGCCGCGTCCTCCATTAGGTTGAAGATGGCGGCGGCGCCGGTGCCGAGCAGCCAGGCGTTGATGTACTGGAGGGCGACGCTGGCGTTGTTGCGCACCCCGTCGTCGGTGATCGTGCCGCCGGGGATTGTGAAGTCGGTGATCGCGGCCCCGGCCGCCTCGACCGCGACATCGTCGCGCTGGCGCGATTTCTGATGGGGCGCGTCGCCCAGGACGCGGTCGAACTCGGCCATCGCGGTCGGGATCAGGCCGGGGTGGGCGACCCAGGTGCCGTCGAAGCCGTCGTTTGCTTCGCGTTGCTTGTCGTCCTTGACCTTGCCGAGGGCGGTCTCGTTGGCGACCGGGTCGTGCCGGGTGGGGATGAAGGCCGCCATTCCGCCCATGGCGTGGGCGCCGCGCCGGTGACAAGTGCGGACCAGCAGCTCGGTGTAGGCTCGCATGAAGGGTACTGTCATCGTGATTTGGGCCCGGTCCGGCAGCAGCATGTCATCGCGGCCGCGGAAGGTCTTGATCGCGCTGAAGATATAGTCCCAGCGGCCGGCGTTGAGCCCGGCGGCGTGGTCACGCAGCTCGTAGAGGATCTCGTCCATCTCGAAGGCGGCGGGCAGGGTCTCGATCAGGACGGTGGCCCGGATGGCGCCGCGCGGGATGCCCAGGGCATCCTGGGCGGTGGTGAAGACATCGTTCCAGAGCCGGGCTTCGAGGTGGCTTTCCAGCTTTGGCAGGTAGAAATAGGGGCCGCTGCCGCGCGTGAGCAGCTCCCTGGCGTTGTGGAAGAAATAGAGGCCGAAATCGAACAGGCTGCCGGCGATCGGTTCGCCATCGACCTCGACATGCCGCTCCGGCAGGTGCCAGCCGCGGGGTCGGACCAGCAGGGTGGCCGTCCGCTCGTTCAACGAATACTCCCGACCGTCGGGGTTCTGGAACGTGATCGCGCGCCGCACCGCGTCGTAGAGGTTGCGCTGGCCGTCGATCACGTTGTGCCAGGTGGGTGCAGAGGCATCCTCCAAGTCGGCCATGAAGACGCGGGCGCCGGAGTTGAGGGCGTTGATGACCATCTTCCGGTCGCAGGGGCCGGTAATCTCGACCCGGCGATCCTGGAGGTCAGCCGGCGTGGCGGCGACCGCCCAGTCTCCGGCCCGCGCGTCCGCCGTCTCCGCCAGGAAGCCGAGCTTGGCCCCGGCATCGATCGCGGCCTGCCGCTCGCGGCGGCGCCGCAGCAGCGCCTGACGGGTTGGGTTGAACTGCCGGTGCAGGTTGCCGACGAAGGTCAGCGCCTCCGGCGACAGGATCGGCGCCAGCTCGACCGGCACCTCGTCGAGCACGCGAATATTGAGATCCATGATGCTCCCCGTCGCGAGCGGCCGCCACGCCCACGAAGAAGCGTTCGCGACCCTGCTACTTGATACGGTGCATCCTAACGCACCGGGGTCGCTTCCGGAACGACCGGGGCCGCACCCAATGAGTGCGGCGCCGGTCGTTCGCGTGCCGTGCGGTTGGCGTGACTACCCGGCGAAGGCCAACGGATCGACCGGGAACCCATTCAGCTCGAGAATGAAATGCACGTGCGACCCGGTCGAGGTGCCGGAGCTGCCCATCGGCCCGATGTCTTGCCCCTTGCTGACGGCTTGGCCGGTCTGGACGAGGGGCTGATCGGCCATGTGGCCGTAGGTCGTCTTGAAGCCGTTGAGGTGGTCGATCTTGACGTAGTAGCCGAGGCCACAGTTGCACCAGCCGGCATACTCGACGACGCCGCCATCCGCCGCGTAGAGCGGGGTGTAGAGCGGGGCCGCCAGGTCGAGCGCGTCGTGGATATGACAGCCGAGGTTGGCGTCGTACGGATACCACCACCAGTAGGGGCTGCAGCCAAAGGCCTGGGTGATCGTGAATTGCGCGGCGGGCAGGCCGATCGAACCGGTGGCGAGACCGGCGGCGTTGACCGGCGGCGATGGCGCGACGGGGGCGCTGGCCGCGAGCTGATCGTCGGGGCCGCCCGGCTGGGTGGCCGCCGTGATCCAGGCGCCATCGACGAAGCCGGTGACGGCGCCATCCGAAATCATGTACCACCCATTGCCCAACGGATCGAGGAACGGCCCGTCCATCACCTGCACCACGTCGTACTCGGGGATGGAGCCGATCCGTTCGGCGTCGGGGGCGCCATCGGCCCGGATATTGAGCCCCACCCCCTCATCGGTGCGGGCGGAGACGTACGAGCCGGGGGCGAAGACGGTCCCGGCTGCCGACGCATCGACCGCAACTTGGGCGGCCGGCCCATCCGGCACGGCGGGCGCCGCCGGAGCGGCTTGGGCGGCCTGAGCGCCGCTATCGGCTGGCGCCAAATAGGTGCCGATGATCCAGCCGTCCTGGCCATCGACCCGGACCGGCCACCAGCGGGCGCCGTCGATCCAGGCCGTATCGGCCTCGTTGATTCGCAACTCGACCACGGTGTCAATCTTGAGCGAGGCCAGCGAGTCCGTCCCCGGGCCCGGCTCGGCCCGCAGGTTGACGCCTTCCGGCTCGGCTACGCGGGCGAAGGAGCCGCCGAGATGGAGGTCGGTGGCGCTGCCGCCGGGCGGTGCGCTGGCGGCACTGCTCGGGGCGTCGATCGTGGCCGAGCCGGTGCCGGCCTCGGCCGCCGACTCGGCCGGGGGCCCGGCCGGGCTGGAGAGGGCGGCGGTCGAAGCCGCCGGTAGCCCTTCGATCTCAATGAAGAAGCCGGCCACCCAGCCGTCGCCGACATCGGACCGCACCGGCCACCAGCGGGTGACCCCGTCCGGGTCGTAGACCGTATCCAAGACGTTGGTGCGGAGGTCGACATTGGCGCCCTCGGGGAGCGTGGTGATGACCATGGCGCCGAAGGTCGGCTCGGCGCGGAGCAGGACGCCGTCCGCGCTATGCACGATGCGAGCGGAACCGACGTCGGCTCGGGCTTGGCGGGCCCCGGCGAGGGCGAGCGGAGCCGACGCCGCGACGACGAGCAGCATGGCCAGGAGGGCCATCAACGCCGGACGCTTTCCAGCCCGCCGGCGCCGCTTTGACAACCATTCCACGATGTCTTCCCTCCCTCAGTCCGCGCCGGGGGATTGCTGCCCGCGGCCCATGGCTCGGCGAGTACCGCTGACCACGTCCCGAAATCGCCGCCACGGCGATGCCTGTTGCCGCCCCCGGCTCAACGCGCGTGAACCGCCGCCGTCTGGCCGGGACTTCTGGAGACGAGGGGCCTCTCCACCCGGGCCGGGGATTCCAGACGAGCGCACCCGCTTGTCGTGACGCCGCGCGGGATCGAAGCCGCGACCGGCGGACTCACCGCGATCTGCTGGCGGACGCCTCGCCGCCCATGCACGTACATGCGTACGTAGGCGGCAAGAAAGCAATCGCCGCGACTCACCTTAGCATCTCCCAGGCAAGCCGCGCAATAGGTACGGACAATATGTCCGTACGTCACAAGCGTGTCAAATTGTCACGATAGGGCGTTTGCCGGACCCCGGTGTCAACGGTGCTTCTGAATGAAACGAAGCGGATTGGGCCGGCGCCGGCGGGCACTCTGGTATACTCAACGTTCCGTACTGGGCGGCGCCGCCTCCCTCGCCTATGGGACAGGCGATTCGGTCGCGGCGGCGTATTGCCCGCCCGCCAGCACAGAAGGGACGCGACAAGCGTGAAGCTATCCGTGGAACGGCTCCCCGAGAGCCGTGTTTCGCTCGATATTGCCGCCGACGAGACCGAGTTCACGCGGGCCGTGGAGAAGGCCGCCCGGCGGGTCGGCAACCAGGCTGTCGTGCCCGGCTTTCGCAAGGGCAAGGCCCCCCGAGCCATGATCGAGCGGCTCTATGGCCGTGAGGTCTTTATCGAGGAAGCAAATCGAACCTTGATGAGCGACCTCTACCGGCAGGCGATGACCCAAGAGGACCTGGTCCCGGTGGGCGAGCCCGAGGTCGAGATCATTTCGGCCGATCCGCTGGCCTTCAAAGTGACAACGGCGATCTATCCCAGCGTCGATCCCGGCTCCTATCAGGAGGTGCGGGTCGACCCGGTCGATGCCACGCTCGACGAGGCCGAGCTGGACAGCGTGATCGAAGACCTGCGCAAGGACAACAGTCCGTGGGTCGATCCGGCCGGCGAGGGGCTCGAGGTCGGCGCCGACATGGTGCTTCAGCCCAAGCCGCGCCTGCCGCGGGCGGGCGACCAGATCACGATCGATGTCCAGAGCCAGACCATTGGCGATGACGAGGCCACCACCGAGGAGAACGACGCGGTTTTCATCCTCGGCGAGAGCGGGATGCTCGACGAGTTGGAGGCGGCGATCAAGACGCTGCGGATTGGCGAGTCGGCCACCGTTCAGATCAGCTTCGGCGAGGATGAGGAACGGGCCAATGCCGAGGTGCGGGGCAAGACGATCGCCTACACGATCACCCTGAACGGGTTGAAAGAGCGCGACCTCCTGCCACTCGACGATGAGCTGGCCCGAACCGCCAGCGAGTTCGACACGCTCGATGAGCTGCGGGAGAACGTGCGCGGCAAACTCCACCGGGAGAAGACCGAGCGAGTCACGGCCGAAGCCTACCAACAGGTCATCGACAAGATCCTGGAGCGGGCGGTGATCGAGCTGCCGGCGGCGATGGTCGATGAAGCGGTCCACAACGATCTCCACGAGCTCGAGCATCGCCTGAGCCGGCAGGGGGTCGCCCTCGAAGCCTACCTGCGGATGTCCGAGCAAAGCCAAGCGGAGCTTGAAGCCGAGCTGCGGCCGATGGCGGCCAAGCGGCTGCGGACGACGCTGGTGTTGCAAGACCTGGCGGAGCGGGAAGAGCTGACGGTGTCGAATGAGCAGATGGTATCGAGCCTCAGCATCCTCGCCTCGCCGTACATGACGGGGAGCGAGGAGCGGTCGCGGGCGTTGCTGCGGGACCAGTCCTTCATTGGCGGCTTGCGCCAGCAGTTGTTGGATACGAAGGTTCGGCAGCGGCTGATCGAGATTGCGACTGAAGGCCGAGGCGCCGTCATCAACGGCTGGGTGGCCCCGGAGCCGGAGGTCGCGGAGCCCGATGAGGCGGACACCGCCGACGAGATTGAAGCCACGCCGGCGGCCGCCGGCGAAGCCGGGACCGAACCGGCCGCGATCGATGAGGCGCTGACCATTGGCACGATGCCCGGCCAGCCGGGCGACCTCGCCGAGACGACCCCGGCCGCGGAGCAAGCGGAGCCCGCTGCCGCCGGGGATGAGGAGGCGACGGTCGCCGCGGCGGAACCTGACGACGAGAGCGGGGGCGCGGCCGCGCATCCCACGATTTAGCAGGCGATGGTTGACGATGCCGGAGGGCCGGCGCCACGCGGTTGAGCGGGCGCCGCGTTTGTTCTGGCGCCGGGGGCGACACGAACCTGACCGATCCGGTTGATCTCGTCAGCGGCGGAGCTACCAGAGACCGGGTCGAACCCAGTATAGTTAGTGCCTAACGATTCGCCCCTACGACGCTGACCCGCGCGAAGCGGGTGAGCGTCAAACCACCGCCGGAGGACCCGGAAACATGGAAATCCCAACCGTTCGTAATTTGGTGCCGATGGTCGTCGAGAGTACGAACCGCGGCGAGCGCGCGTTCGACATCTACTCCCGGTTGCTGAAGGACCGGATCATCTTTCTCGGCACCCCGGTCGATGACCAGATCGCCAACCTGATCATTGCCCAGATGCTCTTCCTGGACCACGAAGACCCGGAGCAAGACATAAAACTGTACATCAACTCGCCGGGCGGCATCGTCTATTCCGGGCTCGCCATCTATGATACGATGCAGATGATTAAATCCGATGTTGCCACCGTCTGCATGGGGATGGGCGCTAGCATGGCGGCCGTGTTGCTGGCGGCTGGGGCGAAAGGCAAGCGAATGGCGCTTCCCAACGCGCGCGTCATGATTCATCAAGGGTCAGGCGGTTTCCGCGGCAATGTGCCCGACATCGAGGTGGCGGCGCGGGAGACGCTGTCGCTGACGACGAAGCTGACCGAGATCCTGGCCTTCCATACCGGCCAGGAGTTCGACAAGGTCAAGCGGGATACCGAGCGCGATTACTACCTGACGGCGCAAGAAGCCAAGGAATACGGCCTGGTTGATAACGTCATGGAGCCGATCCAAGCCGCCGGCACGATCGAGCCGGCCGCGGTGGGCATTGCCAGCCGCTCCGGCAACGGCCGGAGCAAGCCGTAACCATGGTCCGGGGGCGTGAATCCGCGCGGCTGAAGTCCGCACTGGAAGTCCGGCCGTCGCCGTGGCGCCGGGAACGACAATGGGTGAGGGCGACGGCATGAACACGACGCGAGGTGGACGGGTGCATTATCGGTGTTCCTTCTGCAATAAGGGCCAAGAAGAGGTCCGGCGCCTGATCGCGGGACCGAACCAGGTCTATATCTGCGATGAATGCGTCCAGCTTTGTCGCGAGATCATCGAAGAAGAGGAACCGCCAACCCCTCGCACCGAGCCGAACTTCGCCAGAATCCCCACCCCGCGCAAACTGTACGAGCAACTCAACCAGTACGTGATCGGCCAGGACCGGGCGAAGAAGATCCTGTCGGTCGCGGTCTACAACCATTACAAGCGGATCAATGCCAGCGCCGGCAGTGATGACGATGTCGAGCTCCAAAAGAGCAATATCTTGCTGGTGGGGCCGACCGGCTGCGGCAAGACCCTGCTCGCCCAAACCCTGGCCAAGCTGCTCGATGTGCCGTTCTCAATCGCCGACGCCACCGCCCTGACCGAGGCCGGCTACGTCGGCGAGGACGTCGAGAACATCCTCCTCCGCCTCATCCAGGCCGCCGGAGACGTGGCCCGGGCCCAGACCGGCATCATCTACATTGACGAGATCGACAAGATTTCGCGCAAGGCCGACAACCCGAGCATCACCCGTGATGTCTCCGGGGAAGGGGTGCAGCAGGCGCTGCTCAAGATCATCGAGGGGACCGTCGCCAACGTGCCGCCCCAGAGTGGCCGCAAGCACCCGCACCAGGAATACATCCAGATCGACACTCGGAACATCCTCTTTATCTGCGGCGGCGCCTTCGAGGGGCTGCCGGAGATCGTGGCGAAGCGGATTGGCAGGCAGAAACCGATCGGCTTCGGCTCCCGCGACGACGAGGCGGCGGCGAACGAGCCGAACCCGTTGCAGCACCTGATCCACGACGACTTGCTGAAGTACGGCTTGATCCCCGAGTTCGTCGGCCGCTTGCCGGTCTCGGTGGCGCTCGATCAACTGAGCCGGGACGAGCTGATGCGGATCCTGAGCGAGCCGAAGAACGCGGTGGTCAAGCAGTACCAGAAATTCTTCGCCCTCGACAAGGTCGACCTCATCTTCACCGACGACGCGCTGGAAGCGACCGCCAAGCAGGCGGAGGAGCGCAAGACCGGCGCCCGCGGCCTGCGGACCACGATCGAAGAAGTCCTGCTTGAAGTGATGTACGAAATCCCCTCGCTCGACAACGTTCGCAAGTGCGTGGTCGATGCCAACGTCATCAACAACCGGACGCGGCCGCTCTTGATGAGCGTCAACGAGCAGGAGATCCCCTACGCGGAGACCGCGTAGCGGCTCTTGCCCACCACCAACCGAAAGACGCAGCACACGACCGCGGGTACCCAATGCTCGCGGTCGTTCGCTCGTTTCGAGCGTAGCAATGTTTGCGACGATGCGCCGCGTTGGCCGCTGGCCGCCAGGATGGCAAGTCGAAAAGGAGCGCGGGTGAAGACGGTGCTGTGCTACGGGGATTCCAACACCTGGGGGGCGGACCCGGCGGGGGGACCGCGGTTCGGCTGGGATGACCGCTGGCCGGGTGTGCTCCAGCACGAGCTAGGTGACGGCTACCGGGTGATCGAGGAAGGGTTGCCCGGCCGCAATACCCGCTGGGACGATCCGATCGAGCGGCAGAAGAACGGGCTGACCCAGCTTGGCCCGATCCTGGAGTCGCACGTCCCGCTCGACCTCGTGATCGTCAACTTGGGGACGAACGACCTCAAGCGCCGGTACAATCTCACCGCGTCCGATATTGCCCAGAGCGCCGGTGACCTGGGAGCGGCGGCGGCACGGATTGCCACGAACGCGGCGGACAAGCCGTCGCGCGTCTTGTTGGTAGCGCCGCCGCCGATTGCCGAGCTCAGCGACTACGACTTGCTCTTCGAGGGAGCGCTCGACAAGTCGCGCCAGTTCAGCCGGTACTATGCGCTGGCCGCCAAATGGTACGAGCTGGACTTCTTCGATTCGGCCACGGTCATCGCCTCGAGTCCGGTCGACGGGATCCACTTCGAGGTCGCCGCGCATCACAAGCTGGGCCAGGCGATCGCGGCCAAGGTGCGGGAGATTTTGGAGTGGTTGATGGCGCCGGCGGCCGTGCCGGTGGAGTAGCGAAGCTCGGGAATAAATCCCCGACCTGAATTCACAAGACCCAGAGGGTACCCCGGTTGAAGCCGGCTCATAGTCAGGAATTTGGCTTCCAAACTGGAATAATTCGTCTTTGTTGAGAAATTGAGCGCCCTTCAGGCGGGTACCCTGTGGGTGTTGTGTCTTCAGTTTGGTGGCTTTAGCCCCGAGCTTGTTAAGCGGCCGCGGCGCTTCCGGACTAGACTCGGGTTGGATACCCCGTGGTTGCCCATTCCCCGGTCCTGGCCGCACACTTAGGGGAAGTAGGCGGGAGGCCGGGGTTGGAACCGTTCACGATTGAACCAGCGCGGACGAGCCACCGGCGCGATTGGGTCGGCGCCATCGTCACCCAGGAAGTGCGTCAGGATGGGCGGCGCCTGTTCACCAAGGGACAGCGCCTGGCGCCGGGCGATCTCGACGCCCTCGCCTCGCTGACGGGGGCGATCCACGCGGTCCGGTTGACCGAGGACGAGGTTCACGAAGACATCGCCGGCCGCCGGCTGGCGGAGGCGATCGCGGGTGAGAACCTCGAGATTCGAGGTCCGGCCCAAAGTCGCTACAACTTGGCGGCGACCATCAAGGGTCTCCTCAGGGTCGATGCCGGCGGCGTGATCGCGGCGAACCTGCTGCCGGGGATCGCGGTCTTCACCATGCAGGACCGGCTCGTCGTGTTGCCGGGCAAGGTGGTCACCGGGGCCAAGATCGCGCCGGTGGCGATCCCGGAAGCGACCCTGCAACAGGTCGAGGAGCAAACCCGGGGCAAGCCGCTGGTGCGGGTCGTGCCGTTCCTGCCGCTGACGGTGGGGGTCATCACCACCGAGCAGTTGACGGGCCGGCCGCGGGAACGGTTTCAGACCTCGGTTGAACAGAAGATCGGCTGGTATGGGGGGACGCTGCTCCGGCTCGAGATCGTCGCCAGCGACCCGGCGCCGGTGGCGACCGCGATGACCGCGATGATCGACGAGGGGGCCGATCTGATCCTCACCGCCGGCGGCAACACGATCGACCCGATTGATCCGACGTTCCTGGCGCTGACGCGGATCGGGGCCGAGATCGTCCGTTTCGGGGCGCCGACCCACCCCGGCAGCATGTTCTGGCTGGCCTATCGCGGCCCGATCCCGGTCTTCAACCTGGCGTCCTGCTCAATGTACTCGAAATCGACGGTGGCCGACCTGGTGCTGCCGTGGATCATGACCGGCGAGGTCGTCGGCAACCGGCAGTTGGCCGAGCTTGGCTACGGCGGCTTGCTCGATCGCGGCATGGACTTTCGGTTTCCACCCTATGAGGCGCACCAGGCTGATCCCAGGGACGAATTGTGAGCGCGGCCTACCGCCGCGATACCATGGACGGTTAGGATGCCAAGAAGCGCATGACCTCTCGGCCCGATGTCGCCAATCTAGCTGACCGCGCCTTTGACCTGATCGTCATTGGGGCTGGAATCAACGGTGCCGGCATCGCCCGCGATGCGGCGGCCCGCGGGCTGCGGGTGTTGCTGGTCGACAAGGGCGATATCGGCGGCGGCACCACTAGCTGGTCGACCCGGCTCATCCACGGCGGGCTGCGCTACCTTGAGCATGGTGAGATCGGGTTGGTCCGGGAGTCGCTGCGGGAGCGGGAACGGCTGCTGCGGATCGCGCCGCACCTCGTCCGGCCCCTGCCGCTGTTGATCCCGATCTACACGGGCGATCAACGCGGTCCCTGGCTGATCCGGGCGGGCATGCTCGCCTACGACCTGTTGTCCTACGACAAGTCGCTGGACCGCCACGAGATGCTGAGCCGGGCCGACGCGCTGGCGCGGCTGCCGGGGCTCAACCCGGTCGGCTTGCGCGGGGCGGCGCTGTACTACGATGCCCAAGTCGAGTTCCCGGAGCGCCTGGCGGTGGAAAACGCGCTCGCCGCCGGCGCCGTGGGGGCGACCCTCCTTACCTATGCCAGGGTCGAGCGGATCGTGGTCGAGGCGGGTCGAGCCAGGGGCGTGGAGCTGGTTGATCTGCTCCACGCGGCAGCCGGGCCGGTCGTCATTCGGGCCCCGGTGATTGTCAATGTGGCCGGGCCGTGGGTGGACGAGGTGCTGGCCGGCGTGCCGGGCCGGGAGCCGGCCCCGCTGCTCGGCGGCACCAAGGGCAGTCACCTCGTGGTGGGCGGCTTTGCCGGCGCCCCGGACCAGGCGCTGTACGCGGCGGCGCGGGAGGACGGCCGCCCGTTCTTCATCATCCCCTGGAACGACCAGTATCTGATCGGCACCACCGATGTCCGGTTCCACGGCGATCTCGACTGTCTGGTGGCCAGCGAGGCCGAGATCGACTATCTCCTGGCCGAGACCAACCGGGTCATCCCCGGCGCTGACCTTTCACGGGCGGCGATTCACTACACCTATGCCGGGGTCCGGCCGCTCCCGTTCGTGCCGGCAGGCACGGCCGGGGCGATCACCCGCCGTCATCTCCTGCACGACCATGGGCGGGATGGGGTCGCGGGGCTGTTCAGTGTCGTCGGCGGCAAGCTGACGACCTACCGCGAGTTGGCCGTCCATGCCGTTGATCGGGCGCAACGGGCGCTTGGCCTGCCGCTGACTCCCTCGACCACGGAGCGGACGCCACTGCCGGGGACGCCGGGCGCGGACGGCGACTTCGCGCGGTTCCGGCGCCGGTTCATGGCTGAATCCGGCTTGCCGGAGCGGAGCGCCGGGCACCTGGCCGACATCTACGGCGTCCGCGCGACCGATGTGCTGGCCCTGGCGACGACGAATGACTTGCGCCGTCCTTTTGACGACGCGAGCGGCGCGATTGGGGCCGAAGTGCTCTTCGCCTTCACGCGGGAGGCGGCGCAGACCCTCACGGATGTCTTGATGAGGCGGACAATAGTTGGATTGGGGCCGGAGCTTGGGATCGGCGCGGACGAGACGGCGGCGGACATCGCGGCTCGGCATCTTGGATGGGAGCGCGGCCGGGGCCTCCAGGAAGTTGATGCCTACCGCGCCTACGTCGACCGTTTCCGCCCTTGCATTACCCGCGCCGCGATCAGATGAGATTGCGGCCATGAAACTCGACGTGGGTAACGCCTTCACCGCGGGTCGTCGAGACTCGTGAGGATTTCCTGGGGCGTAGCGACGATGATGCCGAAGGCGTCGAAGATCTTCCCTCGCTTGGACAACAGGTCTTTGCGGTCGTACGTGGCGACAAGCGTAACGTCGGCCGCTTGCGCGGCGGCGATGATCGGCGCGTCTTTGGCGACCACCACGCGCATGGTCCGAGTGATCAGTGATTTCGGGGGGCGACTTACCTGGAAGGGAAGGGTAGCCTGAAAACGGAGGAAGGCTGGATGTGCGCGTGGGGCGTTCTTGAGGAGGTTGCGTTCGGTCTCGGCCAACACATAGTCGGAGAGGACGAGGGACAGACGGCCACGGATCGCGGCCAGAATCAGATCGTGGGCAGCGCCGGTGCCGGAGTAGGCAGCGGCGAAGAGCACGCTGCTGTCAATGAAAACCCTAGAGCGGGGTGGGATCGATGATCCCATACTTCTCGCGGAGGAGCTGACCGCGGATCGCTCGGCCACGTTCGATCATCTCATCAAGCGACAGGCCTTGTTCCTGCAACGCCTCGCCGATTTCCGCTAAGGCCTGGGTCGCCACGACTTCTTGGGGCGAGATCAGGACGCCGTCTGACGTCTCAACGACGGCAACCATGTCTCCTTTCTTGAGCCCCAGCCGCTTCCTGACGCCAGCGGGGAGCGTCACCTGACCTTTATCTTGGATGCGGACGAGATTGCGTTCAACTGGCATTGGCGTTCCTCCGAATATCATACAATCCGAAATTCTGACATAGACGGAACGCGCTGTCAAGAGCCGAAATCAGGAATTCGCGTCATAGCGGGGGCTCGGCTAGCTTGACGTAACGGCGGACGCTGGCTCGGTTGCGGGGGTCGTCGGCCAGACCGAGGAGGGCGAGCAGCTCGTCTTCGTCGGCTCCCTGGAGGGCTTTCTCGATGGCGAAGGTGTGGCGCAGCGTTTGGGGCGTGACGTCCTTTTGCAGGCCGGCCGCCTGGCGGACGCGATCGACCATCCCGTTGACGGCTTGCGGGCCGCATGTGAAGAGCAGATCGACCGGGGGCTTGGCGCCGAGGTACGCCTGGTAGATCGCGGCGAACCCGGCGTCCGCCGCCAGCTTCCGTTCCTTGCCCCGTTTGGCGATGTCTTCGTAGAAGATGTAGACCACCGGCGCGGCTGGTTGCTCAAGGTCGATATGCTCACGCCGCAAGGCGAGCAGCTCGCTCCGGGAGAGGCCGAGCCGGAGCATCAGCCAGATCGCGGGCAGGCTCCAGGGCTCGTCCGCCGCCGCCGCCGCCAGCACGGCGGCTTGCTCTTCGGCGAACAGGGGAACCGGGGAGCGTAATGGGATGGCGTGCGGGTAGTAGCCGTCCGTCGGGTCGTCGAGCGGGATCCGGGCGTCGTCGATCAGGAAGCGGAAGAAGCGGCGGGCCGAGGTCAGGCGACGTTTACGGGTCGAGCGGCCGTTCGCCTCGCCCAGGTAGCGGGCGATGTCGCGGCGGTCGATCCGGTTGATCGGTTTGTGGCCGATCAGCTTTTCCAGCACCATCAGGTCGTAGCTATAGGACTCCACCGTGTTCTTCGGCCGTTTGCCCTGCTCCAACTCGCGCCGGTACCAGGCTCGTGCCAACTCCAGGCTGCTGACTGGTTCCAACGCCGGCAACCCGCCGAGCAACGGCGTCATCTGGCCGCCGGGGCCGGGGGCGAAGAGCGTCAACTGGTCCGGCACCGCGAGCGCCGCCTCGCGCTCCAATGCGAGCAGCGTGGGGTCGGTGGTGAAGGGTTGCTCCCGCTCGGCGGTGGTCACGCCGTCGCGGCCGCGGGTGCCGGGGCGGCTTCCGGTTGTCTTCGGGGTCGATCGAGATGCCATCACCTGCTCCGTGGCCAACCGCGAACGATCTTAGCGTAGTTCGCTGGCTAGTCGCTGTCAAGAACGGGCGTTCGGGTGACGGAGAGCTGCCCTCACCGTTGACGCCTGTCCCACGATCGGAAGAGGGTAGCGATCGCGGGGCGGCGGGCACCAAGCGCGTGAGTTGCTATGCTAATCGGGATCCGGGCAGACCCGGACGTGGGGGCGGGAAGGGGAGTGAGCATGGTCACGGGACGGCCACAAGTCCGGCTTGTGTGCGGCGTCATCATCGCGTTGCTTGGGCTGTTGTGGATTGTGCAGGGGCTTGACCTGCTCGGCCAAGAGGGCGGCATGAACGGCGAGCGGATGTGGATCGTGATTGGCGCGGTCACCGCCGTCTTTGGTGCGGTCATCGCGGTCAGTGGCGCCCGCGCCCGCCGCCGGCTGTAACGAGGCGGCCGGGAGCTATGGTTAGGTGGTGAACCGGCCTCCAGACGCCGTCATCCCGGTTGCGCTCTATCTCCTGGCGGCCACCGTTGTCCTGGTCCGGATCGGGGAGCACCCGGCATTCCCCTACAACTGGGAGAGCTACACCGCCTGGCACTATGTTCAGTCATGGGCGGGACCGGATCGCTCAGCGGCGGACATATTTTCGTTGACCGACGGGCTGATGACCGACAGCGGGCGCGGGCCGCTGGTCGGTCTGCCAGTCTGGTTTGGGTTTAGCCTCGATCAGGTCGGGCTGGCGGCGATGCGGTGGCCGGTGGCGCTGGTGGCGGCGCTGGCGGCGCCGCTCATTTGGGCGGTCGGGCGGCGACTCGTCCCCGAAGCTGCGGCCGTCTTGGCGGCGCTGTTGCTCGTGGTTTCCCCGGTTTTTCTCCTCTATGGGCGCACCGCGACGCTGGTCGGCATCTCGCTCGTACCGGCGTTGCTGACCATGTTGATGCTGGTGCGCGTGCTCGAGTCATCCGATCGCTGGCGTGCCACCGCCCAGCTGGGCGGTCTGCAAGCGTGTCTGATCGCGAGCGCGTATGCGTACGCGCCGGTCCGGCTGCTCTGGCCGTTGACCGTGGCGGTGTTGCTCATCGCGGCGATCAGCTGGCGCCAGCGGCGGCGTTTCTTGCTGCTGGCCGCGGTGCTCACCATGACCACCGTGCCGGCGGCGCTGGTCGCGATTGACTGGCTGACGATCGCCGCGTGGGACCCGTGGGTCACCATCGCCGGCTACTTCCGGGCCCGTGGGGAGCATGTCTTCGCCTTTGGTGACGCGCCAGACCGATTGCTGCCGTACCTGCGTCAGGCGCCGGCGGAGCCTACGGAGACGTGGCGGCTGGCCTTGGGCCTGCTCGCCCAGAACGCCGGCGATCTGCTGCGGTTGCTCGCCGATTGGCAGACCGAACCGGTCGTGACGAATCACTGGAGCCCGCGGGGCGGCCTTTGGTCGTGGGTCGTGGCTCCGTTCTTCTGGCTTGGGCTCGGCTGTCTGGTTTTCACCGCGATCCGTGGCCGCTCGTGGCGCTCCTGGCTGTTGCTGTTCCTGCTGCTTGGGCTGACGATGCCGCTTCTGTTCACGACCCGGGTCCATGTCGGGCGGCTGGTCTTGGTCCTGCCGCTTCTGCTGCTGGTCGTGAGCGAGGGCTGGGCGCTAGCCGGTGATGGGTTGGGCCGGCTTGCCGGTGGGCGCTGGCCGGTCCTGCCAAAGGCGATGATCCGCCGGGTGCTGCCGGTCGGTCTGGCGGCGATCCTGGTGCTCGCCTCGGCGGTGATGACGATCGCGGGCTATGCTCATACGCCGGCGACTAGACAGGAGGCGCGGCAGCTTGAGCGAATCGCGGCGGCGGTCGACCAAGCGACCGCGCACGGCGGCGCCGCGGTGATCGCGCCGGCGGCGTTTGGGTTGGAGATCGAAGGCGTCCGGGCTGGGACGTACTGGCTCGCTCTGCATGATGCCTACCGGGTGATTGATCTGACCAACGTGGTACCAGGTTCGGCGGGCGCCGATCGGCGGCCGCCGTTGTACGTGGTCGGCGTGCTGCCGAGGCTGCTGGCCGGTGAACTGCCGAACGCTTGTCGGAACCTGTACCTTGTCCTGCCGGAAGCGGAACCGGAATTTCGCGAGGCGCTGAGCCAGCCTCGCGTCCAGCGGCAATGCCCGGACGGGCTCCGCTTCGACGTGTTGCCGGTATGAGCGCGGCGCCGCGGGCGGCCGCGAGTCGCGCTAGTGAGTGCCGGTGGTGACGTGGTCCGCGAGGTCAAGGAGGGTCGCGAAGGCGGGGACGGTGGCGTCGGGATGGCGCTGGTAGCGATCGATCAGGGCGGCTTGCATGCTAACGCCGAGGGCGCCGGCGACATCCGACTTCGGTTGATCGCCGATGTGGAGGGCCCGGCCGGGCTCGACCGCCAGTGCTTCGTATGCCGCCCGAAACGTGCGCGGGTCCGGCTTCTCCCAGCCGACGAGGGCCGAGGTGACAATCAGGTCCATCTGCTCGGCGAAAGCGAAGTGCATGCAGATGATGGTCACGTCTTTGTCCGCGTTGGAGATCACCGCCGTCTTGATCCCGGCCTGGCGGATCCGCTCCAGGGCCGGCAAGACATCCGGGAACACCCGGTAGGAGCGGTGGTCGGCCTCGGTCTCGAACTCGGAGAGATAGCGGGCCCGCAGGTCGCGAGCGGTGTCGAGATCGTGCCGTAATCCCGCCGATTCGAGCCAGATCTGCATATGACGGAGACGAAACGCTTCCCGCGCCGCCGGCTCCCGATCACGGATCGGCGCCGCCCCATTCTCGATCGTGTAGAAATCCTCGGCCTCGCGATCGGCCGCGCGCAGCGCCGCCGCGGTGGTGGCGATGCCGGCGCTGGCACAGGCGTGGGCCAGGCGTTCCCAGCGTGGCGGGTTCAACTCGATCAACGTGTCGTACAAGTCGAATGTGACGAGCTCTGGTGGTTGGATCGTCGGTGCGGTAGGCAAGCCGTTCTCTTTCCTTGGGTACGCTCAACCTACGGCGCGGGCCGGAGGTCGTGGCTCCTCAACCAGGGAGGAGCGCCAGCCGATCGCCGGTGCCTCACCGCCGGATGGACGGTATCAGAAATTTAGACCTGGAGAAAGCGATATGGGGGAGGGTGAGCGCTGAATCGTGGGGCGATGACGAATCGGACCCGCCTCCGAAACCGACGACGGGGACCAGGCGTTATCAGAGGTGCGACGGGTTCGACCGGCTTCGACCCGGTGTACGGCGCGGGAGGCCGCGTGGCGCTGGGAGCCGAAGAGACCCCTCCGGTCGGGCCCCGTCGCAAATTCCAATGAGATGGTTCTGAAATTGAGCGACCCTCATGGGTTGGCAGTGAAGCGCGGGGCTAAACCCCCGCGCTGACGACACGAGACCCAGAGGGTGCCCCGGCTGAAAGCCGGCTGGGATAGCAGCGTCCAGCAGGCGCGGCATCCGGCAGGATGGTTGATGATTTCAGCGCGGGGGTTCAGCCCAACGCTCGGTGGCCAAACCGCGTCCTCGTTAGTGGAATTTAGCTCGCGGGAGCCGACGAGTCAATCGGCGATCGCCGCCAGGCTGCCCGGCACCGAGAGGGTGCGGCCGACGGCGTGGGCGATGGCCGCGATTTTCGGGGTTAGCTCGGCGAATTGGTCGAAGGTGAGCGATTGGGCGCCGTCGGAGCGGGCCTGGTCGGGGTTGGGATGGACTTCGATCATCAGACCGTCGGCGCCCGCCGCGACGCCGGCGAAGGCCAGCGCCGGGACCAGGGCGCGTTTGCCGGCGGCGTGGCTGGGATCGACGAAGACCGGCAGATGGCTCATGCCGCGGACGACCGGCACCGAGCTGACATCGAGCGTATTCCGCGTCGCCTGCTCGAAGGTGCGTACGCCGCGCTCACAGAGGATGACGTCCGGGTTGCCCTGGGCCATCACGTACTCGGCGGCCAGCAGCCACTCTTCGATCATCATCGACAGGCCGCGTTTGAGCATCACCGGCTTGCCGGCTTTGCCGACTTCTTCCAAGAGGAGATAGTTCTGCGAATTGCGGGCGCCGATCTGAAAGATGTCGGTGAAGCCGCCGACCTCGTCGATGTCGGCCGGCGTCATCACTTCGGTGATGATCGCCAATCCAGTCTCTTCCCGTGCTTGGGCCAAAATCTCGAGGCCGCGCCGGCCAAGCCCGCGAAACTCGTAGGGGGAGGTGCGGGGCTTGTAGGCGCCGCCCCGGAGCAAGGTGGCGCCGGCGGCCTTGACCGCGTGGGCGGTGGAGATCGTCTGCTCCTCCGACTCGACCGAGCAGGGACCGGCGATGATCGTCACCTCGTCGCCGCCAATGACCACATCGCGGACCCGGATTTCGGTCTTTCGCGGATGGAAATCCCAGCCGGTGAGCTTGTACTTCTTGGTGACGCGGACGACCCGCTCGACCCCGGCATGGATCTCGAGCTCTTGATCGAGCGTGACCGGCAGCGGTGAGCCGACCACGCCGATGATGGTCCGCTCCTCACCCGACGAAAGATGCGTCGCCAGGCCCAACTCCTGGATCCGAGCGACAACGTGGCTGACCTGCTCGGGGTTTGCCCCTCGCTCCATAATGACAATCACGCGGCACCTCCAGCCGAAAATTCACCAGTCGATTGCGGTTGGTCAGCCCAAGGTTCGGTGCCGATCATACCGGGTTCGCCGCCAGGACCGGGGCGCCGGCCATGATTTCGCGCAACTCGTTGTCGGACATGCCCCACTCGGGGCGCAAGGCGCGGGCATCCCGTAGATACAGATGGCGGATGTCCGCGTGGGCGCGGGTCGTGTTGACGTGGAGCAGAATGCGGACCACCATCCCCAGGGCGCCCGGGACGGCCATCTCGTGGGTGCAGAGCAGCGGCACCTCGGTCCAGCCCAGATCGCGAGCGGCGAGGGCGGGGAAGGTGGCGGTTAGATCGGTCGTCGTCGTGAAGATGGCGCTGGTGACATCTTCGGGCGCGATCGCGTTAAGCTGGATCAACCCCGTCAGCAGATCGTTCGTCGCCTCCAGAATCTCTTCCGCCGTATTCTCGCTCACCGTGGTCGCGCCCCGGATGCCGCGACATACCAGCGGCGCCGCTCGATCGCTCTCTACCGTCCTGGTCATCGTTGCTACTCCGTCGTTGTCGTTGCCATTGCCAGCGCCGGCGCGGGCGATCGCCGTTCGATCCCCGTCCTGAGCAATCGAATAAAGGCTTCGGCCGTGGCCGGCATCGCCGCCGGGCTCACGCGCTCCAAGGCGTTGATTAGGGCGCTGCCGACGACCACGCCATCGGCGATGGCCGCGACGTGGCGCACATGGTCGGGGGTGGAAATGCCGAAGCCGATCGCGAGCGGCAGGTTGGTCAGTTCCCGGATGCGGCGCAGATAGGGGGTCAGGTCCGGCAGCTCGCTCCGGCGGCCGGTCACCCCGGTCAGGGAGACGCAGTAGATGAAGCCGCTCGCCCTGGCCGCGACCTCGGCGATCCGGGCCGTGGTCGAGGTTGGCGCCACCAGAAAGACCAGGTCGCGGCCGTTAGCGCGGCAGGCGGCCAGCAGGTCGTCGCTCTCTTCGGCCGGCAGGTCGGGCACGATGACCCCATCGAGGCTGACGAGGGCGGCATCTTGGGCGAATTTTTCGACCCCGTAGCGCAAGATGGGGTTGTAGTACCCCATGAAGAGCAGCGGAATCGTCACTTCATGGACGGTGCGCAGCCGGTGGACGAGATCGAGGCAGTCCGCCAGGCGGACGCCGTTGCCGAGCGCCACCTGGCTGGCGCGTTGGACGGTGGCGCCGTCGGCCAGGGGATCGGAGAAGGGGACGCCGATCTCGATCAGATCGGCACCGCCCGCGACCAGACCGCAGATGACCGCTTCGGACGTCGCCAGGTCGGGAAAGCCGGCCGTCATGTACGGGATGAGCACGGCCCGTCCATCCTCCCGGCCACGGGCGAAGGTGGCCGCGATCCGGCTCGGCGCGGGTGCCCCGCTCACAGGGTCACCCCCAGTCGCTCGGCGGCGGTTTGGAGGTCCTTGTCGCCGCGGCCGGAGAGATTGACGACGAACACTTCACTGGCCGGCCGTTCGCGGGCCAGATCGACCACCGCGGCGATGGCGTGGGCCGATTCGAGGGCCGGAATGATCCCCTCGGTCTGGCACAGGAGGGTGAAGCCGGTCATCGCCTCGTCGTCGGTGATGCCCAGGGTCCGCATCCGGCCGCTGTCCGCGAGGTAGGCGAGCTCCGGCCCGACGCCAGGATAGTCAAGCCCGGCCGAGATCGAGTGCGCTTCTTGCACCTGTCCCGCCTCGTCCTGCAGGACGAAGGTGCGGGCCCCGTGGAGGACGCCGACGCTGCCGGCGGTGAGCGAGGCGGAATGCTTGTCCGTGTCGAGGCCGTGACCGGCCGCTTCGACCCCCACCAGCCGCACCTCGTGATCCTGGAGGAAGGGGTAAAAAATGCCCATCGCGTTCGAGCCGCCGCCGACACAGGCGACGATCGTATCCGGCAGGCGGCCGATCTGATCCAGGCACTGCTCCCTGGTTTCCAGTCCGATGACGCTTTGGAAGTTGCGCACGATCATTGGGTAGGGGTGCATGCCGACGACGGAGCCGATGATGTAGAAGGTCGATTCGACGTTGGTCACCCAGTCCCGGATCGCCTCGTTGGTGGCGTCCTTCAACGTCCGCGAGCCGGAGGCGACCGGCCGTACCTCGGCCCCGAGGAGTTTCATCCGGAAGACGTTCGGCGACTGGCGGGCGACGTCGAGCTCGCCCATGTAGACGATGCACTCCAGCCCAAGCAGGGCGCAGACAGTGGCGGTGGCGACGCCGTGCTGACCTGCCCCGGTCTCGGCGATGATCCGCTGCTTACCCATCCGTTTGGCCAGCAAGCCCTGGCCCAGCGCGTTATTGATCTTGTGGGCGCCGGTATGGGCCAGGTCTTCCCGCTTGAGAAAGACGCGGGCGCCGCCGGCGTGGGCGGCGAGGTTGCTCGCCTCGTAGAGCGGGGTCGGGCGGCCGACGTAGTCGCGGGCCAGGCGGTTAACCTCGGCCACAAACGTCGGATCGCTGACGGCGTCCGCGTAGGCGGCTTCCAGCTCCGCAATCGCCGGCATCACGGTTTCCGGTGCATACTTCCCGCCATAGATGCCAAACCGGCCAAAGCGGTCTGGTAGCGAGGCGGGTTCGGGGATGACCCCCGGTCGCGTCACGGAAACGGCAAGATCGACGGCCATGCTGGACTCCTTCGACGACAGACGGACCCGATGTGCCGTCCGTGGTGGATACGCAAGCGACGTTGCTTGACTTGTCTCGCCTAACTATACCCTGGTTGCCGGCCAATGGTCGGTGGCCATGCCGGCTGCCGGCGCGGATTGTTCGACGGGTCAGAGGTATGGGCCGCGACTCATCGCGGATCGAGTGATGAATGTCGAGAGCGACGAGAATCACGCCGCCGGCGACAACGATCGTGCCGGCCCAATCAACCGAAGAGCGCAACTATGAGCGGTGCCTGGCCGCGATCGCCGGCCGCAGGCAGCGGCTCATCGAGCTCGAGTCCGAATTGCGTGGGGTGCGCGAGGCGCTGATTCGCTTCGAGGCAGTCTGTCATGCCCGGGTGGGCGATCTGCTCGACCAGTTGCGCGACGTCGCGATCGCGATCGCCAAGTACGAGCGGAGGCTGGACCCGGCGATGCCTTTGGACGAACCCGACCTCCCTCTTGATGAGGACGGGTTTGACGGGCGGGCGGAACCGTTCGCGAGCAATCATCAGCACGTTCCCGGGGAGCGGGAGCGACGCCCGGGGCGGCGCCTCTTGGCGAGCGAAGAGGCCGAAGCGAAGCGGATCTACAAAGACCTGGCCCGCCGTTGTCACCCTGACCTCGCTACCTCGGATGCTGATCGCCGGCGCCGGGAAGCGATGATGCAATCGATCAACGAGGCGTATCGAGCCCGCGACATCGCCGAGCTGCGCTCACTCTACGTCCAAGCGGAAGCGGTCGACCCCACGTTCGGCGATCGCCCGCTCCAGGTCCGGCTGGCCTGGGCGCGGGCCGAGCTGATCCGCCTCAACGCGATGGTCGAGGCCGTCAACGACGAGCTGGCCACCCTCCGCGGGATGGAGGTCCACCGCCTGTGGCGCCGGTACGTGGCCGGCGATCCGGTGTTGGACCACCTCGAGGATCAACTCGAAGACAAACTCGCCGCCCAGGGCCGCCGGCTCGATCTGACCATCGTCGCCTTCCGCCGGTTGCAGGCGGAACAGCGTCGCGAAGCGCCGGCACCGGCTGGATAGCGATGCCCGCTCATTCCGGGCAGCGGTAGACGAGACACTGACCCGTTGAGGTGCAGTGGACTAGGTGGGCGGACCCAAAATCTCGCCGCGGACTGACCTGCCGCCGGCTATGGGAGACCGCCTTCGGCGGCGCTCCCTGCCAGATGAGGTCGAGCGTGGCGATCAGCCCGCGCGGCGCCCGCTGTGAGCTGGTGACAGCCACCGCGCGGATCGGGAAGACGGAATCATTCCAACTCATCGTGCTCTGCTCCTGATGTGTCGTCCGACGTCGCCATGGTCGTGTCCCGCGGGCCGGTGGTTTGGTGAGACGGGGAAAATAGCTCGCACCTGGTCGCGAGGGGGTGGAGCGGTCGATGCCGGCTCTAGACTCCGACTGTAGATCAAGCGAACGAAGCGGTCGCGTCGCGGCTTCGATGCGCGGCCGCCCGGAAGGAGGCGGCGCGGGCCGTCGCTCATGCCGGGTTCTGACACGGGCGGGCGCAGACGCCGCCGGTCGGCGTACCAATGCAGTTAGGCGGTCCGGAGCCGATGTCAATGCAGACGGCCGCGGGTCCCAGGGCGGCGCAGTCGCTGTTCGAGGCGCAAGCGGGGCTGGTGGGCGCTCCGCTCATGGTGTCGCCGCAGAAGCTGGCGCCGCTGGTTGTCACGAAGCAGAAGCACCCGAAGTTGGCGCTACCACACTGGGTGTTGGCAACTCCCTGGATGCAAATGTCCTTCTCGACCGTGCAGGCGCCCTGGCTGGGCGCGGGCCGGCAGAACCGCCGGCGCGGCCGTCCCTTGCGTCGCCGTTGGCGGACGCAACGGCCAGAGCAGCATCCGGCGCCTCTGGTGCAGCGGGCGCCGTTGGCCCCGCACGCCGCGCTCGCGTTCGGTGCGGCCGCCACGCCGAGGACGCCGGCCAGGGCGGCGCCGGCCAGTGTCTTGAAGGCGTCACGCCGTGAGTTTGAGATTCCGATCCGGGTCGCGATGCGATCGCGCCATGGGATGTGCATCGTGGCAATCTCCTTGGATGACCCGGCGCTGAGAGAGGCATGCGCGCAGCGGCCGAGCCAGGCTTCCCATCCGATAAGCCGCCCGGGCGCGTGCCCGCCTCGGGTGGTCGATTGATAGTCGTTGCTGGCGTCGGCGCTCAGCCGGGTGGTGAAACCCGGCTGAGCTGGTTCGCCAGCACCGGGGGTGTGCCATTGCCCCGGCTCATCGAGAAAGCGGCGGGTGAACTGGCGTCCCCGCCGCCTAGGAAGTTGGAAATGGCGGTGCGAACCACGCTCGGGCTTCGCACCGCCGGTGAAGCGATCCGCCGTCCGGGCCTGACGCTACGGAATGCTCTGCTCGTCTTCGCAATTGGTCGCGGTGTCAGTGCCGTTGCCGCCGTTGCAGTCATCGTCGCCGAGGCCGCCGTGCAGCTCATCGGCACCGTCCTGGCCGAACAGGTCGTCGTTGCCATCGCCGCCGATGAGGATGTCGTTGCCGAAGCCGCCGATCGCGGCGTCGGTGCCAGGTCCAAGGGAGACGGTGTCGTTGCCGTCGAATCCGTCGTTCTGATCGCCGGAGAAGAAGGCGTCGTCGCCGCCGCGGAGGCACACGAGGTCATTCCCGCGATGCCCGTTGAACTGGTCGTTGCCATTGGTGCCAACCACCACGTCGCGGCCATCGGTGCCATCGACGACGGTGCCCACTTGCGACGGCTTGAGGACGATGGTCGCCCGCACGCCTTGGCACTTCGGCTTGTTCTTCTTCTTGCGGGCGGCTTCCAGGCTATCGGCGCTGATCGCCGAGGCGGCGCTCATTGCCGAGTCGGCGGTGACCGACGGTGCCGCGAGGGCGGCGCTGCCGACCGCCAGCTGTAGGGCCACCAAGCCGATCCCGATCCACGTACTAGCGCGCATATCTTTTACTCCTCTCGCCTTGCCGCCCGCGCTGGGGCGGCTCATTTGACGTTCGTTCCGGCACTCGCCGGGCACGGTCACATCATGCCGGTGAGCGCCGTCACCCACATCGGGAGAACCTCCCTGTTTGCGAGAGCCGTCGCCAGGGTGGGGACTAGGGAAAACTCCCTACCCGGAGCAGAGGGGAATCAGAGCAGGCCGAGGCGCTCGGCGGCGATGGCGGCCTGGCGCCGGTTGGCGACCCCGAGCTTGGCAAGCAGGGCGGAGACGTGGTTGCCGGCGGTCTTCGGGCTGATGAAGAGCGCCTCGGCGATTTCACGGTCGGTGTGTCTCGCCACAAGCAGGCGCAGGACTTCGAATTCGCGGGGGGTGAGGCCGAATTGCGTCGCCGCGTCATGGGGCGTAGGATCGGCTGAGCCTGAGACCGCCATCGACGTTGCAATCGCGTCAGCTTCGGCGATCGCTGCCGTGAGCGAAAGCCCACGGCCGGCCTCCCAGGCCGCGGTAAATCGAGGTGCCCCGAGTGCTTCCCGCGTTGCCCGCGCGGCCCGGGCGAACCGCGAGCGGTGCGCCACGTCGACGGCATGGCCGAGCATTTCACGCAGCGACTCGGCCGCTCCGAGCAGGCGCGCCGTTCTGTCCAACATATCGCTGCCACCGCCCTGGGCTGACACCACCGCTATCCCGGCGATGCAATCGAGCACCCGCTGCTTCACTCCTGACTCCAGCGCGGGGGCGAGGTTCTCCCGATAGAGAGCGGCCGCCCGCTGATAGTCACCGTGGTCGTCCGCCACTGTTGCTAGGTAAAGCAGCGCCTTCGCGATCCCCGACGAATGGCGCTGCTCGCGAAAGGTGGCGAGCGCTGCCTCAAGGAGTGGGACGGCTCGGGCGTCGTCATGCTGCAAGTGGGCGACCAGCGCTAGGTTGCAATGTTGTATGGCCATTTCGGATGCGCATCCCAATTCTTCGAATAGGCTGAGCGCCTCTTCGTAGACGACCTTTGCACGCTCGTAGGCACCCTGTTCCCAGGCCAGCATGCCCAGAATGTCGAGCGCGGTCGCGGTGGCCCAGCGGTCATCCAGCCGGCGGAAGCGGGCCAGCCCCTCCGCGGCCATCCGTTCCGCGCGGACGTGGCCATCGCGGGTTCGACCCAGTACCGCGGCACCAAGGAGCGCCCAGGCGAGGACGCGGCTCGGCACCTCGGCGCGTGGCGCGGCCGCGAGCACTCGGTCGAGCCAGGCCCGGCCTTCGACCAAGTGACCGCGGTACGACCAGAACGGTCCCAGGCCAGCCGCCAGCCGTACCAACAGGACGACGTTGCCAGTCTGTTCTAGCCAGGTGAGTGCCGCCCGGAGATTGGCGTGCTCGGCCTCCAGGCGATCGAGGTCAAGGATCTGCCGGTTCCAGGTGTGGGCCAGTGAGTACTGATCGGTGAGCGCCAGGCAATATTCGGCATGAGCTTGCCGCATTGCATCTGATTCGCCGCTGGCCCCGAGTTGCTCCAGACCGTACTCGCGAATCGTCTCTAGCAGCGAAAATCGGACATCGCCGGCCGGCCCCTCGCTGCTCTGCACCAAGCACTTATCCACGAGGGAACCGACGAGGTCGAGCGTAGTCGCGTCACATTCATCACACGTCGTCGGTGCTAGTCCGGCTTCAGCCACCTGCTCGGCGGCCTCCAGCGTGAAGCCACCGGTGAAGACGGCCAGCCTCCGGAAGCATGTCTGCTCCGCTGGTGAACAGAGATCGTAGCTCCAGGCGATGGCCGCTCGCATCGTCCGCTGGCGATCGGGCGCATCGCGCGGCCCAGTCGCAAGCAAGGGCAACTGGCGTCCCAGCCGGGCCAGGAAGGCAACAGGAGGCAGGACGCCGACGCGGGCGGCGGCTAGCTCGATGGCAAGCGGCAACCCATCGAGCCGATGGCAGACTTCGGCCACGGCCATCGCGTTGCGCTCCTCGAGCCGAAAGCTTGGCTGCACGGCCTGTGCCCGCTCGACGAACAATTGAACCGCCTCCGCGGCCGCGACGGCGGCGGGCCGGGTGGCGGTCTGAATGTCGACATCGTGTTCGGGAAGACCCAGCGGCGACAGTGAGAAGACTCGCTCGTCGGCGACTCGAAGTGGGGCCCGGCTGGTGGCTAGCGCGGTCAGGCCGGGGCAGGCGGCGAGTAGCTCGGCGATCGCCGGCGCCGCCTCCAGGACTTGCTCCAGGTTATCCAGCACGAGCAGCAAGCGCTTGGCTCGGAGCACGTTGCGTAGCTGCTGCTCGATCGGCAGGGCTTCCGTTTCGCGCAGCCCCAACGTCCGGGCGATGGTCGCCAGGACGAGGTCGGGATCACGGACGGGGACGAGCGGGACAAAGCCAACGCCGTCGTCGAAGTTGGCCGGGAGGTCGGTCGCGAGGGCGAGGGCCAGCCGGGTCTTGCCGACTCCGCCGGGACCGGTGATGGTGAGGAGGCGGACGTCCGGATGCGGCAACAGTTCCCGCAACGCCGCGAGTTCACGGCCGCGTCCGACCAGTGAGGTCAGGGGCACCGGGATCGGCGTCGCCACCGACTCAAAGCCGTCGAGCGGGGTGAGGAAGCTGGGACGGTGTTCGCTGGGACGCGATGGCTTTGGTTGCGACATTTGGACCCAACTTCCCGTGGGCGAACCAAGATCCCGGCCACCGGTGGGCTGACATAATGACGTGCCATGGGCGCAACGTCAATGCTCGATCGCCATCATCACTGCCGGATTCGAGAGGATGCCCAGGCGAACCGTAGCCCAGCGCGCCCACCGGGGGAGCCTGGTCCGCCGACGGCTATTGCCGGGTGGACCGGGGTCGCCGTGAGTCGAACATCGCTTAGCGTCGATTGAGCCGTTCCAGCGCTCCCTCGGCCAAGTGCCTTGTCAGGTCAGCGGCGGGCAGCTCGCGGCCGAGGGGCGCCGCTTGGCCGGATAGCATGAAGGTAAAGTCGTCCGCTCCCGCCGGTTCGGCGGCGAGCCGGAGGGGCATGACGGCGGCGGCGGCGCCCGGAAAATCCGGCGCTAGGTCCGACATGGGGCCGACTTCTCGGACGAGACGGGTGACCAGGGCGCGGGCCGGACGACCGGTGAAGACATTTGTCAGCACCGTCTGGTCATCTCGCGCTTGGGCCAGCGCCCGCCGGTGGAGTGGGCTGATGAGGGCTTCCGGGCAGCGGAGGTAGGCGGTGCCGATCTGGACCGCCGATGCGCCCAGGGCAAAGGCGGCGACTATGCCGCGGGCGTCGGCGATACCGCCGGCGGCAATGACCGGAACGCTGACCGCATCGACCACTTGGGGCACCAGGGCCATCGTTCCGATCTGCGTTGACACGTTGGCGGTGAGGAACATGCCGCGATGCCCGCCCGCCTCGGCGCCCTGGGCGATGATGGCGTCACAGCCCGCCTGTTCCAGCCACCGTGCTTCTTCCACCGTCGTTGCCGAGGAGATCAGCTTGGCCCCAGTCGTTTTGATGCGGTCGAGGAGTTGTTTATCTGGCAGCCCGAAGTGGAAGCTGACGATTGTCGGCGCCAGCTCGACCACCACGTCACACAACGCGGCATCGAACGAGGCGCGGCCGCGTGCGGCCGGGGGGAGGTCGGGACCAATGCCGAGCTCCCGGTAGTAGGGGGCCAGCCGTTGCTGCCACGCCAGCTCACGCTCCGGATCGTGGCGAGGCGGCTGGTGGCAGAAAAAGTTGAGGTTGATCGGCCGTGCCGTCCGCTCCCGGACCCGGCCCAGCGCGGTCCGCACCTCGTCGGGGCTCAGCATCGCACAGGGCAGGGAGCCGAGCCCGCCCGCCTCGCTGACCGCGATCGCCATCGCCGGCCCGACCGCTCCCGCCATCGGCGCCTGAATGATCGGCAGCTCGATCCCGAACAGGTCCTGGATCCGGTGATCCGGCCACATCGCGTTCCCCTTTCGTCCCCGCCGCTCGCCGCTGATTGCTCCCTACGCCGGGCCGTCCGTCATCGACTCCGCGTGGACCACGACCTCCGGCGTCGGCTCGATGTCGGCCGGGATCGGGTCGGCCACGACCGGGGCCCAGGCGTGGGCGGGGTCGATGCGAGCCGCCAGCACTTCGGCGAGATGGCGAGTCGAGCGGTCGGTGAAATGCTCGATCTGCTGCCGGCAGGAGACGCCGGCGACGGCGATGATGGTCTCGGCGCCGGCGTCTTTGACGGCGGGAAAGAGCCGCTCGGCGCCGACCAGCCGGGAGACGTCGTAATGCTCGGTCTCATAGCCGAACGAGCCGGCCATACCGCAACAGCCGGCCCCGCTCTCGCGGGTCTCACAGCCGGCGGCGCGCAGCAGGGCGAGCGAGGGACCGGTGCCGATCAGCGCCTTTTGGTGACAGTGGCCATGGAAGAAGACCTCGGGGCCGGGCTTTTCCTTCCAGGTGATCCCCAATTCGCCGTCGGCGTCCAGCTTGGCAAGCAGCTCGTCGAACATGAAGGCATGTTCGGCCAGGATCGCGGCGTCGGGATCATCCGGGAGCAGGTCAAGGTACTCGTCGCGCAGGGTCAGGATGCAGCTCGGCTCGGTGCCGACAATCGGGATGCCCCGCTTGGCGTAGGGAGCCAGGACCGCGACATTGCGACGGGCCACCTTCCTCGCTTCGCCGACCAGCCCTTTGGAGAGCATCGGCCGGCCGCAGCAGGCTCGCCGCTCTTCGACGATGACCTCGAAGCCGGCCGCTTCCAGCAGCCTGACCGTCGCCATCCCGATCCGCGGGTAGTTGTACGTGGTGAAGGTGTCGTGGAAGTAGACGATCTGGCCGCGCGTCGCGACCGCTTGGGGAGGGCGGTGCTTGAGGTGCTTGCGCCAGCGGGTGACGAAGGTGCGGCGGGCAAAGGGCGACAAGCGCCGCTCCGGGTGGACGCCCAGCAGCCGCATCACCGGGTTCGCCAGCGGCGTCATCAAGGCCAAGTTGGCCAGCGGCGCCACGGGCGCGGTCAGGCGGGAGATGGTGTGGATGTTGCCGAAGACCCGCGAGCGGAGGGGCGTGCCATGCACATCCTGGTACTGGGCGAGAAACTCGGTCTTGAGCTTTGCCATATCGACGCTGGATGGGCACTCGGTCTTGCACGCCTTGCAGGAGAGGCAGAGATCGAGCACGTCGTAGGTGCCCTTCGAGGTGAAGGTCGATCGGTCGACGCCCTGGCCGGCCAGGGCGTCGCGCAAGGCGTTGGCGCGGCCGCGGGTGGTGTCCTTCTCGTCCTTGGTCGCCATGTACGACGGGCACATCGTGCCCGCTTTCAGCTTGCGGCAGACGGCAGCCCCGTTGCACATCTCGACCGCGCGCAGGAAGCCGCCCTCGTTGGCGAAGCTGAGGTGGGTCTTCAATTCCCGGCCCGCGTAGGCGGGTCCGTAGCGCAGGTCGTCGAGCATTGATGGGGCATCGACTTTCTTGCCCGGGTTCATCTTGCCCCGCGGGTCCCAGAGCGCCTTGAACTCGCGCATCGCCTCGTACAACTCGGGACCAAAGATGGTCGGGTTCAGCTCCGAGCGTTGCAGGCCGTCGCCATGCTCGCCGCTCATGTGGCCGCCGAAGCGGTGCGCCAGCTCGGCGGCGGCCAGCGCCATCTCCCGCATCGCGGTGACGCCCTCGATGGTCTTCAGATTGACCAGGGGCCGGATGTGCAGGCAGCCGGCGGAGGCGTGGGCATAGTAGGCGGCCGTTGTCCCGTGCGCCGCCACCAGCTCCTCGACGGCGCGGACAAACTCGGCCAGGTGGGGGACGGGGACGGAGACATCCTCGATGACCGGGATCGGCTTGTGATCGCCCTTGATACTCATCAGCAGGCCGAGCCCGGCTTTGCGGACCGCCCAGATATCGGCCTGGCGGCCGGGATCGAGCACTCGTTGCGGCGCCGCGCTGAGCCGGATGCCCCGTTGCCGGAGCATCGCTTCGAGGCCGCCCGCTTTGTGCTCCAGCTCCTTGTCGGAAGCGCCATAGTACTCGACGGCGAGAATACCGGCGGGGTCGCCTTCGATGAATGAAATCTTGCTGGCGTAGCCGGGTTGGGAGCGGGTGAGGTTGATCAGCATGCGGTCCATCAGCTCAATTGCCGACGGCTCGGTCTCGAGGATCGCCGGGGTGGCCGCCATGGCCGCCACCAGCTCATCGAATTGCAGCAGGACCAGGCCGGTCATCTTTGGCAGCGGCACCAGGTTGAAGGTGATTTGCAAGGTGGTGGCCAGCGTGCCCTCGGAGGCGACAATCAACCGGGCCGGGTTCAGCTCGGCGTCAGGTTTCAGGAACTGATCGAGCGAATAGCCGGTCGCCCGCCGCCAGTGGGGCGGGAAGTCACGCTCGATCAGGTCGCCGTACCGCTGCCGGAAGCTCAGCAGCTTATGAAACAGGCGCCCGGTCGCGTCGTCGGTTTGGGCTCGCGCCGCCATCTCGTCCGGCGTCGCCCGGCCCAGCTCGATCGTGCCGCCATCGTAGAGGGCGACCCGCGCCGCCTGCACATTGTCGCTCGTCATGCCGTACAGGATGGAGTGGGCGCCGGTGCTGTTGTTGCCGACGACGCCGCCGGTGGTGGCCCGATTCGACGATGAGGGATCGGGACCGAACATCAGGCGGCTCGGTTTGAGCAGCTTATTGAGGGCGTCGAGATTCAGCCCCGGTTCGACGGTCACGGTGCGCGCTTCGGCGTCGATCGCCAGCACCCGCGACAGGTGCTTCGAGAAGTCGATGACGAGGGCGGCGCCGACGGTTTGACCCGCCAGCGAGGAGCCGCCGCCGCGGGGCAGGAGGGGAACGCCGTGCGAGGAGGCCAGCTCGATCGTCGCCAGCACGTCGTCGGTGGTTTTGGGGATGACGACCCCGATCGGCTCGATCTGGTAGTTCGAGGCGTCGGTGGCGTACAGCATGCGCGACACGCGATCGAAGCGGACTTCGCCGCTGATCCGGGCGGCCAGCTCGGTCGAGAGGACGCGCGCGGTCTCGGCGGCGGCGCGGTGCTCGCGTTGACTGGGAGCCGGTCCCGGTTCGACGGATCCGGCGGGGCGGCCGGCGCTGGGCTCGCGCACGGTGACGGACATGGGAGCGCATCTCCTGGGTGGTAAACGAATGGCGTCAGACAGCGCGACCGGCAACGCCCGCCGGGGCCGCGGGGATGTCCGCGAGTGTAGCACCGGACGGGAGTCGTGAGTCGTAAGTAACCGGGTGTCAGGCGAGCGGAGGCGAGTCTGGACTCCTCATCGTGACCGCGCCATGCTCTTCACGACTCACGACTCAGATCGTCGCTTCGCTCAGCGCCAGGAGGCCGGTGAGGCCGGTTTTGACCGCGCGCCAGGAGTCGCCGCCGTCCTCCGTCAGGAGCAGGTCGCCGCTATGGAGGCCGGCGATCAGGCTGTTCGGTGAATCGCGGGGGGCGACCAGCGCGTAGGGCGTGGAGGGGTGCGACTGGCGGAGCGCCGTGCCGTCAGGCGTGCCTAGCGCCTTCCAGGGTGAAGCGCCGCGTTTCCGGTAGAGGACCGCGTCGGAGGTGCCGTCCGTGCTGTGGGCGCGGCGCGGGCCGGAGGCGGCGGCGACATACCAGAGGTCGGGGTCGACGCTGTCCACCGCCAGGCCCCAGGCGTAGTGGCGGTCCATGCCGGCGTCGGCCGGATGCCAGGTGGCGCCCGCATCTTCGGTGAGGGCGACGCCGCCGCCGGCGGCTTCGTAGAGGCGATCGGGGGCGGCGGGGTGGGTGGCCAGGGCGTGGGCGTCCGGCTGGGAGCCGGGTTTGCGATCCTCCCAGGTCTGACCGCCGTCGCGAGTGCGCATGACGCCGCCCAGCTCGATGCCGACGTAGATCGTGGCGGGATCGGTCGGGTGCAGGGCGATCCAGCGGACGTGGCTGGTCCAGGGCCGGGGCGGGAAGGACCAGTCCGGCTGGCTTGGCACTTCGAGCATGGCGGGGAACCCCTGCCAGGTGTGGCCGTCATCCTCGGAGCGGTACAGGTTGCTGGGCTCGGTGCCGATGTAGACGACCGATCTGCCGTTGACGCGCTCGTACGGCGAGATCGTGACCGCCGGCACCCGCGGGTGCGGGACGTTGCCGTTCACCTGGCTCCAGGTTGCCCCGCCGTCGCCGGTGCGGAAGACGCCGTGATCGAAGGTGCCGGCGAATATTCGATCCGGATCGTGGGGGTCCACCGCGACGGACTGAACGCCGCTGCCTTCGAGCATCAGCGTCGTGCCGGTGGCGTCGGCGTCGTTTCCTCGCCAATCTAGCTGGACGACGGCATCGCCGGTCGCGGCAATGAGGGTGAAGGGTCGCATGCGGTCTCCTATCCGACGGGCGATGACAAACGGATCGGCCGCTATTGTCGCTCCGCTCACTGGCTCCGGGCCAGCGTCCGGACCGGCTTGCGACGCGGCGCGGTCCGCTCTACAATGCCGCATCTTCCGGCAAAGAACGTCTCCGTCCCGCCGTCCGCGCCGCGACCGTTCGCGGGTGATGAGGAGCTTCCACTTGGCAAGCCAGACACGCTATCTGCTCGGTGAAGATGCGATTCCGACCTCGTGGTACAACATCGCGGCCGACCTGCCGGTGCCGCCAGCCCCTGTCCTCCATCCCGGCACCGGCCAGGCGATCGGCCCGGCCGACCTGGCCCCGTTGTTCCCGATGGCGATTATCCAGCAAGAGGTGTCCAGCGATCGCTTCATCCCGATCCCGCGGCCGGTGCTCGACATCTACCGGCTCTGGCGGCCGACGCCGTTGCACCGGGCGCATCGCCTGGAGCGGGCGCTCGATCTCCCGGCCGCGGTGCGCATCTTCTACAAGTACGAGGGCGTCAGCCCGGCCGGTTCGCACAAGCCGAACACCGCGATCCCGCAAGCCTATTACGCGAAGCAAGAGGGGGTGGCGCGGATCGCGACCGAGACCGGGGCCGGCCAGTGGGGCAGCGCGATGGCGTTGGCCGGCTCCTTCTTCGATCTCGAAGTCAAGGTCTACATGGTGAAAATCTCGTTTGTCCAAAAGCCATACCGGCGGGCCCTGATGGAGACCTGGGGCGCGACCTGCGTGCCGAGCCCAAGCCCAGATACCAATGCCGGTCGGGCGATCCTGGAGCGAGACCCGGAGGCGACCGGGTCGCTGGGGATCGCGATCTCCGAGGCCGTCGAGGATGCCGCCACCAGTGACGACACGAAGTACGCGCTGGGCTCGGTGCTGAACCACGTCCTGCTCCATCAGACGGTGATCGGGCAGGAGGCGGTGCGGCAAATGGAAATGGCCGATGCCTGGCCGGATGTCGTGATCGGCTGCGTTGGCGGCGGCTCCAACTTCGCCGGCCTCTCCTTCCCGTTCATCCGCGAGAAGCTGGGCGGCCGCCCGGTGCGGATCGTGGCGGTGGAGCCGGCCGCTTGCCCGACCTTGACCCGCGGCACCTATGCCTACGACTTCGGCGATACCGCCATGCTGACGCCTCTGGTCAAGATGCACACGCTGGGACATGGCTTCGTGCCGGCCGGGATCCATGCCGGCGGCTTGCGCTATCACGGGGCGGCGCCGCTCGTCAGCTTGTTGGTCGATCAGGGCTTGATCGACGCCGTGGCGGTCCTCCAGCGGCCGACGTTTGAGGCGGCGACCCTCTTTGCCCGGAGCGAAGGCATCCTGCCGGCGCCGGAAGCGGCCCACGCGATCCGGGTGACGATAGACGAGGCGCTGGCGGCAAAGCAAGCCGGCGAGCCCCGCACCATCCTGTTCGGCCTGTCGGGCCACGGCAACTTCGATCTCTCCGCCTACGACAGTTACAACTCCGGCTCGCTCCGCGACTACGAGCATCCCCAAAGCGAGATCGAAGCGGCCCTAGCCGGTCTGCCGGACGTGAGCCGCGCGTCGCAAGCGCTGGCATGACGGTTCGCGCGGTAGCCGCAAGGCACGACGCGCGACGCCCGATTCCAGAGGTATCGATTGGGCCTGCGGCAGAGGACGGAGGCGGCGGGGAACGCGCGTGTCCGCGGCGTTCGTCGGGAGTAGCTGACGCCGCCCGCCGGTATGCCATAAGCTCCCGGCTCCCGGCATCCAGCCGTTGGTCGCGCTATAGTCAGTGTCGCGGCTCGGTGGCCGCGTCGAGCGCGGCGTGTGGGTGGAAATCGGGTGGAAATCGCCGTCGTTATCTTGATCCTGTTGCTGGTGATCGCCGGTGGCCTCGGGGCGCTGATCCTGCTCGGCGGCGATGCCGGACCGGGCGCCTTGTGGGCCGGCCGACGATTGCCCCGGCCGACCGCCCGGCCTCAATCGCGGCGGGTGATCGACGTGCCGCCGGAGGACGCCAAGCCGGTCGTCTCCCGACTGGAGAGCGCCGGCCGCGAGGAGACGAACAGCCGTCTCGATCAGCTCACGGCCGAGGTTCGCGCCACGCTGGCCTCCGGGGACGATCGCCTGATCCATCTGAATCGGCAGTTGGAAGCGCTGCAACTGGGGCTTCAGGGACGCCTGGAGCACATCGGTCTCGATGCGAACGAGCGCTGGGGCGAGCTCGCGGCACGGCAGGAAGCGTCGAGCGAGCGACTGCGCGCGGATCTCACGGCGCGGCTCACCGACGCTGAGCGGGCCCGGTCCGATCTGACGCGGCAACTTGGTGAACGCGAGCGTCAGGCGGCGAGCCAGTTCACCGGCGAGCGGGCCGCCGTCACGGCGGAGCTGTATGCCCTCCTGGCCCGGCTCGAGGGCGCCTTCGCGGCGGTGACGAACCCGATTTTGCTCCCTGGCGAGCCGTATGTCCCACCCGCCGAGTTCCTGCCCGAGTCGCTGGTTTGGGAGAACTGGAAAGAGGTCGGCGAACGCACCTTTACCTTTGCCGACCTGTACAGTGCCCGCCGTCTCTATCTGAACGAGGCGACCCGGGACGAGGTCGGCGCCTTTGTCGTGGAGTTGCGGGGCCTGCTGACGGCCTCTATTTACCCGAGCCTGCGACCGAACCCGGGTCCATCGCAACGAGAGACGCTGCGCCAGGCGTTGGAGACGCTGGCGATGCGTTTCGCGGCCGTCCGAATCGCGTTGGAGGGCGATTTTCGCGCCATCGCGGAACCCAATGAGCGTCCGCCGGCCACGGGAAGCGGCAACGACGACACCGCGTAGTCATCGGTGGCTGCCGTCACCTTCTATTCGCGATCGCGCTTGTCCTTCCGCTTGCGACCCCCGTCGTCTTCGCCATCGGCGGCGGGGACCGGCGTGGTGACCATCGGGTTGAGGGGAACGTTGGGCACGAACGGCGGCGGCGCGGCCGCGGCCGGCGCTGGTTCCTCTGATGCTGGCGCTGGCTCTTCGTCGCGCTGCCGCCGGTCTCGGTTGTCGTCGTCCCGGCCGTTTCTGGATGGGCCGGCCTCGTCGGCCCGGTCAACATGAGCGGTGGGGACCGGCGTTGGCGCGACCGGGGCGGGTTCGACCAGGCCCCGCTCGTTATCCGCGACCGGGGCCGGTGTGGTTGCCGGCGCTTGATCGACGGCAGCCGGCGCGGCGGCGGGGACCGGTTGGGCGCTGGGGACCGGCGGCGGGGCGGGATCGGCATAGTCAGGCACCGGGACGTTCTGCCTGGTGAAGCTGACCGGGTCGCGGCCAGGCAGTGGCCCCACGTAGGCGCCGCTTTGCGAGGTCGCCGGCAGCCAGCGCACCGGGTCGATGCGTTCGTTCGTGGCGAACTCGACCACGGAAAAATGGAGGTGGGGGCCGGTCGAATACCCAACCGAACCGACCTCGGCGATGGCTTCCCCGGTTTGCACATAGTCCCCGGCTTCAACGTAGGTCGCGATCCAATGAATGTACTCGGTGGCGTACCCCTCGTTCGCCCCGTCGTGCTGCACCACGATCAGCGTGTTGGCGATGCCGCTGGCCCGGTCCAGGCCGGCGGCGGTGACCCAACCGGCGGCGGCGGCATAGATCGGCGTCCCCTCGGGCGCCGCGAAATCGAGGCCGTCATGCACCGCCGGCGCCTCCGCCGGGCAACCGGGGACGACCGGGTAGTAGCCAAAGAGTTGGGGCACGCAGCCAAACGGCTGGCTGAGGTCATAGGTTCCCGGCGCCATCGGCCAGACCCGCGAGGCGGACGGAGCGGACCCGGTTCGTGCGGACCGTGCGGGCGATGTTCGTGTCCGCGCGCGGCGCGGCGCCGGTTCCGGCGTCTCGGTGGCGACGGGAGCGAGCCTCACCGGGGCCGGATCGGGCCGGGGCCGGCGACCCGGCGGCGCTTGGTCCCGGTCACCGGCGACGCGCGATCGGATTGAGTCGCCGAGCGCGGCGGGCTGGTCGTCGGGCGCGGCCTGGTCTTGGCGATCGTTTTGGAACGACCTGGCGGTTGTGGTCGGCACGGCTTCGTTCGCTTGGCCTTGGCCGCGGGCCGGAGCCGACTGGCCAAGCACCATGAACGGGGCGGTCACGACCAGGACGGTGACGACGAGCACGCTCAAACCGGCGATTCCGGCCGTCAGCATCGGGCCTCGGCATCGCCTCCCAGTTGCCTGGCGACCGCGCCCTGTCACGCCGCCCCTCGTATGTACGTACAGTCCATTCATCATCCAAGGCGATCGCCGGCAACGCGGGAGCGGCGGCTACCGGATCGCGGCCGGGCACTGCCGCCCCGGGCGCTCCCAGGACGGGGGGCCGGGTCAGACGCGAGCGGGGCACTGGCAGCCTACCATTTCCGGCGGCGATTGCCTATCGCGCGTGAGCCGCAGAGCCGCGATGACCGGCCCTAGTTCGCCGGGTGGTTGCTCATTCATCCGGTTGAATGCGGCCGCTTTCGCGGTGTGGCATTGGACTGACGTGCTAGGATTGCGGATTGAAGATCGTCGCCGGGGCCGCTGTTCGAGTCAGCCCGGACAACCGACGTGTCGTCGTCTCCAATCGCGGTTCCGGCGACCTGGCGATGGCGCTCACTACACGCGAGGAGCGAGGCTCGATGAGCACGGGAAACGGACGGTCAATGGACGAGGAGGAGACGGTCCGGCCGAAGCCAGAGGGCCTGGAGGGCGTTGTCGCCGCATCGACCGCGCTCAGCCATGTCTTTGGCGAAGAGGGCCGGCTCGTCTATCGAGGCTACGACATCCATGAGCTGGCGGGGAAGGCGTCGTTCGAGGAAGTTGCCTACCTCCTGTGGCTCGGCCGCCTGCCGGACGAGCGCGAACTAGCCGAGTTCCAGCGGCAGCTTGGGCAGAATCGTGAGATCCCCGAGGGCGTAGTCGAGACGCTGCGGGCCCTGCCGGCCGACGCGGCGCCGATGGACGCCCTGCGGACCGGCGTCTCGGCCCTGGGCGCGGTCGATCACACGCAATTTGATGACGTGCCGGACCTCGATGAGGCGATCGCGCTGGCGGCTCGCTTCCCGACCATCTTGGCCACCTACTTTCGGGTGCGGCAAGGATTGGAGCCGATCCCGCCCCGGCCGGAGCTGAACACCGCCCAGAGCTACCTCTACCAACTCTTCGGCAACGAGCCGGAGCCCCGCCACTGGCAGCCGCTCGATGTCTATCTGGTGCTGCTCGCCGACCACGGCATGAACGCCTCGACGTTTGCGGCGCGGGTCATCGCCTCCACCCAATCCGACCTGGTCTCGGCGATCACGGGTGCGATCGGCGCCTTGAAGGGCCCGCTCCATGGCGGGGCGCCCTCGATGGTGCTCGACATGCTGAACGAGATCGGCAGCGCCGACAACGTGGAGAGTTGGTTGACCGCCGCCCTGGATCGCGGTGATCGCCTGATGGGTTTTGGCCACCGCGTCTACAAGGCCGAGGATCCCCGAGCTGAGATATTGCGCGGCATGGCCGAGCAGGCCAGCGACCCCGACTTCTTCGCCCTGTCCAAGAAAACCGAGGAGCGGGCGCTGGCCCTGTTGGCGGAGCGGAAGCCTGGCCGCCGTCTCTACACCAATGTCGAGTTCTACTCGGCGGCGGTCCTAGCCGCGGTCGGCCTCCCGGGCGACATGTTCACGCCAACCTTCGCCGTCTCCCGCTCGGTGGGCTGGAGCGCCCACGTCCTTGAGCAAATCGCCAACAACCGCCTGATCCGGCCTCAATCCGAATTCGTCGGCCCGACCGACAAGCACTTCGCCGCGATCGACGCGCGGTAGACCCCGGCTCGTTGTCGATTCGTGGATGCCGTCGTTGGAGAGCAGGGTCCGGACCCCGACAGCCACGAGGCCAAGCGCGGGAATAGATCCCCGCGCTGAGAGCACGAACCCAGCTGAAGCTGGCTGAGTCCGGTGCGGGATCGTGGTGTTCAGGCGGCGGGGGTCGATAGCTTCGCGCCGTTTGCCGGTTGGGACCGCGGACCGGTGCTTGGTCGATGGATGGTCGAGCGGGCTTCTAGCTGGGGCAACCCTGGGTCTTGTGACGTTGGCGCGGGGTTCAGCCTGGCGCCTAGGGGCCGGACCGCGGTCTTGCAGGGCGATCTTGGTTCGTGATGACAAAAGGGATATCGATGGCTGAAACGCTGAAGGTTGGGTTGATTGGCGCGGGCGGGATCGCGGTCCAGCACGGCATCGGCTGGCTGGCGAATGCGCCGCGGGGCGAGATCGTCGCCGTCGCCGATGTCTCGCCGGTACGGGCGCGGAGCTTCGCCAGCGCGTATAGCGGCGGCGCCGCCGTGTATGAGTCCATCGGGGAGATCATTGCCGACCCGGCGGTGCGGGCGGTCGATATCTGCCTGCCGCATCACCTGCACACCGAGGCAATCTTGGCGGCTGCGGCCGCCGGGAAGGCGATTCTCTGTGAGAAGCCACTCTGCATCGCGCTGGAGGATGCCGCCCGCATCGACGCGGCGCTGCGGGACAGCGGCGTCACCTTTGTCATGGCCCACAACCAGTTGTTTCAGCCGAGCCTGATCGAAGCGCGTCGCTTGCTTGCCACGGGGATCCTCGGCAAACCGTACATCGCCCGTTCGATCGAGGCGTTCCAGAACCAGGGCGCCTCCGCCAGCCAGGCGGCGGCGGACATCGCGACCGGCGAAAGCCGGTGGGCGTGGCGCTCCGATCCGGCCCGGATGGGCGGCGGTGAAGTGCTCGATACGGGGTGGCATGCCAGCTATAGGTTGCTGGCGCTGGCCGATAGCCGGCCGGTCAACGTGATGGCGATGATGGATCGGTTCCTGCTGGCCGATCTACCGAGCGAGGACACCGGCCTGCTCATGATCCGCTTTGAATCGGGCTTGGTCGGCGAGATCCTGACCAGTTGGGCCTTCTCGACGGTCAATGATTGGCAATTCGAGGTTATGGCCGAATATGGCAGCATCGCCGGCAACCGGACCCGCACCGCCCATCAGCTCCATGCTTGGGACAGTCCGGCCGAGCTGCGGAATGAGCCGGCGCACACATTCACGGCGGAGATTACCCACTTCCTCGACGTCGTCCAGCTTGGGGTACCGAACCTGGCGCCGATAGAAACCGGGGCGCGGGTATTGCAACTCACCAAGGCGGCCTACCAATCGGCAGCGGCGGGCCGGCCCGTGGCGCTGCCGGAGAACCCATACGAGCTTGAGTCGTAAGTCGTGAGTCGTCAGACGGGAGCACATTTCTGCCCAGAGGCTTGACGTGCTGGCGACCACGGGGTTCACTCTCCCCGACTCACGACTCACGACTCACGACTCACGACTCACGACTCACGACTCGGCAAGGGAGCGCGAGATGCGGAGATGGTTGCTTGGAGTTTTGAGCGGGGCGCTGATGGCGGCGGCGGCCGTCCCCGGCGGCGTCGCGGCGCCAGCGACGCCGGAAGCGACCCCGGCCGGTGATGGAGCGCTACCGCCGATAGTCTGGCAACTGACCGAGGCCGCGTTGGCGGATGGCACGGTCGAAACGCCGGAGGACCCGTCGCGGTACACGATCCAGTTCTTGCCGGATGGCAGCGTCGCGGCCCGGGCCGATTGCAACCAGGTGGGCGGTTCGTATGAGATCACCGGGGATGCGTTGACCTTGTCGGGTCTGATGATGACGTTGGTGGGGTGCCCGGCGGGCTCCTTGGGGACCGAGTATGTCGGGTGGTTGGCCCTGGTCACCAGCTACGAGGTCGCGACCGATCGCCTCATCTTGAGCCTGGCGGATGGCGGCACCCTGCGTTTTCTGCCGGCGATCGTGGGCGTCGTCTGGGAGTGGCAACGCTTCCTCGGCAGCAACGATTCGGCCGTTGAATCAGGAGAACCGGAGAACTACACGCTTCAGTTCGAGGCGGACGGTCGCGTGCTGGCGCGGGCCGATTGCAATCACGGGCGCGGCCAGTACACGGTTGAGGCGCCGGCCATCGACATCGAACGGGTCGGACTGACCCGGATGGCTTGTCCGGCCGAATCGTTGGCCGACGAGTTTGTGGCGTACCTCGACGAGGTGACGAGCTTCGTCATCGTTGACGGCGAGCTTTCCCTGGCGTTGCCGACGGATGGCGGGTTCTTAATCTTTACCGCCCGCGCGATCGTCGAGGCGCCGGCGACACCGGCCGCGGCAACCCCGAGCGGCGGCTAGTTCGCTCCTGTTCGTTTGGTTTCCCGCGCGATCGCCGTTTCGGCCTCGCCGGGCGCTAAAGGCACCCGGCTGACGGTCAGCCGGGTGTCTTTAGCGCCCGGCGTCTCCGCCACGGCGATCGCCGTTCCTCATCGTCTTTAGATCGTCTTGTCGAGCTTGGCTTTCGCGTCGGCGGCGGCGTGGTCGACCTTGGTCCGGGCGTCGTCGATGCCGTCGTGGGCCGCGCGCTCGATGGTGTCGGCGGCATGGCGGAGGTCGGCGGCGGCGGTGTCGGCGTCGTGCTCCATCCGGCTCAGGTGCCCCGTTGTTTCCCGTTGCGCGTCATCAATCCGGGTGTGGGCATCGTGGGCGGCGCGTTCGGCGTCCTGTTGCAGGCCGTCGAACCGGCCGGTGGCGTCGCCGGGGGCATGGTCATGGGCGCGGGCCTGGCGTTCGTCGACGGCCCGGTCCAAATGGCCGGCCACCTCACCGGCCTCGTGCTGGACCTTGTCGATGCCCTCGGTGACGGCTTCCTTGACGTCGTCCAAGCCGTCTTTCACTTTATCGAAGAATGACATCGGAATCCTCCTTGTCGATGCTCAGGGCCGCCCTGGGATAGCGTGCTCGCCATTGTAGCAGCGTAGCCAAGGCAACGGTATGGTTTTCGTTGACGGTTTCGGCCCTCCCGGCGCGATGCCGGCGTTGGCGGACAGCATCGGCATCGGGTACGGTATCCGTCGGATTGGTTCGCGGCCTGACAAGGGGAAAATGCAATGGTCGAGCCGATGCCGCAACCGCCGGTAGCGGCGGCCCGCCCTCATCGGTGGGATTTCTCCGGCAACCAGTGGGATGATCCCTATGCCTGGTTGGAAGATCCGTCTGACCCAGATGTCATCGCTTACCTCGATGCCGAGAATGCCTATCGCGAGACGGTCTTGGCCCCGACCAAGCAACTGCAAGAGACGCTCTACCAGGAGATGCTCGGCCGGATCAAGCAGACGGACAGCTCGGTGCCGGCGAAACACGGCGACTGGTTCTACTACACCCGAACCGAAGCGGGCCTCCAGCACAAAATCCTGGCGCGGAAGCGAGGCAGCCTCGACGCGGCCGAGGAAGTCCTGCTCGATCTCAACGCGATGGTCGGCAAGAGTGGCTTTATCCGGCTCGACGCCTGGGAGCCGAGCCCGGATCACCGCTGGCTCGCCTACCGTCTCAATGAATCAGGCGGTCTCGAGGGCACCGTCTTCATCAAAGATCTCACCTCGGGTGAGATCCTGCCGGAGCGGTTGTCACCCGCGGGCTGGAACCTGGCCTGGACGAACGACAGCACGGCGCTCTACTACGCGCGTCAGGATGCGACGTTGCGCCCGTTCGAGCTGTGCCGCCATCGGATCGGCGAAGACCCTGCCGCCGATGTCCTGCTGTACCGCGAAGAGGACCAGATATTCAACCTCGAGCTGGCGAAGGCGAACGATCGCTCCTACATCTTCCTGACCAGCGCCAGCATGGACAGCTCCGAAGTGCGCTACCTGCCGGCGGACAGCCCGATGGCCGAGTTGCGCCTGTTCGCCCCGCGCCGCCCAGACATCCTGTATTTTCTCGATCATGTCGATGACGAGTTCTTGGTTTTGACCAATGAGCGAGCACGGAATTTCAAGCTCTTGGCCGTGCCAGTCGCCGAGCCGGCGGCGGCGCCACGGGAGTTGATCCCGCATCGGGCCGACGTCCTCCTCCAGGAGTTGGCGGTGTTCGCCTCGGGGATCGCGATTTTCGGCCGGGAGGCGGGGTTTAGCCAGCTCTCCCTCCTCGACCGGCGGACTCTCGATCTCCGCCGGGTGCCATTCGACGAGGAGGTCTATACCGTTCACGCCGGGGAGAACCCGGAGTACGACGCCGGCACGGTCCGCGTCGCCTATTCCTCGCTCGTCACCCCTTGGTCCGTGTACGACGTCAACCTGGAGACCGGTGAGCGAACGCTCTTGAAGCGGGACGAAATCCCCAGCGGGCACGACCCCGAACGGTACGTGACGGAACGCCGGTTCGCGACGGCGGCCGATGGGACATCGATCCCGATCTCACTCGTGCGCCGGCGGGACGCGCCGTCCGGCCCGGGGCCGCTCCTGCTGTATGGGTATGGCTCGTACGGCTTCAGCATCGAGCCGTGGTTCAATCCGAGCCGTTTCTCGTTGCTAGATCGGGACGTCACCTTTGCCATTGCCCACATTCGTGGCGGGCAGGAGCTGGGGCGGCACTGGTACGAAGACGGCAGGCTGCTGAAGAAGATGAATACCTTTACCGACTTCATCGACGCTGCCGATCATCTGGTTGCCGTCGGCCTGACCAGGCCGGATCAGCTCATCATCATGGGCGGCAGCGCCGGCGGACTGCTGATGGGAGCGGTGACTAATCTGCGGCCGGACCTGGCGCGGGCCGTGGTGGCCGAGGTGCCGTTCGTCGACGTCATGCGGGTGATGCTCGATCCATCGTTGCCGCTGACGGCGGGGGAGTTCGTCGAGTGGGGGGACCCGAGCGACCCGGCCGCCTACGACTATATGCGCGCTTACTCCCCGTACGACAACGTCGAGCGGACCGCGTACCCGGAAATGCTCATCACCGGCGGCATCGAAGACGACCAAGTGCAGTACTGGCAACCCGCGAAGTGGATCGCCAAGCTCCGCACCCGCTCGACCAGCGGCCAGCCGCTGTTCCTCCGCGTCAACATGGGCGCTGGTCACTCCGGTTCCTCGGGCCGATATGACAATCTGCGCGAGCGCGCCCACGACTACGCGTTCATGCTCCGCGCCTGGGAGCTGAGTCGTGAGGCGTGATGCACAGTGGCACGTTCGTGCCGGTTGTCGGGACCGAATGGAACGAACCGGGGAGTGTCGCGTCGGGCACACTAGAGGGTAGCGGCCGACACGTACCACCCCCGGATAGTCCGTCGATTCTCCCGGACGCGATTCTGCCGCCTCAAAACCGGGCCGTGGCCAGGCCAGCGTTGTGCTCGCCAGCCGTTGCAAGGAGGCGACCGTCACCGTGGAGCTAGAGGACCTTCCCGCCGGCGTCGCGGCGATCTTGCTGCTGGTGGTCGCCGTGCTGCTGGTCCTCTGGACCTAGCAC
>JALZJP010000052.1 GCA_030859715.1 Chloroflexota bacterium
GAATAGCCGAACCGCTTTTAGGTGTTGGCCCGTGCCCGGCAATCCGGGCACGCGCCGGCGAAGACCGTGTGGTGATTGGTGACGTGAAACCCGCTTTGCTCGGCGGCAACGTGGTGGGCCATCAGGGCCACCGGCACCTCGACATCGACCAGCATGCCACACTCGGTGCAGTGGACATGGTCATGGCGGTCGGACCGCTTGTCGTACCGGCTCGCCTGGTCGGCAAAGGTCAGCTCTTGGATCAAGCCGTGCTCCGCCAGCACATGCAGCGACCGGTAGACGGTGCCGTAGGCGACCCGCGGATCGCGCCGCCGGACAAGCTCGAAAATCTCGCCGGCGGTCAAATGCCCGTCGGCGCCCCGCACCACGCTCAGCACCAGCGAGCGGTGCGCGGTATCACGATAGCCGGCTTGAACTTGTCCCACCAAATCGCCTCAATCCCTCGCCCGAACCTGAGAATAAGTCTCGTTCGCATTGCCAATTCTACCATTGATGCCCAGCCACGACAAACCAAATGCCAGCTCGGTGCCCGCCTCCCGGAGTGCGAAGACCGTATGTTCCCGGTCCAGAGTCCCAGTGTTCGACGCATCCACCGCTGGGCGAGGAGGAAGTAGGCGCTCAGATCAGCGACGACGATTCGATGGGCCGGTGGCCGCCGGCGTGCGCCCATTCCGTCTCGACAATCCGCGGCGCTGGTCCCGTCGCCCCACCGAAGGCGATGGGGTGGCCGGCGTTCATCCAGCCGGCGGTGCCACCGCTGACGCTGGCGACGCCGGTGAAACCCGCCTGGGCCAGAATTGCGCGGCCCGCAGCGAGCGGAACCCCGATTGGCAAACGAGCAGCAGCCGCTTGTGGCGCGGCAGCTCGGCCAATCGTGTTGCCAGGTCGGCCTGCGGCAGGTTGACCGCGCCTGGTATGTGCCCCGCCGCGTATTCGTGCGGTTCGCGCACGTCGATCACCAGGGCGTCGGGTGCGTGCGGACCGACCGCATCGAGCGGGACTTCCGGCACGTTCTGATCAGTCGAGAGCATTGCCCACGGCAGGTCGGCCAGGCCGCGATTCGTGGCCTCAATCGCGGTGATGTTCAGCGGCCGGGCCGGCACGGCGCCGGTGAGATGATTGACGAAGGGATCGCGTTCAAGCTTGGCCAGGGGATTGAACAGCCGCTCGAAGCCGATCGTCGTGCTTGGCCGCCCGCACATGCCCGCCCCGCACGGCCCCTCGAAGTGACCGGGAAACACCGCCACCCAATCCGGCAACGTCAACAAGCGAGCGACGCTTTCGTGTTGGTCACCGGCATCCCCGCCGCCGAAATCGGGCCGCCCGACGTCCCCCACCAAGAGGGAGTCGCCGGTCAGCACCATCGACGGCTCCGGGCTTCGTTCCGGGTTGATGACCAACACCGAGATCAGCTCCGGCCGGTGGCCGGGCGTATGGACGATGCGCAGCTTCAACTGGCCGAGGTTCAGCTCTTGGCCCTCCGACAGCGGCGTGAACGAGTAGGACACCTTGGCGTCCTTGTAGAGCATCAACGCCGCGCCGTAAGCCCGCGCCAGCCTCCTCGCCCCCGAGATGTGATCGGCGTGGACATGGGTGTCGATCACGTGGCGAAGCAGGAAGCCGCGTTGCTCGATCAGCTCCTCGTACTGCTCGATGTTGGCCGCGGGGTCGATGACGGCAGCTTCCCGCGTTTGACGCGAGCCGATGATGTAGGAGGCGCAACCACACCGCTCGTCGAGGAACTGCTTGAAGTACATCACCGTCACCTTTGCCCGGCTAACGATTTCGGCGATCCGGCTCCGTCCGCGCGCATGGTACCGCACCGGGCGCCTCCGAGCGCCATTGGCCTTTCCTCAATGGCGGGTCTCGGCGACAATCGGCGAACGAGCCTTCGCGCGAACGGCGTCGAACCGCCAAGAGGAGCAGGACCATGGCCGGCAAACCACTGGTAGCAGTCACCCGCGTCATTCCCGAGGCGGGGCTTTCGCTCCTCCGCGAGCGGGCCGAGGTTCGGCTCTGGAACGAAGAAATGCCGCCCGATCCGGAGGAGCTTGGCGAGCTCCTGGCGGGCGCGGCCGGCGCCCTCACCTTGCTCACCGATCTCATCGACGGCGCGGTGCTGGATCGTGAGCCGCAACTGAAGGTCATCAGCAATTTTGCTGTCGGCTACGACAACGTCGATGTCGAGGCGGCGACCGAACGCGGCGTTGCCATCTGCAATACGCCCGGCGTCCTCACCGAGACCACGGCGGATTTCGCCTGGACGCTCATGATGGCCGCCGCCCGCCGGGTGGTCGAGAGCGTCGAGTATGTCCGCGCCGGCCAGTGGAAGACGTGGGGACCGACCCTGCTGTTGGGCCGCGATGTCCACGGCGCCACCATTGGCATCGTCGGCTTCGGCCGGATCGGCAAGGAAATGGCGCGCCGGGCCCGCGGTTTCGAGATGCGCATCCTGGCCTACGACACCTATCACGACGACGAGGCCGCCGCCGAATTCGGCGTCGAGTATCGTCCGCTCGATGACCTGCTCCGAGAGTCCGATTTCGTGACCCTTCATGTCGCCCTGACGCCGGAGACGACCCACCTCATCGGCGCCCGCGAGCTTGGCTTGATGAAACCGGAAGCGGTGCTGGTCAATGCCTCGCGTGGCCCCGTAGTGGATACCGAGGCGCTGGTGGCGGCGCTGCGAGACGGTGAGATTTGGGCCGCCGGGCTGGATGTCACCGACCCCGAGCCGTTGCCCCCGGATCATCCGCTGATCACGATGCCGAACGCCATCGTCGTTCCCCACACCGCGTCGGCCACGGTCGCCACCCGCGACAACATGGCGGCGCTGGCGGCGAAGAACCTCCTAGCCGTCTTGGCCGGCGAGATGCCGCCCGAGATCGTCAATCCCGAGGTGCTCAAGCGCTGAACGGTCACTGAAGGAACCTGCCATGAGCGACTATCGACGCCCCAACTGGTTAGTGCGGAAGATCGGCAATCCGGTCGTCCAGTTCATCATTGGCCGGCTCGGCATCCCTATTCGGGGCGGCGCCCTCCTCACCATTCCGGGCCGGTCGACCGGCAGCCTCCACTCGGTACCAATGTACCCACTGACGGTGGACGGCAAACGCTACCTGGTGGCGCCACGCGGGCAGACGGCCTGGGTGCGCAATCTGCGCGCGGCCGGCGCCGGTGAGCTTCGCCTTGGCCGTGAGCGGGAGCGGATCGTGGCCACCGAAGTCGCGAATGTCGACAAACCGCCGATTCTGCGCGCCTACCTCGATCGCTGGCATCCGGAGACCGGCGCCCTATTCGGGGTTCCGAAATCGGCGACCCTCGAACAGCTCGCCGCCATCTCCGCCTCCCACCCGGTCTTCCACATCGAAACCACATCTGGCTGAGGAGCGCCGGTCCGGCACCGCTGCCGTGGCTCCCGCTCGCAGCCATCGTGACCCGCTATGAGGGTTGTATACTCGACCAGCAGACGCCGGACGTCCGGCCGCGTTGTCATGTGATCGCCGTCTCGTGCTATCCCTGAGAGGTGCCCGGCCATGTTCCGCTGCAAGGTGTGCGGGTGGATCCACGAAGGGGCGACCCCGCCTGATCTCTGCCCGTCGTGCGGCTCGCCCGCCGATCGCTTCCGGCCGATGGATGTCGCCGAGGTTGACGCCGTCACCGGCGATCTGGCCGCCTACGGCATTGCCGGCCAGGGCTTCGCCGACATCGAGGTCGAGGACACCCGCCGCATCCGCCTCCTGGCCTTCGTCGATGCCTCGTTCTATAACCCATTCACCATCCGCGCCGGCAAACGGTATCCGATCTACACCGGCGATCCCCAATGGTTCTCCGACAACATCCCGTGCATGACCGCCTGCCCGTCGCACACCGACATCTCTCGCTACATCGCGCTGATCGCCGACGGCCGGTACGCCGACTCCTTTGAGCTGAACCGTGAGAGCAACGTCTTCCCCGGTTGCCTGGGCCGGATGTGCGCCAAACCGTGCGAAGACGCTTGCCGGCGCAAGGAGATCGACGCCCCGATCGGGATTTGCTACTTGAAGCGGGTGGCCGCCGATTATCGGGGCGAAACCCGGCGCGAATCGCCGCCGCCGCCGAACGGGCTGACGGTCGCCATCATCGGCGCCGGCGTCAATGGGCTGACCACCGCTCGCCAGCTCGCCCGCAAGGGCTACCAAGTGACGATCTTCGAGCGCTATCCGGTGCCGGGCGGCGTCATGTGGTCCGGGGTGCCGGAGTGGCGCCTGCCTCGCGACGTCATCCTGGAAGAAGTCGAGCTCATCGCGGACCTCGGGATCGACATCCGCTACAACACCGAGGTCGGCCGCGATGTGACGCTCCGGGAGCTGGCAGAAACGTACGATGTCGTCGTGATCTCCGCCGGTTGCCAGGTCGCTCAAGAACTCGGCATTCCCGGCGAGCATCTGGAGGGGGTCGTTTCCGGCTTGCAGTTCCTCGAGGATGTCAATCTCGGCCAGGAAGACGTTTGGATCGGCAGGAGCGTGGTCACCGTCGGCGGCGGCTTCACCTCGATGGACTGCGTCCGTACCGTCCTCCGGATGGGGGCCGAACGTTCGGTCATGACCTACCGGCGCTCGATCGCCGAGATCCCGGTCGAAGAGCTGGAGCTCGAGGAATCGGAGCTGGAAGGCGTCGAGCTGATGTACATGGTGTCGCCGGTGCGCGTCATCGGCGACCAGAACAACAAGGTCATCGGCATCGAGATGGTCCGCAACGAGCTGGGCGAGCCCGACGCCAAGGGCCGGCGCCGGCCCGAGCCGGTCGCCGGCTCCGAGTTTGTGGTCGAGTGCGACATGGTGCTGGTCGCGATCGGACAGCGCCAGGACAACCGGCTGCTGGGGGAAATTCCGGTCGAGACCGACCGGCGCGGCGTGCCGCTCCTGAACCAGCACCTCAAGACCGAATTGCCGAACGTCTGGGCGGCCGGCGACTACGTGGTCAATCCGACCAACTTCATCTCCTCGATCGGCGAGGGGCGCCGGGTGGCGGACTTCATCGACCAGGAGGTTCGCGGGGCGTTGCCGAAGGTGAAGGAAATCGAGATCACGCGGGTGCCGACCGAGTTCGTCGCCACCCCGAACCCCCTGGTGTCGGAAGGCGTCGCCGATTGGAGCCTGACCTCGATGAGCCGCCGCCTGGTGTGGGGCGACGACTACGCGGGGGTCGGTCGCCAGATGATGCCGACCCTGCCGCTCGGCTCCCGCGGCCTCGACACGGGCGATACAACGCTCGAAGTCGAGATTGGCTACACCAAGCCGATCGGGTTCGAGGAAGCGAAGCGCTGTCTGCAGTGCCAGCTCAACATCTTTATCGACGGCAACCGTTGCATCTTGTGCAACTCCTGCGCCGATGTCTGCCCCCACTCATGCATTGAAATGATTTCCCTTGAGCGCATCCACTCCATCGACAACGATGAGGAGATGGCGGCCATGGCGCGAGCGGAGCTCGGCCCGAACGCGGCGGCGATGATCATCGACGAGCGAGCCTGCATTCGATGCGGCTTGTGCGTCGATTGGTGCCCAACCGAGTGCCTCACCATGGATCACTTCCGGCTCACCCCGGCCGAGGAGAGAGAAAGCGTCGACCTGGCGGTGGTCGCCGACTAGCCGGTACGGCGGGCTGTACTTCGTCCGTTCCAAAACTCGCGAAGAGGATTGCTATGCCGTCATTTGCCATTTCCGTGCCCCATCAATTGCCGCCGGAAGAAGCCCTCCGCCGGATCCAGGGTCTCCTTGGCGACCTCAAACAGCAGTACGGCGACCAGGTCTCCGATCTCAAGGAAACGTGGACCGGCAATGACGGCGAGTTCTCGCTGTCGGCGATGAACCTGCGTCTCTCCGGCACGCTGTCGGTCCTGCCGGGCGAAGTCAAGTTGAATGGGAATATCCCGTTCGCGGCGGTGCCGTTCCGGGGCCAGATCGAGCAGATGATCCGCGAGCGGGCGGAAACGCTGCTCGCTTAACCTCGCTCCTGGTTAGGGCGTGGCGGCAAGATCGAGGAAGGGCGCCGCTACCCAGCCTTGCAGCTCGGGCGCGACCACATCCTGCACCGGGTACCAGATGTAGCCATCGGCATCGACCGGCTCACCCAACACGACCACGAGCTGTCCGGCGCTCAGCCCAGCCAGGATGGCGCCGTCAAGACTTGGCTCGGCCCGGATCCGAACGTCACTATCATTGACCGCCAGCACCGTTCCCGTCGCCGGGAAGAGCCCCGCCATCGATTCGTCATCCGGCGGTGATTGTGGCGCGGCTGGCTCGTCCGCGGGACTACTCGCGGTCGCGGTCTCACTCACGGGGGGCGGCGTCGGCCGGCTCGTGATAGTGCGCATCGGGCGCTCGGGCGCCGCGGTCGGGACCGGGGTGCTGGTCGCGGCGCCGGCCGCGGACTGGAGAAACGCGTTCGCCGCGTCCGCGGTGCCCGCGGTGTCCGTTGCCACGGTTCGTTCAGCCGCCGGCGCCGTCGTCGCCTGGACGGTGATCAGGCCGAGCCGGAGGACCACGATGCGGCCGGCGCCGTTGAGCGGGGCGTCGCTCATGCCGCTGCTAAAGAAGGCGGCGTCCCCGCGCCGCAGGCTGAACTCCACATCGTCACTGCTGGCCGAGGTCGAATCGCCGGGGGCGCCGGCATCCGTGGCGCGGACCGAGCCCGCCACCGAGCCTTCTTCCATGGCCATCAGCACCGGACCAGGGAAGGCCGGCACCTGGCTGCCGGCCCCGACTTCGAGCCGTTCAAAGACGACGACCGCGCCGGGCGCCAGATCGGTGACGATCGCTTGGCCGAGGATGACCGACTCGATGCCATCCAGCTCCTCCGCGGTGGGGGGTCCGGCTTGAAAGGCCGACGCCGGCGGTGCCTCCGGCCCGGCCGGAAAGATGGTCGCCGCCAGCAAGACGGCCGGCTCGGCGCTCGCGTTCTGGAAGGTCATCTCCGTCCCCGGGGCGTAGGCGATGCGATCACCGGCGCTGAGCGAAAGGTCGAGGTTCTCCGGCACGACCTGACTCTCGGTGTCGACCGCCGCATCGGCGGGACGGATGACCGCCAGACCGCTGACCTGGACCCGGATCGTACCCGACTCAACGACGCCGAACTCAAGACCGGCGTGCGCATGCCAGGGTGACTGTCCCCCCGGCGCCAAGGTCATGCGGAGGATTCGCAACTCGATCGGCCCATCCCCGGCGTCTTCGACCACCGCTTGCAGCAGGACATCCCGAAGGCCGGTGTCAACCGCGTCGGCGAGCGTGATCTCGATCTCCTGCTCGTGGGCAAGGCCGAGGACGCCGCCCGCGAGCGAGCCGAGGACGACAAGGAGGAGCATCAGGGGCCGGAGCGAGCGACAGAGGCGGCCTCGTGGCGTACCGGGTTGGGACAAGTGATGTCTCCGCGTTGTTCGGCCGCGTCGCCGCCGTCGTCATCGCTTGGAGCGAACGCTGGTCTACCATCGAATGACGCCCGGCCGCAAGCGCGCCGCGGCGGATCAGCGCTCGATCTGTATACGTCCAAACCCGTGAGATAGTTTCGACGGGTCCTTGGAAGGATCAGCGGGCGACTCGCGATTTGTCCATGTCGCCCGCTAGCGACCGGAAAACGCTGGAGAATGAGTCCATGGAAATTCACAGTCTGCCAGACATCGTTGCCGGGCAAGCGGAATCGGGCCGCGCCTACGAGCAATTCATCAACGCCGGCTCGCTCAGCCTGGGCCGATACGCCCTGGCGGCCGGCGCTATCGACGAGCAAACCCCGCACGCCGAGGATGAGGTCTATTATGTCGTGTCCGGCCGCGGCATGATCCGGGTCGCGGCCGAGGAACAGCCGGTCGGGCCCGGCTCGATCATCTTTGTCGGCGCCACCATCCCCCATCGCTTCTTCGACATCACCGAGGACCTGTCGCTGCTGGTCTTCTTCGCGCCGCAACATGTGCTCGACCGGACCGAATAGCGCTTGACACACCGGCCGCGGCCACTATCATTAGGAAAGGATCGGATCACGATCAATCCCGATCATTGCGATGAGCCTGATCGACGCGGAGAGGACCCACGAATATGATGACGATTACCCAAGAAGCCGCCAGCCAGCTGAAAAGCTTCCTGGTGGACAACGGCTCGCCGGAGGCCGGACTCCGGGTCTTCGTCGCCCCCGGCGGCTGCTCCGGGCTGCAATATGGGATGACGATTGAAGACAATGGCGAGGACGGCGACGAGGTCATCGAGACCGACGGCGTCCGTCTCTTCGTCGATAATTTCAGCGCCATGTACCTGGCCGGCTCCGAAGTCGACTACGTCAACTCGTTGATGGGCGGCGGCTTCACGGTCCACAACCCGAACGCGGTATCGGGCTGCGCCTGCGGCCACTCCTTCAACAGCGGCGCCAACGAAACCACCGCTAACGGCTGCGGCTGCGGTTAATTCCGGCCCGCCGCATTGCTCACACACTCGCGACCGGGCAGCCGCGATTCGGCTACCCGGTCGCGTCCGCATTGCATGCGCGATCGGTGCGCGGGCTCAGAGCTCACTTAGATCGTTGATGACCAGACCCGCCGGCGGTTTCGGATCGAAGTAGCTCGATTTCGGCGGCAGCTTGTCCCCCGCTTCGGCTACCCTGGCAAGCGCCAACAACGAGGGCGGCGCAAAGATCATCGCTAGTTGCGCCTCGCCCTTCCCAACCTCCTCGCGGGCCACGTTCGCATCGTGCGTGTAGGAAACGTGGTTGGGCAGCCGGCTGGACCCAAGCCCGAAGATGGATTCGAGCATAATGCTATCGGCGATAGCGACGTTGAGATCCCGCCAGGCGCGGCTCCGACTTGGGGGCAAGCGCGCTTCATGCGATCGGTCTTGCCGGGGCGAAACGCGCCAGGGATGCTTTTCGCCAGCGATTACGAGTTCGCAGATCAGGTTGTCACCACTCACCGCCACGGGTGTCTCACTGGTCTCGACCACGAAGAGCTCGGCTAATTGCCGCCGAAAATCGACGACATCGAAGCCCGCTAGGCGGTTGATAACGCGGTGCGTCGGCCGCACCGAGACGCCGGGATCGTTGATGTCCGCCAGCATCGCCAGCACGTACTCGCTCGGCGCCGTGTCGCCGCTGCCGGCGCGTCGCCGTTCATCCCGGTAGGCGAGGGCCGCTTCGTACCGGTGGTGGCCATCGGCGACGAACAGCGTGCGGTTTGAGAAGAATTCCGAAACCGTTTGCCCGACGCCGTCGTTATCTATTCGCGTCAGCCGGTGACGGTCGCCTTTGATGTCCACGCCGGACGAAATTGGCGGGGCGCCGGCGATAGCGGTCGTCAGCGTCTGGTGCAGGTCACCCGATTCGTCGTGATAGAGGAGATAGAGCGGGCTCAAGTTCGCCCGCACCGCTCGCAAGCGAGCCAGCCGCTCGAGTCGCGGACCGGGAATCGTTCCTTCATGCGGCAGGATCACCCGTTCGCTCCAATCCGCGAGCCGAACCCGGGCGAGGAGGCCGCGGCGGTGGCGGCGCCGCTCACCATCGCGATAGCTATGCTCATGCAGGTAGAGGCTCGGAACCTCGTCTTGAATCAGTACGTCGCGGTGTCGCCAGTCCTGATAGCGGGTCGCGGCCAGGAGATGGGAGTTTGCCCCGGAGCCGAGGTCGACGTTCTCCAGCTCGGCAATATTGAAGGTCGATTGAGCGGCATCACTGGCGATCTGAGCGGCATCCATTGTGTCATAGGGAGGAGCGATCAACCTGCCGATATTCGCCAGGCGTCGCGGATCGTAGCGAACGCCTCGAAGCGGTCGAACCTCAGCCATTGGCTAGCAT